>JAQCGN010000016.1 GCA_027730605.1 Actinomycetota bacterium
TGTTCTTCCTGAAAACAAAACATCATCAACTAAAATTACGACTTTGTGATCAATGCCGCCTTCAGGAATTTTGGTAGGGGCAAGAGCTCTTGGTGGTTTAAGCCTTAAATCATCTCGATACATTGTGATATCAAGAGAGCCAACTGGAATATTTGTCTTCTCAAATTCGGAAATCTTCTCAGCAATCCGATTTGCTAAGGGAACACCTCGAGATGGAATTCCTAGAATGACAATATTTTTTGAGCCTTTATTATTTTCTAAAATTTCATGAGCGATACGCGTTAATGCTCGGGAAATATCTGTTGATTCAAGTACAACTCTTGCAGAGTTACGAGAATTTGCACTCATAGTGCTTCTCGACCTCCTTCTCCGCCTCACGGGACGGTCTTAAAGGATGCCTTACTAAAAGTTCACCTTACCAGACGAAATTAACTTCCATCTGCGCCTGTCCCAACTTTATGAACACGCATGCCATTGGTCGTGCCGGGTACTCCTGGTGGAACACCTGCCACCACCACAACTAATTCACCGAAATTGGCTAATTTATTTGTGGTCAAGTGACGATCAACTGCGGAAACCATTTCATCTGTGTGTTGAACTTTGTCAGTGAAAAAAGTTTCTGCTCCCCAAATAATGGCAAGTTGCCTTTGTATCTTTTTATCTGTGGCAAAAGCAAGAATTTGGGTTGCTGAGCGGTGACGGGCTAATAATCGAACTGCTCTGCCAGTTTCTGTAAAAGCAACTAAGAATTTTGCATCAATAGCTCTTCCAACAGCAACTGCAGCTGCGGTTAAAGCCCTTCCCGTACTTCCTTGTCTTTCCATATTTAAGCTTGGCAGCTTATCTAGTGCTTCTTCTTCAACGTGTTCAATAATTCGAGCCATAGTTTCGATGACGACAACAGGAAATTCTCCAATACTTGTTTCCCCACTAAGCATTAAGGCATCAGCGCCATCTAACACAGCATTTGCCACATCACTTGCTTCAGCACGAGTTGGTCTTGAGGAGCTGATCATAGATTCCAGCATTTGTGTAGCAACTATTACTGGTTTACCAATTTGTCTGGCCATTTGAATTGCACTTTTTTGCACTAAGGGAACTTCCTCTTGAGGAAGCTCAACTCCTAAATCACCTCGAGCAATCATGATGGCATCAAAAGATTCCAAGATATTTTCTAAGTTTTCAACAGCTTGAGGTTTTTCAATCTTTGCTATCACAGGTAATCTCTTACCAACTTTATCCATAATTTTGTGAACATCTTCAATGTCTTTTGCACTTCGAACAAAAGATAAAGCAATAAGATCACAATCGTTATTCAAAGCCCAAATTAAATCTTTTTCATCTTTATCAGATAGTGCTGGCACATTAACAGCAACACCAGGTAAATTAAGTCCTTTATTATTAGAAATAATTCCACCCTCTACTACTAGGGTCACTACATCATTTCCTTTAACTTCTAATACTTGAAGTCGAATTTTTCCATCATCAATAAGTATTTGATCATTCTTTTTAACATCCCCTGTTAAACCTTTATATGTGGTGGAAACTTTATCTTTATCTCCAGGCAAATCATCTGTTGTTATGGTGAAATTATGGCCATTAACTAGCGTAACTGGACCATTGGCAAAAGTGCCAATTCGAATTTTTGGGCCTTGCAAATCTGCTAAAACCGCAATTTCTTTGCCTTCAATCTGGGAGGCTTCTCTAACAAGATCTAATCTTTTTTTGTGATCAGCATGATTGCCATGCGACATATTTAATCTTGCAACGTTTAATCCTGCTTTAAGAAGATTTTGAACTGTTGCCAAATTATCTGTTGACGGTCCAAGTGTTGCAACAATCTTGGCTCTTCTCATATTTTATATTCTATTAGATTGTTTATTTCACACAGTTATCGGTCTTGATGTTGGTTCAACTGGGGAAGGAAGATTTGTCTCTCCAATTAAATACTTATCAACAGCTGCTGCAACTGACCTACCTTCTGCAATTGCCCACACAATCAAAGATTGACCTCGACCAGCATCCCCGCAAACAAATACCCCATTTGCATTAGTTGCAAAGTTTTCATCCCGAGCAATATTTCCTCTTTGGTCTAAGCCAAGTTTTAACTGTTCAATGAAAGATGCTTTTTCAGGTCCCACAAAACCAAGTGCCAAAAGCACAAAATCAGCTGGAATAACTTTTTCACTTCCCTTGATAGGAATAAATCTGCCATCTTTAAATTCCACTTCAGCAAGTTCTAAACCAGTGACTTGGTTATTTTCGCCAATGAATCTTTGCGTGTTAACGCTATAGATTCTTTCTCCACCTTCTTCATGAGCACTTGTCACTTTGTATGTCATTGGATAAGTTGGCCAAGGTTGAGAATCAGGTCTAATTTCTGGTGGTAGCGGTAAAATTTCTAATTGAGTAACACTTTTTGCTTGTTGTCTGTGGGCAGTGCCTAAACAGTCAGCACCAGTGTCCCCACCTCCAATTATCACAACATTTTTTCCTTTTACATCAATGGGAGATTTAGCTAATTCTCCTATGGCAACACGGTTTGCTGGTGGCAAATATTCCATTGCTTGATAAATTCCTTTTAGTTCTCGACCAGGAACAGGTAGATCACGCCAAGCTGTGGCACCTACTGCAATAACTAAGGCGTCATATCTTTTTCTTAATTCATTTGCCTCAATATCAACACCAATTTCTATTCCAGTTCTAAACTTTATTCCTTCTGCTTCTAATTGTTCTAATCGTCGGTCAATATGTATTTTTTCCATTTTAAATTCTGGAATGCCATATCTTAAAAGTCCGCCCACTTTGTCTGCTCTTTCATAAACTGCAACTGTGTGACCAGCTCGTGCCAATTGTTGAGCAGCCGCAAGACCTGCTGGTCCTGAGCCGATAACCGCCACTGTTTTACCACTTAATCTTGCTGGTGCTTGAGGTGTTACTAAACCTTGAGCAAATGCTCTATCTGCAATTTCAACTTCAACTTGTTTTATTGTTACTGCATCTTGATTAATTGCTACAACACACGCAGTTTCACAAGGTGCAGGACATAGACGACCAGTAAATTCTGGAAAATTATTTGTAGCATGCAGTCTTTCTGATGCTTCACGCCAATCATCTCTAAAAACTAAATCATTCCACTCAGGAATTAAGTTACCTAGTGGACATCCGTTATGGCAAAAAGGAATTCCACAATCCATGCACCGACCAGCTTGAAGTTTTAGTTTGTTTGTTTCAAAGGGTTCATAAACTTCTCGCCAATCCATCAAACGCAAATCAACTGGTCGCCTTTTAGGAGTTTCTCTTCTGGTGTTTATAAAACCTTTTGGATCACCCACGAGCCACCTCCATTACAGCTTGCATTGGATCTGTTCCATCTTTTTTTGCTCTTTCTTGCGCCAATAAGACTCTTTTATATTCTCGTGGCATTACTTTGGTAAATCTTGCCAATTTAGTATCTTTAATTAATTCATTTGCCAGAGTTGAATCGGTTTCTTCAATGTAATTTTTTAATATCCCTGAAAGATAATTTATATCGACATCATCAATTTCATCTAAATCAACCATTTCGGTATTTACATTTTCAATGTTTAAATCCACCACGTATGCGATACCACCACTCATACCTGCGGCAAAATTTCTTCCAGTTCTTCCTAGAACTACAACTCGACCACCTGTCATGTATTCGCAGGCATGATCTCCTACTCCTTCAACAACAGCTGTTACTCCTGAATTTCTGACACAAAAACGTTCTCCTACTAATCCGCGCACAAATAGTGTTCCTGAAGTTGCGCCATAGGCTGCAACGTTTCCAGCAATCACATTTGAGGATGATTCAAAATTTGCTTTTCGATCGGGTCTGATTATTAATTTTCCACCGGATAAACCTTTACCTAAATAATCATTGGTATCACCCTCAAGTCTTAAAGTGACTCCGTGGGGAATAAACGCACCAAAGGATTGACCTGCTGATCCTCTAAAAGTTAAATCTATTGTGTCTTCTGGTAATCCTATGCCACCGTATTTACGAGTTACTTCACTTCCAAGCATTGTTCCTACGGTTCTATTAACGTTTCTTATTTCTAATTGCGCCCTTACTAATTCGCCATCTTTTAAAGCAGGTTTACATATTTCAATTAACTTATTATCTAATGCATTTTCAAGTCCATGATTTTGCTGCACACTTTGATAAAGGGTTGAAGAGTTTTCAGTTTCTACTCGGTGCAAAATTGGAGAAAGATCTAAACCTGAGGCTTTCCAATGATCAATTGCTGCCTTTGGGTCAATAAATTCGCTATGACCAATTGCTTCATTTAATGTTTTGAAACCCAAATAAGCTAAGTATTCTCTTACTTCTGTTGCGATAAATTTAAAGAAATTTTCCACAAATTCTGGCTTACCGCTAAATTTTTCTCTCAATACTGGATTTTGTGTTGCAACTCCAACTGGGCAAGTGTCCAAATGACAAACCCGCATCATCACACAACCCATTACCACAAGGGGTGCAGTGGCAAATCCAAATTCTTCAGCTCCCAAAAGAGCAGCAATTATTACATCTCGACCAGTTTTTAATTGTCCGTCTGTTTGAACCACAATTCGATCTCTTAAACCATTTAATAGCAATGTTTGTTGCGTTTCAGCAAGACCAATTTCCCAAGGGGCACCAGCGTGCTTTAACGAAGTTAAAGGACTGGCACCTGTTCCACCATCATGACCTGAAATTAGAACAACATCTGCGTGAGCTTTTGCAACACCTGCAGCAACTGTTCCCACACCAACTTCTGCTACTAATTTCACGTGAATTCTTGCTTTGTTATTAGCATTTTTTAAATCATGAATTAATTGAGCCAAATCCTCGATTGAATAAATATCATGATGCGGTGGTGGGGAAATTAATCCCACTCCAGGTGTTGAATGTCGCGTTTTAGCAATCCATGGATAAACCTTATTTCCAGGAAGTTGTCCACCTTCACCAGGTTTTGCCCCTTGTGCCATTTTTATTTGAATATCATCAGCGTTTACTAAATATTCACTCGTGACACCAAATCTTCCACTAGCAACTTGTTTAATTGAAGATCTCTTGGAATCCCCATTTTCCATTTTTAAATACCGTTCAGGATCTTCTCCACCTTCGCCGGTGTTGGACTTAGCCCCAATTCGATTCATTGCAATCGCTAATGTTTCGTGAGCTTCACCTGAAATTGATCCATAAGACATTGCCCCAGTACTAAATCTTTTCATTATTTGCTCTATTGGTTCAACTTGTTCAATATCAATTGATTTTCTGTCACTCTTGAATTCAAATAGGCCTCTAAGTGTCATCAATCTCTTAGATTGCTCATCAACTTTCTGAGTATAAGTTCTGAAAATATCCATTTGACCTGTGCTGGTTGAATGCTGCAACCTAAATACTGTTTCGGGGTCAAATAAATGTGGCTCTCCTTCTCGACGCCATTGATATTCGCCACCAATTGCAAGTTGTCTGTGTGCAGGAGATATTCCTGTTAATGGATAAGCAATGTTATGTCGTTTGGACACTTCTTCAGCGATTACTGCTAATCCCACTCCGCCAAGTCTTGAAACTGTGCCGGTGAAATATTTGTCAATAACATCTTGTGAAATTCCGATTGCTTCAAATATTTGTGCGCCTCGATACGAAGCAACTGTTGAAACTCCCATTTTGCTCATAACTTTCAAAACACCTTTGCCTAAAGCTTTGACGAGATTTCGCACAGCTTTCTCAGGAGTAATCCCGGTGATTCTTTTTTGTCGAACCATATCTTCCACAGTTTCCATAGCCAAATAAGGATTTACTGCGGCTGCCCCAAAACCAATCAAGAGTGCTACATGGTGAACTTCCCTTACATCACCTGCTTCAACGATTAAGCCAATTTCCATTCTCTTTTTAGTTCTGATTAAGTGATGATGTACTGCAGATAGCAATAGAAGTGATGGAATGGGTGCCTCGTCAGCATCACTATCTCTATCACTTAGCACTATTAAATGTGTACCATTTTCTATAGCCTGATCCACTTCAGCAAATATTTCATTGATCCTTTGTTCTAAACCCTGAGCGCCATCGGCTACTTTGTACAGACCTGAAAATTTTTGAGCCGCAAAACCTGGTTGATCTCCATCTTGATTGATATGAATTAGTTTTGCTAATTCATCATTATCAATTACTGGAAATGGTAAAACCACCTGACGAGTATGTGCTGGAGTTGCACTTAATAAATTACTTTCCTCACCTATTGCAGAAGACAATGAAGTAACAATTTCTTCCCTAATTGCATCAAGAGGAGGATTTGTAACTTGCGCAAAAAGTTGTGTGAAGTAATCAAAAATTAATCTTGGCCTACTACTTAAAACTGCAATCGGTGTATCTGTGCCCATTGAACCCAAAGGCTCAGCCCCATTTAGTGCCATTGGTGACAGTAATATTTTTAACTCTTCATCGGTGTAGCCAAAAGTTTGTTGTCTACGTAACACCGATGAATGGGTGTGAACAATGTGTTCTCGCTCAGGCAACTGTTCTAAATGAACTAAGCCGGCATGAAGCCAATCTTGATATGGTTGTTCTTTGGACAAAGATTGTTTGATTTCATCATCTTCAATGATTCTGCCATTTTCAGTATCAACTAAAAACATTTTTCCTGGCTGCAAGCGTCCTTTTCTAATAACTCTTTCAGGACTTATCGGTAGTACACCTGATTCACTTGCTAAAACAACAAGACCATCATTTGTAACCCAAAATCTACCTGGGCGTAATCCATTTCTGTCTAAAACTGCACCAATTAAATTTCCATCGGTGAAAGTAACACAAGCTGGTCCATCCCAAGGTTCAATTAGTGAAGCGTGATATTCATAAAATGCTCTTCGATTGGGATCCATACTCGGATTGTTTTCCCAGGCTTCTGGGATCATCATCAATACAGCATGTGGCAATGATCTTCCACCTAAATGAATTAATTCCAAAACTTCATCAAAAGAAGCCGAATCACTTGCATTGTTAGAACAAATCGGGAAAACTCTGGATAAATCACCAGGGATTAAATTAGTTTTAAGTAAGCTTTCGCGCGCATGCATCCAATTTCTATTACCTTTAACAGTATTAATTTCCCCGTTATGAGCAATTAAACGATAAGGATGGGCAAGTGGCCATGAAGGAAATGTGTTTGTACTAAATCTAGAGTGAACTAAAGCAATTTTTGATTTCACATTGGGATCAGATAATTCTGGATAAAAAGGTTCTAATTGTTCGGTGGTGAGCATTCCTTTATAAACAATTGATCGAGCTGAAAGTGATGCAAAATATGCTTGTGAATTATTTTCAACAATTTTTCTAAACGGGTAAACAGCCCTATCTACTTCAATACCTTTTAAGTTTTTGTTCTTAGGTTGAATAAATAGCATCTCAAACTTTGGCATCACACTTCGTGCAGTTTTGCCAACTGTGGATGGATCAGTTGGAACTTCGCGCCAACCTAAAATCGTTAGATCTTCATTTTTTGCGGTTTCAATTATTTGGTTTTTAGTGATTTCGTAATCTGATTTAGTGGTTGGCAAAAAAGCGATGCCAACTGCATATGAATGCATTTCAGGTAGATCAAAAGAAACTACTGATTTTAAGTAATCATGAGGAATTTGAATTAATATTCCTGCACCATCACCTGAATCAGGTTCACTTCCAGATGCACCGCGGTGTTCAAGGTTTCTTAAAGCTTCTAAGCCAGATGAAACAATTTCGTGGGTTGCATTTTTATTTAGAGTTGCTACCAAAGCAACACCACATGCGTCATGTTCAAATGACGGGTCATATAGACCTTGTGGTTTATTGCTAATCAGTGGCATAAAAAAATCGTCCCCCAAGTTGTTAATTCTTTGGGACGACGATGGCCCGATACTTAAATCTTAACCCACGCTTTATTAAAGCGCTCCCCCGATTGAGGTTCCTAGAAACCAAGTTACTGCTGCGGCACCACTGCCAATGAGAAGCTGTCTTGTGCCTGAGTACCACCAGGTTCTAGTGGTGACTAATGACACAGCTGCTCCCACGGCAAAAAGTCCAATCAAGGAGATGACCATTGAATAGAGGATGTCACTTGCCCCAAACATAAAAGGAATAAGTGGCACAGTTGCTCCAAATCCAAAAGATAAAAATGATGAAATTGCAGCAAGCTTTGCTGATGGCAAATCATTTGAAGTGACCCCAAATTCTTCAGAAGAATGGGCATTAATAAATGCCTCAGAATTCATACTTAATTCGCGAGAGAATTGCAACGCCACATCTTTAGAAACACCTCGTTCAATCCATACTTGGGCTAATTCTTTAATCTCTTCGTCAAGATTTTCTGTAATTTCTTTCTTCTCCAATTCGATCTCAGCCAATGCTAGTTCTGCTTGGCTAGCAACTGATGTGTATTCACCTGCTGCCATAGAAAAAGCACCCGCTAACAACCCTGCAAAACCTGCCAACACAATTGCAGTTGTACTTTCAACTCCAACTGCCTTAGTTCCTCCAGCTACACCAATCATTAAAGCAAAATTTGAAACTAAACCATCCATCGCACCAAAAACTGCTGGTCTTAACCAACCGCCATTAACATTACGATGAATTGTTTCCTGATCTAATTTTCGCACTCCCTTACTCATTTTTTAACACTCCTAGTTAAATCTTTTTCAATTCCTGGTTTCATCTTTTTACTAATAATGAAATAAACCAGTCCACCAATTATAACCAACAAACTTGTAAGAACATTAAATCTTACACCTAAAAGTAATCGTGCCTCATCAATTCTTAGGTTCTCAATGAATAGTCTTCCCACGCTGTAAAAAGCCACATACAATGCGAATAATCTTCCATGACCTATTTTGAACTTTCGATCAAGAATAATTAAAGCAAATCCAATGAGGACATTCCAAATCAATTCATAAAGAAATGTGGGGTGAAAAGTCTCAAAGTTTTCAAAACCTACTGGCCTATACTTTTCAGCAATTTCTAAACCCCAAATTGTATCAAGTGGTCTACCAAATAATTCTTGATTAAAATAGTTACCTAATCTTCCAATAGCTTGCGCAAAAATTATCCCTGGGGCAATAGCATCTGCAAATGGGGGCAATTTAATTCCATAATATTTACACCCAATCCAAGCACCTAAACCACCAAAAAATATTGCTCCCCAAATCCCTAATCCACCATTCCAAATTTTGAATGCATCAACCCAATTTTGATTTGGTCCAAAGTATTTTTCCCAATCAGTTGCAACGTGATAAATTCTGCCACCAATTATTCCAAAAGGAACAGCAAAAATTGCCACATCACTTACTTGACCAGGTTTGCCACCGCGAGAAATCCACCGTTTATTACCCAACCAGATTGCAAGAAAAATTCCGATAATAATAAAAAGTGAATAAGCCCTTAATGGAAATGACCCTAAGTAAAGAACACCGCTGGTAGGACTTGGAATTGAAAATGGAATCAATTCAATTACTTTCGAGCTTCTGCAACAACTCCTGCAAAACTTGTTGGGTCAACAAGTTTTGTATTTTCTATCAATTTGTCATCCAGATAGAAAGATGGTGTTCCTTGCACTCCACGATCTTGCGCATGCAGTTGTGAGTTTTGAGCCCAAGCTTTGTACTTATTTGAGGTGTAACAAGTTTCAAATGTGGTGTACGCGTCTGCTTCTATTCCCACTTTTTTACCCAAATCAAGTAATTGTTTATCAGAAAACCCATCCCCTTCTCTCGAAGGTTGCATTTCAAATATTCCTGAATGATATTCCGCAGTTTTTCCAGCATCAGCAGCACAACCAAAAGCCATTGATGCTCTTAATGAAGCAAGATTAGATTCTGGAAAACTCCTATCCAAGAAAATCATTGGATGTAGCGTTAGATTAATATCACCCTTGACAGCAGTTTCAATTATGTTTTTACCATTTGCTTTTTCTAATAGACCACATGCGGGACATTGAAAATCTTCATACAATTCAGCTCTTGGTGCATTGGGATCTTGCTTACCAACTGGTATTCCATAACCTTCTTTTGCTGACACACCTTTAGGAAGCTGAGCAGTTGAGTCATATTCGGTAATTTCTTCCGGGAAAGTGATATTGCTGCTTGCTTGATTCTTAGCATAAACTCCAGCACCAATTAAACCCACAACTAAAGTCAATACAAAAAGTCCACCAATTATTTGAAATGTTTTAGCTCTTTTATTGTCTTGCGAATTAGCATTAGCTCGCACCTGTGCGGCTTTGTTACGAATGTCATCAGGATTAGTCATCAAAGTGCTCCATTTATAAAAGGTATGTTCAATCTAATCAGTAGTCCAATACTGCGCCAATTCTGGTTAGTTTTTTCGAAGTACTCGAGCAAAATCTTTGCATAATTGACCTATGGCAGCAATTGACTTGGATAAATCGGCTTGTTCAAGAATTATTCTTACAAACGCACTTCCTACTATTACTCCATCGGCAAACTGGGCAACCTCTTTTACCTGCTGAGTCGTGGAAACCCCTAACCCCACAGCTACTGGCAAAGTGGTGTGTTTTCTTATTCGAGCAACTAATTCTTCTGCCCTATTGGAAACTTCAGTTCGAGTTCCAGTGACACCCATAAGACTTGCGGCATAAACAAATCCTGTGACATTTTTTGTCACTAAACTCAATCTTTCTTCAGTGCTACTTGGCGCCACCACAAATACTCTGTCAATGTTATTTTTATCTGTTTGAGTTATCCAAGCTTGAGACTCATCAGGTGGAAGATCAGGTGTTATCACACCAATCCCACCTGCATGAGTCATTTGTTGGGCAAATTTTTCAATTCCCCATTTTTCTATTGGACTCCAGTAGCTCATAGTTAAAACTGGTTTACCTAACATAGAAACCTCTTTTACTACATGCATAACATCTTTAATTCCAGTTTTATTGTGTAGCGAAATATCAACTGCTTGTTGAATAACTGGACCATCCATGAGTGGGTCACTATATGGGACACCAATCTCAATTATGTCAACTCCACTTTCCAACATCTCTTTGATAATTTTTATTGATCCTTCAATTGTTGGAAATCCAGCAGGTAAATACGCAATTAAAACTGCTCTATTTTCGGATTTAGCTTTTAAAAAAGTGTCGTGCAACAAACTCATGATTTTGGATTTATCTTGAACCATTTAGCAGCAGTTTCAACATCTTTGTCGCCTCTACCACTGCAGTTTATAACTATTACAGCATCTTTTCCTAATTCTCTGGCTAAATTAACCGTTCCAGCAATAGCGTGAGCTGTTTCAATGGCAGGAATAATTCCTTCAGTTCTAGATAATAAAGAAAAAGCATCCATAGCTTCTGTGTCAGTAATTGGATGGTAAAAAGCTCGCCCGGTGTCTTTTAACCAAGCGTGTTCTGGCCCAACTCCTGGATAATCAAGTCCAGCAGAAATTGAATGACTTGCTAATGTTTGACCGTTTTCATCTTGCAAAACATATGATCTTGTTCCGTGCAAGATTCCAATTGTTCCTCCTGAAAGGGTGGCAGCGTGTCTTCCAGTTTCAATTCCATCACCAGCTGCTTCATAACCATGAAGTTGAACTTCTTTATCCAAAATAAATGGGTGAAATAAACCAATCGCATTTGATCCACCACCAACACAAGCTGTGACAGCTGTTGGCAATTTTCCTGTAATTTCTAAAATTTGTTGGCGTGCTTCAACTCCCATAATGCTATGAAAATTTCGACCAATAGTTGGAAATGGGTGTGGTCCTGCAACTGTTCCTAACAAATAATGTGTGGATTCAACATTTGTTACCCAATCACGCATAGCCTCATTAATTGCATCTTTTAATGTTTTTGTTCCAGTTGTAACCGGAACAACATTTGCACCCAAGAGTTTCATGCGGGCCACATTTAGTGATTGGCGAACAGTGTCTTCTTCGCCCATATAAATAACACATTCAAGACCAAAGAGTGCAGCAGCAGTTGCAGTTGCAACTCCATGTTGACCTGCTCCAGTTTCAGCAATAATTCTTTTCTTTCCCATGCGAACAGTTAAAAGTGCTTGCCCGATCACGTTATTTATTTTGTGTGATCCAGTGTGGTTTAAGTCTTCTCTTTTAAGAAATATTCTTGCTCCACCAGCATGTTTTGAAAGATTCTTTGCCTCAGTTAAAGGACTAGGTCTTCCCACATAATTTTTTAATAAATCTTGAAAATCATCATTAAATTTTGGGTCAGCTGCTGCTTTTAAATACTCGGCTTCTAATTGATCTAGTGCTGAAATTAAAGCTTCAGGAACAAATCTGCCCCCAAATTGTCCAAAGTGACCCGTTTCTTCATCAATTTTTTTTAAGTCCTGCAGAAAAGTGGTCATAGTTTTAACGCCCGTGATTTGTTGCCGGGTGAGCCCCTGCAGTAACTAGTTCGTGCACTGCAGCTTGAGGATCTTTATGTAAAACTAAACTCTCGCCCACTAATACTGCGTGAGCTCCTGCGTTTGCGTAAGTGATTAGATCATGTTTGTCTCTAACCCCAGATTCAGCAACCATAATGCAATCTTTAGGAACAAGAGGTGCTAGACGAACAAAAGTAGTGCGATCTACCTCTAAAGTTTTTAAATTCCTTGCGTTAATACCTAATAGCTTTGCCCCAGCATCAACAGCACGTTTGATCTCTTCAGCTGTGTGAACTTCAATAAGGGGCGTAAGACCAATAGTTTTTGCTCTTTCAATTAATGAAACCAATGCTTCTTGATCAAGTGCAGCAACTATTAGTAGTGCAAGATCAGCACCGTATGCTCTGGCTTCCCATAGTTGATAACTTGAAACGATAAAATCTTTTCTCAAAACTGGAACATCTACTGCTTTTCTGACTGCTGCTAAATCAGATAAGGAACCTTTAAACCTTCTTCCTTCTGTAAGAACACTTATGCAACTTGCGCCACCGGATTCATAAGCTTTAGCAAGCTGTGCTGGATCACTGATGGCTGAAAGATCACCTTTTGAAGGACTAGATCTCTTAACCTCTGCAATTACTGCAACACCTGCTTCATTAAATATTGGAAAAGGATCTATTGCTTTTGAAACTTTTTCAGCTTGTGCTTTTAATTCGTCAATGGTTACTTTTTGTTGTCTAAGTGCTAAATCTTCTCGAACGCCAACGACTATTTCGTCTAATACGCTCGTCATTTGTATACCTTAATTATTTTCTTCTTGAACTTGCTTTTTCCCAGACGATCCAAGTAATACCGCCTAGAAATGTTAAACCAATTCCAATCCAAAACGTGTTCCAATTATTTTGAACCAAACCCAAAGTTGAAATTACGGTGGCAGAAATTATGACAAAGGTTCCAGTCCATGCAGCAGGAGTTTGCCCGTGGCTATCTTTTGACATTAAATGTATTCACTCCTTATTTTAAAAATTATGCTCTCAGCCTAACGATGCCGCAATCGCAACTGCTTTTAGTACCACTGCAGCCTTGTTTTGGCATTCAAGGTCTTCACTACTTGGCAAGGAGTCAGCAACAATGCCTGCACCAGCCTGCACGTAGGCAACCCCATCTTTTAGTAGTGCAGTTCTAATCGTGATAGCCACATCCATATTGCCAGCGAAATCAAAATAGCCAATTGCTCCACCATAGATGCCTCGTTTAACTGGCTCTAATTCATCAATAATTTCCATGGCCCGAACCTTAGGTGCACCTGAAAGTGTTCCAGCAGGAAATGTGGCCCGTAAGGCATCAGCGGCAGAAATCTCATCATTTAATATTCCCGTTACAGTCGAAACTAAATGCATCACATGGCTGTACTTTTCTACTTGCATAAATTGTGTTACTTCGACACTGCCAGGTTTACAAACCCTTCCCAAATCATTTCTTCCCAAGTCCACCAGCATTAAATGCTCGGCCTTTTCTTTAGGATCATTTAATAATTCATCAGCTGTTTTTTCATCAATTTTGGAATCTTTTGATCTTGGTCTGGTCCCAGCAATGGGATGCATCATTGCATTTCTATCTTTAACTGTCACTAAAGCCTCTGGACTTGAACCAACGATTTCAAACTCAGTTTGTGCTAAATCTTCACGCGGAATGTTTAGGTAATACATGTATGGACTTGGATTAGTTGATCGCAAAACACGGTAAATATCTAAACCAGTTGCCTTTGTTTGGGTATCAAATCTTTGCGACAACACAATTTGAAAGGCATCACCAGCTTCAATATATTCAATTGCTTTCTTAACTGATTTTTGATAATCATCACTTTTTGTCCTATTTGTAAAAACTGGCTTAGCTTCAGCATTAAGACTTGAACTAAGTTGAGATTGAGGTGAAGATAGATCATTTTGCATCTGATCCAATCTTTTACAAGCATCTTGATAAGCGATGTCCACTCTTTCATCTGTGCCGTCATAATTAACGGCATTTGCGATAAGCCAAACGGTCCCATCAACGTGATCTAGAACAGCAAAATCAGTAGCCAACAGCATTAACAAATCTGGAACATTTGTTTCATCCAGATTATTATCTGGAATTTTTTCAAATATTCGAACAATATCGTAGGCAAAGTAGCCGACTAAACCACCTGTTAAAGGAGGTAAAGATGGAAAACGTTTAGTAGAAAGAAAATCTAGGGTTTGTTTGAAAACTTCCCAGATGTTTCCCTCAAGTAAAACTCCTTGCGGAGGTTTACCTGACCACTTGGCTTTACCTTTGACGCTGCGTAGCGTTGCAGTGCTTGCAACTCCAATAAATGAATACCTGGACCAACTCTTGCCATGTTCAGCTGATTCCAATAAAAATGTGCCAGGTTTTTCTTTCGCTAATGCTTTATATAAACCAACTGGAGTAAATGAGTCCCCAATTAAACGGCGCACCACTGGGATAACTTTTCTAGTCTCTGCAAACCCTTTAAAATCTGCAAGAGATGGATTTGTTTCTCCAATTTTGTAATAATCCATGTGCTATTTTGCAGACCAAACAAGTACACCATCAAAACAAGTTTTGTCTCCTGTGTGGCAAGCAACACCAGTTTGTTGTACTTTTAATAAAACTGTGTCTGCATCACAATCTATTCGTACTTCGACAACTTTTTGTTTATTTCCGGATTCTTGCCCTTTTATCCAAAGTTTATTTCTACTTCGAGAAAAATATGTTGCCATTTTTGTTTCTAAAGTTTTAATGAATGCCTCTTGATTCATCCATGCCATCATTAATACTTCTTTAGTGTCTGCATCTGTGGTGATAACTGGAACTAAGCCACTGCTATTTGGTTTCAAAGAGGACCAAAATTCATTTATTGAGGCATTAGATAAGTCGGTCATGTCTATATTCTTGCTTAAGGCGCTACCTCAATTTGATTTCGGTATCGTTTGACCTATTGTTGAAGACATGACCTCCTTAGCTAAACGTGAACGATTTGCAATGGCCCAGACATTTAGAAATCTGGGACCCGATGCGCCCACTTTGTGTGAAGGCTGGAATGCCTTTGATTTACTACTTCATTTAATAATTCGAGAAAATCGACCTGATGCCGCAGCAGGAATCGTTATTCCTGGAATGAAGAACTATGCAAACAAAATAAAAGAGGGGCTTAAACTTAAAGGGTTTGAAACTTTAGTACAAGAATTTGAAAATGGTCCCCGAAATTTATCCATATTTTCATTACCAGGTGTTGATGATTTGGCCAACACTATTGAGTTTGTCATACATCATGAAGATCTTTTAAGAGCACAGGCAAACTCTTCCCCAAGAGTATTTAGTGCCGAGGACAAAAAAATATTATGGAAAGGGTTTACGAAAACGGGTAAGTTTTTCTTATTCAAGGCAAAAGTTGGCGTGATAGCAAAATCCGATCAAGGAACCTACACAATGAAATCTGGTAATAGCTGTGTAACTATTGAGGGAGATGTTATTGATTTATGGCTTTACACCTACGGCCGAAAAACTGCTGCAAACATCAAATTTGATGGTGAAGAAAAATCAATCAAAATTCTTCAAGAAACTAAGCTGGGAATCTAACCTCAACTTTATGACTTGCTAGGTCTTTTTTGACCTCTTGAATTGTCACTTCTTGAAAATGAAAAATACTAGCTGCTAAAACTGCATTTGCCCCAGCTTGGATTGCTGGCAAGAAATCACCAACTTTTCCTGCACCTCCACTTGCAATCAAGGGCACAAAAATATGTTCTCTAATTAACGAGATCAGTTCTAAATCAAAACCAGCTTTAGTTCCATCTTTATCCATTGAATTCAGTAAAACTTCACCTGCTCCTCGTTGGACTGCCTCTTTAGTCCAAACCAACGCATCTAATCCGCAGGATTTTGTTCCCCCATGCGTTGTGACTTCAAAGCCTGATGATGCATATTTTTCTTTTGATCTTCTTGCATCAATCGAGATAACTAGTATTTGAGAGCCAAAACGTTGAGTAATTTTATTTATTAATTCAGGATTTGCTATGGCACTTGTGTTAACTGAGACTTTATCAGCGCCTGCTCTTAATAATTGCTCCACATCTTCAACACTTTTTATTCCCCCACCAACTGTGAGTGGAACAAAAACCACATCAGCTGTTTTTCGAACCACTTCTAGCAATGTTTCTTTGTTGTCTCTTGATGCAGAAATGTCTAGAAATGTGATCTCATCTGCTCCATGTTCAACATAAAGTTTTGCCAGTTCAACTGGATCACCTGCATCAATTAGATTCTTGAAATTAACTCCTTTTACAACTCTGCCATTTTCAACATCTAAACAAGGAATTATTCGAGTAGCAAGACTCATGGATTTACTCCCTCAGCTACTTTTAAGGCTTCTTCTAAGCTAAATTTCTGTGCGTATAAGGCTTTACCAACAATTGCACCCTCTACCCCGATTTTGGTTAGTTCTCTTAAAGTAGCAATATCTGCTAAGGAAGAGATCCCACCAGAGGCAATCACTGGTTTCTTTGTGTAATCAAGAATTTCTCGAAGTAATGCAACATTTGGTCCTTGTAGGGTTCCATCTTTTGTTACATCGGTTACTACATATCTTGCTGCATTATCCTTATCAAGTCGTTGCAAAGTTTCAATTAATTCTCCACCTTCTTTGGTCCATCCCCGAGCAGCTAAATTTCTACCTCTTACATCTAGTCCAATAGCAATTTTTTCACCATGTTGCGAAATAACTTTTGCTGTCCACTCAGGATTTTCAAGGGCTGCAGTTCCTAAATTAATTCGAGCAGCGCCCGTGGCAAGAGCATTTTCAAGTGACTCATCATCACGTATTCCACCAGAGAGCTCAACTTGTATATCTAATTTTGCAGTCACTTCTATCAATAACTCTCTATTATTTCCTTTACCAAATGCTGCATCTAAGTCAACAAGATGAACCCATTTTGCACCTTGATTTTGCCAATTAAGTGCTGCTTCCAAAGGTGAGCCATAGGTTGTTTCAGTTCCTAATTCACCTTGTACTAATCGCACAGCTTGACCATTGGAAACATCAACTGCGGGAAGTAAAATTAACGGTTTCAATTTAGACACTTGCCAACCAATTTTTCAGCAACTGTAACCCAGCTTCACCTGATTTTTCTGGATGAAATTGAGTTGCCGATAGTGGTCCGTTTTCAATACAAGATAAAAATTTTTCACCATATAGCGTGAAATGCTTTATAGGAGCATCAATTTTATCGGTACCCTCAAGAGTTAAATTCTTTGCTGCAAATGAGTGCACAAAGTAGAATTTTTCTTTTTCTACACCTTCAAAAATGGTGCTACCTGGTGCTACTTCTACGTTATTCCAACCCATGTGAGGTAAAACTGTTGATTTAATTTCAGTTACTTCCCCAGGCCACTGCCCTAAGCCTGAGGTGTTCTCGCCATGCTCTAAACCATTTTCAAACAAAACTTGCATCCCCACACAAATCCCCAAGACATTTCTAGCACCGGCAAGTCTTTTATCAATAATTTCTCCACCACGAACTTTATTTATTCCAGTCATACAGGAGGCAAATGCTCCAACTCCTGGGACCACTAAACCATCAGCATTGAGACAGGTTTGATAATCATTTGTTATTTCAGTAATTGCACCAATTTTCTGCAAACTTTTTTGTGCAGATCTAATGTTTCCCGAACCATAGTCAAGAACCACAATTTTTTTTGACATTAAAACCCAGTATCAAACATGAGTTTTATCTACAGCACACCTTTAGTTGAGGGAATTCCAACTGATTTTGCATCAAAGGCAACCGCATCTCTTAAGGCTCTGGCAACAGCCTTAAATTGAGCTTCTACAACGTGGTGGGCATTTCTACCTTCTAAAACTTTTATGTGCAAAGTAATATCTGAACTGTTTACAAATGATTCCCAAATATGTTTGGTAAGTGTGGTGTCGTAGGTGCCAATCATGGGAGCAATGTCGGTTTCACTGTGAACCAAATATGGTCTTCCTGAAAGATCAACTGCTGCTCTAACTAAGACTTCGTCTAATGGCAATGTGGCATCACCGTATCTTCTAATTCCTGATTTATCCCCTAATGCTTCTTTAAATGCAGCACCAAGTGCTAAGGATGTGTCCTCAATTGTGTGGTGTTCATCAACAGAGATATCACCTTTTGTTTTAATAGTTAAATCAAAGGCTCCGTGTTTTCCTAACTGGCTAAGCATGTGGTCAAAAAATGGCACACCTGTATCAACTGTTACCTCGCCGGTGCCATCTAAATTAACTTCAACGAGCACGTCGCTTTCCTTGGTAGTTCGAGCCACTCGCCCTTTTCTACTCACGACTTACTCCTTTTCAGATTTAGGTATTACTAATTATTGTTCATCAACAATTTTGGTGTAACTTCGGTCAAGGTTTTTCGAACCGAATGTCAACAGCTTGACCGTGAGCGGGTAAATCCTCAGCATGCGACAAAGTTCTAATTTGATTTGCAGCTTCTTTAAGTGCATTTTTGGAGTACTCAATATATTGAATTGATCGAAGGAAAGTTTGGACCGATAATCCAGATGAGTGACATGCGCAACCCCCAGTTGGTAGTACGTGATTGCTACCAGCCAAATAATCTCCTAATGAAACAGGAGCATGTTCTCCAATAAATATTGCACCAGCGTTTTTAACCCTTTGAGCAACATTTGCTGAATCTCTGGTGTGAATCTCTAAATGTTCAACTGCGTATTGATCAATCACTGCCAGGCCTTGTGATAGATCTTTAACAATAACTATGGCACTTTGTAAACCGCTTAGTGCTTCTTTTATTCGACTTGAATGTTTTGTTTGGGGAACTTGTTGTGCCAGTTCTTTTTCCACCGCTAAAGCTAATTCTTCAGAAGTTGTGACTAACACACTTGCAGCACTAACATCGTGTTCTGCTTGACTAATTAAATCTGCAGCTATCCATGAAGCATTTCCAGTTTCATCAGCAAGAATCGCAATTTCTGTTGGTCCGGCTTCGCTATCTATACCAATTATTCCTCTGAGTAATCTTTTTGCTGCAGTTACATAAATATTTCCTGGTCCTGTAACCAGATTAACTGGTTCGCAACTTTGTGTGCCATAGGCAAACATAGCGATTGCTTGTGCACCGCCTGCAGAATAAATTTCATTAATGCCAAGTAGTTTGCAAGCAGCAAGAATAGTTTTATTGGGCCAACCGTTGTTTTCTTTTTGTGCAGGACTTGCAACAGCAATTGATGCAACACCGGCTACTTGTGCAGGTACCACATTCATCACCACACTAGAAGGGTAAACAGCATTTCCCCCTGGAACATAAAGTCCGACTCTTTGTACTGGAATAAAGCGTTGGCTAACTATTCCCTCTTTAACAACTTCAGTTTTTGTTTCTTGTCTAATTTGTGATTGATGAACAACTTGAGTTCTTTTGATTGCTTCTTTTAGTGCCGAAACCACATCTAGAGACATTTCCGCTAAAGCTTTATCAATTTCATTTTGAGGAACCCTTAAAGCACTAGGCCTTATTTTATCCAACTTTTCGGTCCAGTTATTTACAGCTTGGTCACCATTGTTTCTGACATCTTCAATGATTGGTTTGACAATTTCGATCACCGCATCCACATCAAGTGATGCACGCTCAACTACAGGTCGAGGTAATTTATCGACTTTTCTCAGATCAACACGGCGAATCATGTGTTTAATTCTACGGGATGCTTAATCTTGAAATTTGTCATATTCTTTTCCTATGAGAGATGAAGAATCAAGTGTTATCTCTTTACCTTTATTTCCTCTAAATACTGTCTTAATGCCTAGACAACTTCTTCCCTTGCATATTTTTGAAAATAGATACAGAAGTTTAATGTCAGATCTGCTAGCCCTTCCTGAACCAGAACAGCGCTTTGGGATTGTTTCGATACTTAAGGGTGCTGAAACCGACAAAGACATGCCCCAAATAGCAGAAATTGGCACGACAGCAGTTTTGAGAAAAACTCAAGCAAATCCAGATGGAACATTTGAAATATTGGTCATGGGTGGAGAACGATTTGATATCAAATCAATTAGTTTGAGCAAAGCTCCTTATCTAATTGGAGAAATTAAAGAAAGAAAAGATATTCTCACCGAATTTGATGATGCAATAATTTCTCTTGCCAGGGATAAATGTGCTGATTTTATGATGATGATGGATGCAGATAATGACAACGTGGCACATGATTTACCTGCAAATCCTGCTGATTTAAGTTTTCTAATCGCTGGATTACTACCTTTAACTCCGATTGAACAACAGTCAATTCTTGAAATTGATGATGCTAATTTAAGGCTCAGAACTGTGATGAAGATAATCAATCGTGAAACTATTTTAATGCAAGAAATCCCTAGTGTTCCAACACCTTTTCTAACCCGAGTAACAATCAGCCCAAATTAGGCAACAGCACTTGGTCCAAGTAGAGCTTTCAATTCTCCAAATAGTGCAGAAGTTGGTTCAACTTTAAGTTTCTCATCAATTTTCATCACCGTTGTTTTGTCACCATTGCTTAAATGAAGGTGAACCTCAACACTTCCAGGATGTGTTTGCAATACAGATTTTATTGAATCAACTACTGGCGGAGTGCATCTAATTAGAGGTAATTTAACAATTACGGGCTCAGTTCTGGTTCTATTTAAGTCAGGAACTGAAAACTCCAGTGCTACAAGTTTAGGACTTTCTTCTTCGCGGGCGTCAATTTTTGCTCGGACTGCCAAAATTGCATCTTCATGAATCATGCCTGCAACATTGGCATAGGTTTGCGAAAATACCATTAAATCAACAGCTCCTGCTAAATCTTCTAAGGTAACAATTGCCCACGACGCACCCTGTTTTGTTACTTTTCGTTGAATATTTGTAACTAATCCTGCAACAGTGACAATGTCGCCATCATTT
>JAQCGN010000079.1 GCA_027730605.1 Actinomycetota bacterium
CTTCTCCACAATTAAAGCGTCTTTACCTAAAAACTTTGGTTTATCGAAACCAATTGCCCAACCTAAACCCGCTTCTAGAGGCGAAATTGTTAAGGAAATATCTTGGCCATGTAATGGATAGCCCATTTCAGTTCTTAAAGTGTCTCGTGCTCCCAAACCAACTGGCTTAGCATCGTATTTATGTCCTTGAGATAAAGTTTCATCCCAAAATTTAGTTGCCGCTTCAACTGGGATTAAAACCTCAAAACCTTTCTCCCCGGTGTAACCGGTTCTACAAATTGTTAAATTGATTCCCTGATATGAAACATCTTTAAAAGACATGTATTCCATATCTATTGGTAATCCAAGATCTTTAATTAACGCACTTGCTTTGGGGCCTTGAATAGCAATAATTGCTATATCTTTTTGCAAATCTTTTATAACGACTGATTGTGGTAAATTTTTTCTGATAATGGCTAATACGTTTGAAGAATTACTTGCGTTGGGAATTATTAGAATTTCATCATTTGATCTTTTATAAACAATTAAGTCATCAACTACAAATCCTTGATCTGACAAAATTGTCGAATATTGGGCTTGCCCCGGGTTAATGCGATTGATGTCATTTGTCAAAATTTGATTTAATAGATCTGCCGCATTTGGTCCAGTTAATGTTGCCGTTCCTAAGTGCGAAACATCAAATACGCCAACACTTTCTCTGGTAGCAAGATGTTCAGTTAACACTCCTTGGCCTTGATACTCCAAAGGCATTTCCCAGCCACCAAAGCCCGCAAATTTTGCACCTAGCTCAACATGGCGCTGGTGTAATGGAGATGCAATAAGTTTGGCTGAATCGCTCATGAAACAAAACGCTACTAGGCTACTAACTATGCCTATTACTCGCCTCACAGATTCAAAAAACATTTCTACCGACGAAGTATTAGTTGTAGGTTTTGCTCAATCAGATAACGGTCCTGAATTACTTGAAGCAGCAGTAGCACTTGAGGCTGCAACAAAAACTGAAATTAATGAAGCCATCAAACTTTTGAACTTTGCAGGCAAAAAATCAGAAATCACTTTTCTAACTATTAAAAGTGGAATCTTATGTGTGGGTCTTGGAAAAATTAGTAAAACTCAACCCTTGGAAATGGAAACCTTAAGACGAGCAGCAGCTGTTGCAGCACGCTCACTTGTTGGAAAAAAATCAGCACTTTTTGCTCTTCCAACCCAAACAACAGTAGCCACCCAAGCAGTAGCAGTCGGAGTGGAACTGGGAGCTTATACTTTCACAGAATTTAAAACCAAGAATGAAAAGAATAACGAAAGTTTAAAACAAGCAAATATTTTGGTGCAAGACTTATTCATTAACAAAGCAAGTTTTGAAGAGGCTCAAATAATTGCAGAGTCAGTTAAAAATGTCAGAAACTTAGTTAACACTCCCCCAAGTCATATGTATCCAGAAACCTTTGCAAATTATGTCAAAAAATCTTTTAAAAAGAATTCAAAGCTAACTCTTGAAGTCTTAGATGAAAGAGCATTAAAAAGACAAGGTTACGGTGCCATTATTGGTGTTGGGCAAGGATCAATAAATCCACCAAGATTAATCAGACTTGCGTATAAATCTCGGGGAGCAAAATTTCATTTAGCACTTGTTGGTAAAGGAATAACTTTTGATACCGGAGGTATTTCTTTAAAACCTCCTGCCTCAATGCACACAATGAAATGTGACATGGCCGGTGCTGCAACAGTGATAGAGGCTTTAAGGGCAATTATGAATTTAGATTTAAAAATCAATGTCACAGCTTATGCAGCATTAGCAGAAAACATGCCATCTGCTTCAGCGCAACGACCAAGTGATGTTGTTACAACATATGGTGGAAAAACTATTGAAGTATTAAACACTGATGCTGAAGGAAGACTAGTTTTAGCTGATGCATTAGCAAGAGCTCAAGAAGACAAACCAGATTTAATAATTGACCTTGCCACATTAACTGGTGCTGCCACTGTGGCTCTTGGTTCAAGAACTGCAGGAATTATGTCTAATAAAGATGAAGCTCGAGATCAAGTATTTGCTAGCGCTAAAGAAACCGGTGAATCAATGTGGCCGATGCAAATACCAGAGGAAAGTAGAACAATTCTTGACTCAAAAACAGCTGATATTGCAAATGTTGGATTCACACCAAATCCTGCTGGTGGAATGATGGTTGGTGCTGCCTTTTTGAATGAATTTGTTGACGAAAAAACACCATGGGTTCACATTGATATTGCACCTCCAGCTTTCAATGAAGGTGCACCATATGGCTACAACGGTTTTGGTGGCACTGGGGTTGGTGTGCGAACCCTTGTGCATTTAGCACAAAAACTTTCTGGTTAATCCCCAAATTTTTAACTTTGAGCCCTAAACCCAAACCCAATATTGCCGAGTTTTACTTTCGTGAAAGGATAGGGACTAAGAAACCTCACGAGGGTGGAATTTAGGAAAGGTTACACGTGGCCTCATACGACCTGGTAATCCTTGGAGCAGGAAGCGGCGGTTATGCCGCAGCATTAAGAGGATCTCAACTTGGTTTAAAAGTTGCTCTCATTGAACGAGATGTATTAGGTGGCACTTGTTTACATAGAGGTTGCATTCCCACAAAAGCTTTATTACATGCTGGTGAAATTGCTGACAATGTTAGAGAGTCAGCATCATTTGGAGTTAAATCAAATTTATTAGGCATTGATATGCCAGAGGTTAATAAATATAAAGATGGTGTGGTGGGACGTTTATATAAAGGTTTACAAGGTTTAGTCAAACATCGTGGTGTTGATTATGTAACTGGTGAAGGAAAATTTGTGGGACCCAACAAAGTTAAAGTTGGTGACCAAGAATTTGTTGGTAACTACATTGTCTTAGCAACAGGATCTTTTCCTAAATCACTTCCTGGTTTAGAAATTGATGGAACCCAAGTAATTAACTCAGAACATGCTGTAAAACTTGATAAAGTTCCTGCCAGTGTGATCATTCTTGGTGGTGGAGTAATCGGTGTTGAATTTGCCAGTGTGTGGAAATCATTAGGTGCAGAAGTAACAATTATTGAAGGATTACCAAGATTAGTTCCGGCAGAAGATGAAGCTGTATCAAAAGCTATGGAACGAGCATTTAAAAAACGTGGGATTAACTTTTCTACTGGTGTTCGTTTTGCAGGGGTAGATAGAACAAAGCACGGTGTGGTGGCAAAACTTGAAGATGGGCAAACATTTGCTGCTGATTTAATGTTGGTTGCTGTTGGTCGAGGTTCAGCCACCCGAAATCAAGGTTTTGAAGAAGCAGGACTTGAATTTGATGGTGAATTATTGAAAGTAAATGAGAACTTGCAAACAAATCTGGCTAATGTTTATGCCGTGGGAGATATCGTGCGTGGCCCACAATTGGCTCATAAGGGATTCCAAGAAGGAATCTTTGTAGCAGAACATATGAAAGGTTTAAATCCCAGAATTATTGACATCACTGCAATTCCCAGAGTGACTTATTCTGAGCCTGAAATTG
>JAQCGN010000080.1 GCA_027730605.1 Actinomycetota bacterium
TAACAGCAGGAGATGAAACAGAAGCACGAAGAGTTTTTGATTTAGATGGACCACAATTAGTAAGACTTGCCACCACAATTGGACGTGGTGAATACATGTCGGGCAGAAAAATTACGCCGGCACCACATTTGTTTGTAGGGGCAGTTGAAAATCCCTCTGCTCCTCCATTTGAATACCGAGTGCAAAGAGTTGCCAAAAAAGTTGCAGCAGGGGCAAGATTTTTACAATTACAAATTTCTTACCATCCAGATAGATTGGAAAAATTTTGCCAAGGTGTTGTAGCAGCCGGTTTAGATCGTCATGTGGCACTTCTTCCCACAATTGTTTTAATAAAAGGCTCTCGCCCTCTGAAATTTATGAATGACAAAGTTCCTGGAATTGATGTTCCTCAAGATGTTATTGATCGAGTAGACAAAGCATCTGATCAAGCAGAAGAAGCTTATAAACAAACTTTGGAACTATCTCAGCATGCGTTGTCATTGCCTGGGGTAAGAGGATTACATGTAACCGATTTTCGACACGATGACACACTTGATCGTTTGATGACAGACCTTGGTTGCACTCCGCGATCATTGAACTAGGAACAGGAAAGAAAAATGCACTCAATACTTAAATCTGCCACCAAGGAAGTAATAATTGGTCATGATGTTCCTTTTGTCATTATCGGAGAAAGAATCAACCCAACTGGAAGAAAAAAGTTTCAAGAACAACTTCGCGCAGGAGATTTAAGTCAAATAGAACTAGACGTTCAGCAACAAGTTGAAGGTGGCGCAGATGTTTTAGATGTGAATATGGGTGTTCCTTTAACTGATGAACCAGATTTATTGAGCCGTGCTATCAAACTGGTGCAATTAAAAACTGATTTACCAATCTGTATCGATTCATCGGTCATTGAAGCACTTGATGCCGGATTGAAAGCTTATGAAGGAAAAGCCCTAGTAAATTCCATGACTGGGGAAGATGATCGCATGGAATTAATTTTGCCACTTATAAAAGAACACAACGCAGTGATCATGGCTTTATCTAATGATGAAACAGGAATTCCTGCTACCGCACAAGAAAGACTAGTTATCACAGAAAAAATAGTCAGAACGGTAGAAAAATATGGGATTCCGTTGGAAGATTTAGTTATCGACCCACTTGCAATGACAGTAGGAGCTGATGTTGAGGCTGTTAAAATCACATTAGAAACAATTCACTTGATAAAAGAAAAGTTTGGTTTAAATATGTCAATGGGTGCCTCAAATGTTTCATTTGGCCTACCTAATAGACATGCAGTTAATGCATCATTTTTACCAATGGCAATGTCAGCAGGCTTAACAAGTGCAATTATGGATTCCAGAACCAAAGAAATTGTTACCTCTGTTAGAGCAGCAGATTTGTTACTTGGAAATGATCCATGGGGTGGAAATTGGATTTCTGCTTTCAGAGCACAAGCACCAAGTGCATAATTTAAATGGCTAAAGAAAAAATTGAACCTGAATTAGTTGAACATTCAGGACTTGGTCGAGTTAAATTAGATTTTGCACCAAGTAATCAATCATTTAAAGTCCCACCAGGGGTAAGTGTTTTTGATGCGGCATCTTGGAATGGGATTGCCATTGATTCAACATGTGGTGGTCATGGAACTTGTAAAAAATGTAAAGTGCAAATCACTGAAGGAATAGTTCCAATTTCAAGATTAGATATCCGTGCATTTAATCAAGAAGAACTAAAAAACGGTTGGCGCCTAGCTTGTGTTGCTAGGGCAACAGAAAATTTAGCTATCACAATTCCTGCTATGGCTACAAGACCAAAAGCTGCCACAGTTGGAGTAGGTAGACAAGTAATACTTCGCCCAGCTGTTCAAAAAAGATATATAGAACTAGTTGAACCAACATTGCATGATCAAAGACCAGATATACAACGAGTTAAAGATGCCATTGATGATTTAGAAGTAATAGTTGAATTTGGAGTCTTACAGAAATTACCCACAGTGCTTAGAAAAAATGATTTTAAGGTAACAGTAGTTGTGGTTGATGATGTATTAATTGATGTTGAGCCAGGTGACACCACAGAATTTAGATATGCGATTGCTTATGATTTAGGAACCACCACTGTTGTTGCAACACTTTTGGATTTAAACTCGGGCACTCCAATTGGAGTTAAGTCAATGTTGAATAAGCAACAGCCATTTGGTGCTGATGTGATTTCACGAATTTCTGCCACGATGCTTGATGAAAATGCACTTTCTCGTTTAAGAAATGCGGCTCAATCAACCTTGGATGAATTAACCCAAGAAGTTATCAAAGAAGCAAAAGTTGATAAAGATAATGTTTACGAAGTTGCAATTGCAGGAAACGCAACAATGATTCAACTGATTTTGGGAGTAGATCCTGAGCCAGTTGGGGTAGCACCGTTTATTACCGCCAGCCAATATTGGCCTGTGTTGAATGCAAAAGAGTTTGGAATAAATATTCATCCACAAGCACGGGCCTATAGTTTCCCCTCTCTTGGTGCATACGTTGGGGGAGACATAGTTGCAGGTGTTTTGGCTTCAGGAATGGATCGAGACAAAAGAGTAAGACTTTTTATTGATGTGGGAACCAATTGTGAAATTGTTTTGAGTGATGGAAACAAAATCATCACCACAGCAGCACCAGCTGGTCCTGCATTTGAGGCAGCTTCAATTAAATGTGGCATGAGAGCAGCAGATGGGGCAATTGAAGTTGTAAAAATTACAAAAGATGGAGTAACACTTCAAGTCATCGGAGAAGTTGAACCACAAGGAATGTGTGGATCCGGTTTAGTTGACGCAGTTGCTGAATTAGCAAAAATAGGAGTACTTGACCAGTCAGGTCGCTTTATTTCAAAAGAAGAACTCGAAAAAAACTTTCCGAAACTAAGTGATCGACTTATTGATCTTGAATCAACAGAAAAAGCATTCATTTTACATGGAGATAGAAACGATCCATTAGTTTATTTAACTCAAAGAGATGTCAGAGAACTTCAATTTGCTAAAGCCTCTATTGCAACAGGTTGGAGACTTTTAATGGAACAATTAAACTTAAAAGATGACGACATTCAGCAAGTGTTGTTAGCTGGATCTTTTGGGTCTTATTTGTCTCCTGCTTCTGCGATCCAAATTGGCTTAGTGCCAAAGATTCCAGTGATGAGAATTGTGAGTGCCGGAAACGTAGCAGGTGAAGGAGCCAAAATGGTTTTGCTTTCGCAACCGGAAAGAAATGGCGCAAATGCTTTGCTTAACGAAGTAGAGTATGTTGAACTCTCAGATCGGGCTGATTTCAATGATAAATTCGTTGTTCAACTCGGTTTTCCTAAATGATTTATCTTTGACTGAAGATAAATTCGTGTAGTTGTGTAAGGAGTTAGGCTAAAGCTATTGGACCTTTCAAGCCTTTCGGTGAAAAATAAAATTGGAATAATTAAGAGGTTTGCTTTTTTTGAGGTTTTTATTGCTTTTTTGGTGACTTTTTATCATTCGAAGAATTTGTTT
>JAQCGN010000017.1 GCA_027730605.1 Actinomycetota bacterium
AGGTTGGATTGTTAGGGCAGATGATGTCTTCGCAGCTAACCCAGAACTAGACATCGAACCATTTTCAAGTTTGGTAACAAACACTTACCAAGTTTACCCAGATGGTTCAGGAATTCGTTGGGGCTTCCCACAAATGCCTGATACCCAAGGTGTATTCATGCGTAAAGACATGTTAGAAGATCCAGCAGAACAAGCAGCATTCAAAGCTAAAACTGGTAAAGATCTTCCAACAACAGCTGAAGCTATGTATGAAATTGAAATCGCTGATCTAGTTGAGATCATTGAATTCTTCCATCGTCCAGCTCAGGAAATGTACGGAACAGCAATCATGTATTCCAAAGAATACGATTTCTTTAGCTGTGCCTACTACCCATTCGCTTATTCAACAGGCGGAAAGATTTGGGATCCTACAACTTCAGATGTTTACGGAATTCTAAACTCTGATATCAACGCCAAAGCTATGGATGAATTTGTTGGTTTGATGAAATATCAACCAGCAGATGCTGCATCATTTGGTATTGGTAGCCTACTCGACCTTTTCAACGGAGGAAAATGTTTCTCCGCTTGGCAATGGTTAGCAGTAGGTGCGTTCATGGGTGGACCAGACGCTGTTGTTAAACCAGATATGGTTCTTTCAATTCCTCTTCCAAAGTGGAATGGAAAACTTATCGGCGCAATGGGTGGTCAACCATGGGTTATAAACGCATTCAATGATGACGATCACATGAGAGTGGCAGTAGACGTTCTCAAGTGGTGGTACACCAAAGACACTCAAGACAAGTTCATCAAGCAAAACGGTGGCTTGCCATGGAGCAAAGAAGGTGCTGCAAACCCTGAATACCTAGAAGTCGCTCACTATGTGAAGCCATTCCTTTACATGTTAGAAGAAGGCCGCTCACAAGACTTCTGGCATTTACCAGAATATGCAGAAATGCTCGCAGTACAACAAGAAGCCTTCAACGGTGTCGCAACTGGAACAGTTAAGACATCAAAAGAAGCTCTTGAATACGCTGCAGCAAAACAACAGCAAATTCTGTTCAATGCTGGTCGTACCACGACTCCTCCACCGGAGAATGTCGACTCTCTAACTCTCTAAGGGTAAAGAGCAAAAGATACTTGTGTTGGTGTCCTGGTCTCCAGGGCACCAACACAACTTCTATGATTGGCGTCAAGTTAGTTTTAATCTGCACCTTCGTTTGGAAAAGGGATGGTAATGGCCAAAAGTATTGAGACACTTGAGAAATCAATCAAGGATGTCCCTAAGGCCAAAAAGCCAGAATCAAAAAAGAATTGGTTTTCCTGGGGTTTATTAGCCCCTGTTTTATTCTTCTTCATTTTAATGAGCGTTTTACCAACCATTTGGATGTTTGGTTTAGCTTTTTATGATTACACACTAACTTCAGCAAATAAACCAAAACTAATTGGTTTTAAAAACTTTTTTGACTTTCTAGCAAATCAACAACTAGCAGGATCTGTTTCTAGAACATTTATTTTCCTTTTATGCGCGATTATTTTACAAACTTTCTTAGGGATTCTCATCGGAGTTTTGTTTTGGAAAAATGACAAAATGCCAGGACGCCGTATTGCCTTAACACTTTTCTTTACCCCAATGGTTGTTACCCCAATTGCTACTTCGTTATTTTGGAAATTTATTTTAGATCCAACTTTGGGTGTAATAAATTATTTTGTTTCAGTTTTAGGTTTTGAAAGATTTGACACCTTAACTGATCGAACTTTAGCTTTCCCAACACTTGTCTTTGTTGACACATGGATGTGGACACCATTTATGACGTTGATGACTTTGGCAGCTCTTGGTTCTGTACCAAAAGCAGAATTAGAAGCAGCTCGAATTGATCGATTACCTTTAATTCGTTTAATCAAAACAGTTATTTGGCCACATGCAAAATTTATTTTAGGTTTGGGAATTTTACTTCGAACAATTGATGCCTTTAAGACCATGGACTTGGCTTATGTTTTGACAGGTGGAGGGCCAGGAGATAGAACAGAATTAATTGCAGTTTCTTTGTATAGATTTGCGTTTAAATCATTCAAACTTGGTTATTCATCTGCTGTTTCTGTTTTCCTATTGTTTATCGCGATTGCTTTGACAGCAATTTATCTTTATATTTTGAATGCTAGAAAGAAAGCTGAGGAATAAAATGGCTGAAACAACTTTCAAAGCAAAACGTAAACCAGGTCCAATAAGATTTGCCACCCTGGGGGCTTGGGGAATTTCTTTACTATTCTTTCTTCCTGTTGCTTGGATTATTTCAACTGCTTTCAAACCAAAAGAAAGTATTGTGGTTTCCCCACCAGTATTTTTCTTCAAACCAACTTTCAACAATATAACTGAAGCCTTAAGTTTTGATAATACCCTTGATTACTTCATACACTCAATCGTTTACTCATTTGGATCTGTGACTATAGCAATTTTGGTTTCATATTTGGCTGCTTATTCATTTTCTAGGTATAAACCAGCTGGAACCGACTTCTTGATGTTCTTGTTGCTATCCACCAGATTTGTGCCAGCAGCAGCTTTCGTGGTTCCTTATTTCCAGTTGTTTAATTTATTGAAACTAAAAGATTCTTATATTGGTTTGATTGCTTTTTACACCATGTTTTCCATTCCTTTCTCAGTCTGGATTCTTAAAGGATTTTTAGATGGAATTTCTCAAAGATATGATGAAACTGGTTTAGTTTATGGTGCTTCTCGCTGGCATATTATGTTCAAAGTAATTTTACCTCAAGTAAAACCTGGTTTAGTGGCCTCATTCGTTTTCAATATTTTGTTTGTGTGGAATGAATTTTTGTTCAACTTCCAACTTGGTGGAGCTAAAACATTTGGTGTCCCGGTTGGTTTGTTCACCGGATCAACTAAGGGTGGAGCAATTGACTGGGCATATGTTGCCTCCATTGGAACTCTTTATGTATTACCTCTGGTGGTTGTAATTTACGCTTTTCAGAAATATTTGCTGGTGGGCTTAACCTTTGGAACTGTAAGAGGTGAAGTATAAATGGCTGTAATAACTAATAAGAAAATTCCTTTTGCTGCGCGTGCTCAAAGATTAAACATTTATTTACTACTTCTTGCACTATTTATGTTAGCTCAACAATTTACCTACACTATTTACTTGTGGGGATTTAGATTACTTTTTGTGGTTGTGACCCTACAAGTTGCGCTGGGTAATATTGATCCAGAATGGGATTTTAAAAAGACTGCTAGAAAAACTTTGGTAATTTTATTAGTTATTGCTGCGATATTTATAATTTCAATTGTGGTTACCCCTTATTTGGTTGAACTTGGTCGACCAAAACGAGCTTTCTAAACAGGAGAATAAGTTAAATGGCTGATTTAGCACTTGATGTCAAAGGACTTTCCAAGTCTTATGGCAATAAAGTTGTGTTAGATAATCTTTCTTTCACAGCTGCAACTAACGATTTTTCTGTGATTTGTGGAAAGCCAGGTAATGGTAAATCTGTTTTAGTTAGAACCATCATGGGACTAGAAACAGTTGACGCTGGTTCAATTATTGTGCGAGGTAAAGATGTTGCCAAGGTTTCAGCGGGAGAAAGAAATATTGGTTATGTGCCACAAAGCTTTGCTCTTTATCCACATTATTCAGTGCAAGAAAACATTGAATACCCATTAACTTTAAGTAAAGCAACGGCTGCAACAAAGAAGGAAGCAGTTGAGAGAGTTGCAGAATTACTAAGAATTAAAGATCTATTGGGTAAAAAACCTGAACAATTATCAGGTGGTCAAAAACAGCGTGTAGCAATTGCCCGAGGATTAGCAAAAACCACAGATGTTTATGTTTTAGATGATCCATTGGTTGGACTAGATTTTAAATTAAGAGAGCGATTAATTGATGATTTAAGAAAGACTCAGGAAGAATTAAAAGTTTCCTTTGTTTATCTCACTTCAGATGCTTTGGAAGCTCTTTCCTTGGCAAGAACGGTGATGATATTAGCTCAAGGAAAAATTGTGCAACAAGATTCATTGGACGTTGTTTATGACCTACCAAATTCAATTGCCAGCATGAATTCACTTGGTTTTCCGGAAGCAAATATTTTGCCAGGGGAGTTATCTGGCACAATATTTACTTCAGTTTTAGGTTCCACGAAAGTAAAAATGGACTCAAACGCTACCAATGTTGTGGCTGGAATTAGACCAGAAGGATTCTTTATCGGCTCAGGTGCTGGTTCAATTGATGCTAAAGTTGGTTTATTAGAAAATCTTGGTTCAGAATTTGCTGTTTATTTCAATATCAAAAATTCAGATTTAGTAACAGTTATTTCAAGAACTGATAATGAGTCTTTAGCAAAATTAAAATCAAAAAATGTGTCAATAAGCTACAAACCAGATGCTGTAGTTATATTTGATGCCCAATCAGGTAAACGTGTTGGTCAAGGAGTTTCTCATGTATGACATCAGATTAGAAGGGGTAACTAAAAAATTCGGAGATTTCACAGCTGTTGATAATATTAATTTCACAATTCCTAAGTCTTCTGTAACAGTTTTATTGGGACCTTCTGGTTGTGGAAAAACTACTTTGATGAGAATGATTGCAGGGTTGGAAAGTCCAACTAATGGAAAAATATTCTTTGGTGAGCATGAAGTAACAAATGTTCCAACTAGAAGAAGAAACATTGGCATGGTGTTTCAGTACCCGGTAATTTATCGTGGTACCAGTGTCAGAAAAAATCTTGAATTACCACTTTTATCAGAAAAATTAAGTAAAGCTGAAATTGATAAAAGGGTTGATGAAGTAGCAGAAATTCTTGATTTAAAGGATGTGTTAAAACGTTTTGTGGAAGAGTTAGATAACGGAACTCGCCAAAAAATTGCGGTAGCACGAGAAGTTGCCCGCCAACCAAGAATTATTTTGTTTGATGAGCCAATTACTAACATTGATTTGACTTCTAAACTTGAATTGAAAAGAAGCATGAAGGAACTATTTGGTCGTTTACAACAAACCATTGTTTATGTAACACATGATCAAACAGAAGCCATGACTTTGGCAGACCAAATCGCATTAATGCAAGATGGTGTGATCACGCAATCTGATTCACCTAAAGAAATTTATGACAAACCAAACAGTCAATTTGCGGGGTGGTTCTTAGGAAATCCAGGGATGAACTTTGTGCCGCCAGAATTTATTAAAGTTTCGGGCACAAAAATTACTTCTCCACTATTTTCCCAAACTATAGATTTAGGTTCCAAAGCAGCAAGTGCTGACACTTTTGGAGTAAGAGCAGAAGGAATCAGTGTTTCTGGAACTGAAGAAAAAGGTGCGGTGCAAGCACGAGTGACCCGTAAGGCACTGGGAGCAGGTGGTCAATATTTACTTGATCTTGCTGTTGGTTCGCTTCTAATTAAAGCTCGGGTGTCTCATTCAGTTGGAAGATCTGTGCAAAATTCTGTGTGGACCACAATTGCCTCTGAAAATATTACATTTTTTGATAAATCGGGCACAGCACTTTAACATCGCATAAGTCAATAAAACTAGTTCGTACTAGAATATAAGTCATATGTTTTATTTTGGGACTAACACCAAACAACAGTTAACTCAAGAACTACATGAAGAAGTTGTTGAGATTGCATCACTTTTAGCAAAATCAGAAAAAGATACTCAGTTTTTTGTATTACCGGCAATGCCTTTGCTGGTACAGCTTAAGAAGATGTCTTTTGGGTCAGGACTTTGGGTTGGACCACAAATTATTTCTAGTTCAAGAGAAAATCTTACTGGTGAAATTTCTGCCCGACTTATAAAAGAAGTTGACGCAGATTTAGTAATGGTTGGACACGCTGAGAGAAGAGCATTGGGAGAAGATGAAAAGGAAATAAAAAACCAACTTAAAACTTTGCAAGAAAATAATTTGCTTACTCTTTACTGCATTGGGGAAAAAGAAAAAGAAAAAGGTAAGGCTTTAAGAAAAGAAATCTTTAAAAAACAACTAAAAGTTTTTAAAGACTTGAATATTTCAAAAGCAATTATTGCCTATGAACCAGTTTGGTCTATTGGGATAAATGGAACTCCAGCTGAGAGTAGTTATGTTGAAGAATCTTTTAATTCTATAAAAGAAGTATTGTCTGAATTAGGTTTAAGTGTAGAAAATTATCCACTTCTGTATGGTGGTTCAGTAAATATTGACAATGCAAAAGAATTAGCATCTTTGGAAAATTGTGATGGTTTATTTGTGGGTAGAAGTGCTTGGACAAAAGATGGGTTTAGAAATGTTTACGATAAAGCTCATGCTGGGTATAAATCCAAACAAGATTTAAGTGCCTAATGTTTGTCAGCGCGAGAGTTTTTAGTCTTTCACATCCTGCTCCCCGCGAAAATGGAATTAAAGCTGCTCAAGAAGCACTTGCTGCCGGCAGAGCTGTGGTATTTCCAACCGATACAAGTTATGCAGTAGCTGTTAGAGCAATGGATGAAAAAGCAGTTAATTTATTGTGGCAAATAAAGGGACAAACTCCTAAAACTCCTTTAACCATATTTATTGCCAATATAGGTTTAATAAATAAATTTAGTTCAGGAGTCACAGAGGAATCTAAAATACAATACTTAAATTTCTGGCCAGGCTCATTAACTCTGATTTTAAAAGGACTCAATAACCTTTTATGGAATAAGGCAATAGTGCCTAATGTGGTCTCAGTAAGAATGCCACTTCACCCTGTAGCACACGAAATTATGGGAGATCAGGAAATATTAGCGACTACTAGCCCAAATAAGGCTGGGCAAGTAATGGGGAAAAACATTGCCGAAATAAAAGCTCAATTTGGAAATGATGTTTCGGTTTATTTGGATGCTGGAGAATTAAATCCTAGTGCACCATCATCTATTTTAGATTTAACAAGTCAATTACCTGTTTTAGTAAGAGAAGGCGGTGTTTCATTAGATGAGATTTCAAAAGTAATCAAAAATGTTGTTAAAGAAGTTGAAGAATTACCTAGGGATGAAGAGCAACAACCCAGCAATTAAAGTTGAAATTAAAGCAGAATACTCGAATGCTCTTTGATTAATAAGTGTCATTATTTTCTGTCCTAAGAGTGCACCCAGTATTACAAAGGGGGCTAAAATTAATGCTAGCAATAAAGTTTCTGAAGTGATAATTCCTAGATTTGCATTAAATGGTAATTTAGAAACATTTATAATGAAAAATAGCCAACTATTTGTTCCCACAAATGTTTGCATGGGAAGTTGTAGTTGAAGTAAGTATAAGGAAAATATTGGACCTGCAGAATTAGCGGTCATAGTCATAATTCCAACCAGCACACCCATTAGTTGAGCAGTTATTTTTGTTCTTTGCTTGATGTTGTTTTTTTGTATTTCATTTAATTTTTCATTTCTAATTCTTTTCCTTATTTCATAAATAGCTGTGAAAATAAGAATTCCACCAATTAGGTATGCAACTTCTTTGGAAGTTGACCAAGCTAATAAGAAATAGCCAATAACCATGCCCACAAAAACTGAAGGCAAAATTTTAACAACGATGTCCCATCTGCCTGCTTTTCTAAAAAATAGAAGAGCCATGATGTCGCCCAGAATTAAAAGGGGCAGTATTGCTCCAACTGAAAGTTTTGCTGGAATCACTAGGGCAAAAAGACCAACTGGCATAGTGGCAGCGGCTGGAATTGATGATTTTGCTAAACCAATCACGAATACCGCAAATGCAGCAATCAGAAAACCTGCAACACCTAATTCAAGGGGCAGAGTTAAATTCAAATTAATCCTGCTGGACGACTCAGTGCTTCTTTTATGATGCGATCAACTAAGTCTGAATAACTAACTCCGGCTTCTTTCCAGGAAAGGGCAAAAGAACCATCTTTACCAAAGTATGGTTGGCAATTTACTTCCACAACTAGTAATTCGCCTTCTTTGTCAATCATAAATTCGATTTGGGCATAACCTGACATCTTTAAGACTTCAAAAGTTCTTTTTGCATAATCGTGTACTAATTTAATAATGTCGGCTTCTAAATCTTGTGCTTTAGTAAATGAGAAAGAGCTTTTATCCGATCGTGAAATAAAGTTAAAAACTTTATCTTTAGTCTTGAAATTAGTTTGAATTATTTCACTAAGTACTATTTTACCTTTTTCATCCTCTAGAATATTGCATTCAAATAATTGTTTAGATTCGTGATATTTTTCAACAATTACTCGACCATCAAAATTTCTGGATATTTCAATTCCTTTTTTAAAATCTCTTGGCACCCTAATATAAGAAACTCCAACACCGTTACTGCCTCGAGCAGGCTTTGCGACCAAAGGAACTTTAAGTAAAGCTGCTCTCATTACATTGGACACAGGATCTCTACGCCATGATCTGTCAGGAACAATTACATGTTTTGGAGTTGGGATTTCAACGGCTTCCATTAATAATTTGGCGGTTGATTTATCACTTGAGATAGCTCCACCTAAAGTGTCGGATCCAACGAATCTAACAATTTCAGTTTCCAGCATTCCTTGAATGGTTCCATCAGATCCCCAACCACCCATCAAAGTTGAAAACACAACGGTGGTTTCTAATAATGATGTTGGAGGTAATAAAGATTCTGTTACTTCAGAGATATCCTTGATAGATTCTTCAGATAATTCAAAATTATCTATTTTCAAAGCATTTTTTAAAGAATTTAAGTCACCAAAACTAATCCAATTTGCTTCCATGCTCATGCCATAAGCCGTTACTTGGTAGCCTTTTTCTTCTAGAGCATCAATAACATCTCGAGCAGACTGACAAGAACGATAGTTTTCAGAATTGCGACCCCCCAAGAGAACTGCTACTGCAGTTTTTTCACTCATAAATTGTTATTCTCCCGGCTTATAATTCGTGAGGTGCTTAAACAATTTTAGTCAACAGCAAGGCAGCAGCCTTAACCGAGTCAGCATCAGAGTATCTTTAGAGACATAGGAGAAGTTAGTTCAAACTCGAGAAGAGACCTACTTTGTTAGACGTTGGATTCTTTGAATTATTAGTCATAGCCGTAATTGGGCTATTAGTAGTGGGTCCTGAAAAACTACCAAAATACATTGCTCAAGGTATAAAAATGTTAAGAAATGTGAAAGATATGGCTACTAAAGCAAAAGATGACATAGTGGAATCATCTGGAATCAAAGACATTGATTTAAAGAATATTTCAAAAATAGATCCAACTAATTTAGCTAACAAAGTATTTGATGAGAAAGAAGAGACTAAACCTCAAGAACAAAAGAAATTTGATCAGGACGCAACTTAAATTCATTAAATGCCTAATCTAAAATTAAATAAAATTAGTGTTCGTGCTGGTATTGCCACAATTGGTGTTATCGGTGGATTTGTCTCTGGTTACGGTGTACTAGTTCCTTACTATATAGAAAAGTATTCTCTTGATTTAGAAATCGGTGGAAGAATATTTGCGCTGACTGGCTTCAGCGGAATCATTGGTGTTTTTATTGCAACCTATTTTGTTGATAAAATAAAAGGCGCCATTGCTGGATCTATTGGAACAATGTTTGTGGCAATTGGTATGAGTTTCTTAGTTTTTGCTCCGACTTGGAATTATGTTTTAGTTGGAGTGGTAATAATTGGATTAAGTTTTGGTATTGCCCAAGTTGGTATAAGTCAACTAGTTGTTGATGTCGGAGGAATAGAAGCTTCGCGAAGAGCAAACAAAAATAACATTGGTTTTGCAACAGCATCTATTTTGATTCCAGCTCTTTTTGGAATAACACTAAAGAGTTATTATGCTTACGTTTTGAGTTTATTTGTGGTTTTAGCAGTAATTATTGCGGTAGTTTTTTACTCGAATACTCAAGGCCAACTTGTTCATAAGCCTGAGGAAACACATAAGAAATCAAATCATAAGTCTTCTATTGTTTTATTGCTTCTGGGAATTTCTGCTTATGTTGGCTTAGAATCAGCGGCCACAGGCTGGATTCCTAGTTATTTACTTGCTAAAGGTTGGTCCACCTCAAAAGCATCTTTTGGGTTATCTGTGTTCTTTATTTCTCTTCTAGCAATTAGGTTAATCATTTTGAAATACATTGACAGACTCAATTTTGGTTTAGTTACTCTTTTATCTGTCTTGTGTTTGATACCAGCTCTTTTTTTGCTTTATGCAACAGATCTTTACTGGTTAGCGATTGTTTTGCTAGGAATATCTGGCGGCCCAGTATTTTCAATGGCTTTTGCCTGGGTGGTAAAGATTAGCCCTGGAAATGCGCGAATAACAGGATTTATATTCTTTTCATCAATTTCAGGATCAATGATTTTTCCATATTTAATAGGAATTTACATGAATAAATATGGTGCTGAATATGCACCACTGTTGATGATGATTCCTTCAGGTTTAGCTTTAATTTTCTTTCTTTTGGGTTATCGATCAACTATTCAAAGATTATCAATTTAAATTTTTTTATAAAGTAATAGTTTACCTTCTTAAGAACACTCGAATCAAACGCCATATTTTTTGTAATATTGTTTTGGATTGAACTTTCATAGGGACTTTTAAAACTCTGTTTTCTGGTGCTTCATCTGGTGTCATCACATCGTGAAGGGCCGGGGATGATTCATCCAAAGAATCAGCAATGATTTGAAGGTTTGAAACAATTGAAAGAGATCTGACTAATACTTCTTGGGCTAATTCATTTCGCTGCTTAATTAGTTCTTGGGCTAGGACATCTCCTGCAAGTCTTAATTCTTCGGCAATTTCATCGGTGGCAGAAAAAATGTCATCGGATTTGATTAATTCAACTTTTTTCTTGACCGCAGTAGCACAAGTCGCAAGACCTATCGCAATTTCTTTTTGCGCTTGTAGGGGAAGATTTCTATCAACACTTAGATCAAAAATTGTTCGAGAAATTGTTCTTAATTGCACCACAATATGCTCTATTGCGATTGCTTTTAAATATAAAGATTCTGCTTCATCAATTTCTTCTAGGGGAGACCATCTTGCAAAAGCTTTTGTCTCTAGTGCTTGGGATTTAATTTTGGGTAATTCTTCAACTAGTAAGCGAGCTTTTGTTAACCACAAACTTGCTTTGCTTTGATCTAAGCCTTGGTTTAAACCAACCGAGATTTCAGAAAATAGTTCACTGATTCTTTTGCCAATGCCTGTTATTTGATCAAGTGTTCTTCCAGCAGGAGTTTTTGCGTGTGAAAAATAAGAAAATGCAATTGCTACTCCTGCACCAATTAGAGTCGACCACAATCTATTTACAGCTGTGCTTTCATTTAATCCAGGTCCAATAACAATAAGAGCAGTAACAGGAACATTTACTGAAGCAACCTCTCCAAGTCTTAACGCTCTTGCTACCACGGCACAAAATAAAACTGTGGTTCCAATTGCAATTGCTCCAAAATCAAAAAGGGTCACAGTTGCAAGAGCTACCCCTGCACCAATAAAGGTTCCGATGATTTGACCAAAACCTTCACGAACAGATTTATATAAGGAAATACGAATACTTAAACTACAAATAATTGCAGCAACTAATCCGCCATTTTTAACTAAAGTATCTCCCAAAAACCAAGCAAAAGCAGCTGCAATAGCAGCAACCAGGATTTGTCTGATCCAGCTTTTTCGTTTAGTAATAAATTTGGTTACTTTATTATCAACTAATTTCATAAGCTCATTCTATTGGTTATGTGAGACAAAGCATGGTTTATAAATAAAAATACCCCGCGATTAGGCGAGGTATTCCTACGAGAAGGTTACTCAATTACGGATATTGCTCCCATGACTAAGGAATACAACCATAACATGATTTGAAGAGTTAGCCAAGTTTTCTATTATTTGTAATCCTTTTGGTTTTATCCACAATTCTTAGTTATGCACAAATTCAAAGTATTTCTTTTCACCGTCTATTTAAAAATGTAACTCTGTTTGTGTTGCCCTCGTAGCTCAATGGACAGAGCTCTCCTGGTAAATCATTAGAAAAAAAGTTCATCTTATTAAACTATTTACCCAGGTGTCTTAATAGTTTTTTAGTAGCAATAAGACTGCCACCCAAAACCGCTGGAATGCCACCACCGGGATGGGTGGATGCGCCAACCCTCCACAGCCACGGGCGCAAAAATGATGAATGCTTTGGTGTGTGTAGCGGGCCAGATTGCCAAATCTTTCTTGCCTCACCATAAAGTGCTCCTCCGGTTGCTCCCCAACCTGAGAAATACTGGGGATCTAAAACTTCAAAGGCACCGAAATATTCTTTAATATTTTTTGGTAGCCCCATAACTTTTGAAACTCGTTCTAATTCAGCTTTGGTGAAATCACTTTCGATACCGTAGTGCTTACCATCGGCTGGAGCGGTAATTAAAACTGCCACCGTTGATTTGTTGTTTGGGTAAATGTGTCCTGCTTGGTAGTAGTTCACAAATACCATTGACTCTTGTGGAAGTTGGTTTTTACCAAGTGCTGCATGCATTGCAGCTGGATCTTCGGGCATGATCACAGAGTGAGTCTTGGTACCAATTGGTAGATCCTCATCCAGCACTGCGTATATAGCAACACCTGAGCAAGACATTTTTCGCTTTGTTTCGTTGGTGGTTTTTCCAAGTAAGCGTTGGGTGACTTTGGCATCAAGACTTGAAATGATGATGTCTGCTTTATATTCGCCTACTTCGGTGGTGACTTTGTTTTTGGAAATAGCTATTGCTTTTTCGTTCATCACTATTTCAACACCAGCATAACGGGCTAGTTTTTCAAGTGTTAGTGGAATTTCGTTTACTCCGCCAACTGGAACTCTTACCTGCTGAGTTGCCATCACTGCTGGAATTGTTGCAAATAATGCCAGGGTTTTTCCTGGGCCAACACCAGCATTCAATGTGTGTATCGAGATGATTTCTTTGAGGCCTTCTGGTAACCACTTCAATCCGTTTAAATATCTTTTAGTGGTGAACCGGATTCCGTAGTTTGAAATCAGTTTGTTACCTGCCGGTATAGCTTTGAGACTTATGGAAGTGTTAGTTAAAAGTGTTGTGATTTCTTTATCAAGTTTGCCGTGGATTTTTTCGAACCTGACCCAAGGTTCGTACCACTTGTTGCCTTTTTCAACTGGGAGCAAGCACTTATCACCTTTATAAAAGTATTCGCCAACTTCAGAAAGTGGTTCGAAGGTGATTGGTGCAATCTCGATTGCTTTTTTGTTTTGGTTTCCCAGTGAATCGTAGCGACGAATAAATTCTTCCCACACACCAAGAAAAGTGACAAGGGCAGGACCTGTGTCCATGCGCTGGCCATCAATAATTATTCTTTTGCTTTTGCCACCAATCCAACTGGATCCTTCGATGAGTGTGACATGGTGTCCAGCTTTTGCTAAGAGTGAGGCAGTGGCAAGACCTGAAATACCTGCACCTAAAACGATTATGGATTTTGGTTTCACGATTAAAGAACTAAAACCATTTAGGATGCCAACTGAATACCGGCAACTGCTCCAGCAAGGTATGGAAAAAATATTGACAGCCGGTAAAGCTTTCGTCCGGTTTCTGGAACTGGGTTTCTATAAATTGAAATTGTTAGAAAACCGGCAATTAAAAGGTTCACAACAGCAACCAGGATGCTTACTTGGGCAAACAACACTGTTGAGATGAGCCAAAAAATACCGACCCAGTATGCACTTCCCTTAACTCCTAACCAAACAGCAGTTGTTTTGATACCCACGTCACTATCTTCTGGGATGTCTTGCACAGCATCAAAGGTGTGTTTGGCCATTGACCAAATCATTAAACCAATAGCGGCGAACCAAACTGGTTCGTTGTTAAATGCCAGTGGAATAAATACCAGTGGGAAGGCATAATCGGTGTTTGAAACTGAGTCCCACACAGGTCTGGTTTTAAATCTAAACGGTGGAGAGGAATAAAAGTAAAAGAAAAGTGCATACGCCAGAATCCAACCCATGGCAGCTGGTGGAACAGTTAGGGCGAAATAGATTAAAAACGGAATGTTAGTTAAAAAAACGGCGATGAAGATTGGTTTTACTTCGGAAGGGCTAATCTTGGCACCTTCCATGCCGCCTTTTCGGGCGTTGATGTTGTCGGTTTCCTGATCAAATATGTCGTTGATGCCATAGATAAGTAAGTTGAAAGGGAAAGATACCCAAATCAGAAACGGGATGATGTCTACGCGCCACAAGTCTCCGCCCAGCCACATTCCAATGACAGTGGTGCCGATGGTGTTAATCCATAGGACAGGTCGAGAGATTTCAATCAAGCGCTTGAGCATAGTGACAAGCATAGACAAGTTACGAACAATGCTTAGTCACCCCCAAACAAGTTTTTGCAGTCATGGGGAAGTCAGTTATGATGAAATTATTGGCCAATTAGTGAAAGCTTGAATGTTGACAAAAATTCGCTTTCATCCCCGAGATCGTCTGTGGTTTCTGGCTGATTCAAATCTTGAAAAACTGATCATTAAGTGTGAAATGTATGTTGCAGGATCCATCAACATTGAGCAATTAAGACAATTAATAAAAGAACAAATTGTTAACAAATATTCTAAGTTTCATTGGGTGATAAATCCTGATAGCACCATTAAATATCAAGATGACCTAGATTTTTCCTACCACATCACTCAAGATCAAGAGATAAATCTTTTAAAAGATAAACCTTTATGGAGGTTTAATGTTTCAAAAGAGTCTGACAATACCAAAATAGAATTCCATATTCATCACTGTTTACTTGATGGTTTGTCTTTAGTTTCCCTTTTGCGCCAATTAGCAAAAGCAAATGTTTCAGATCATTTCTTAACTAAACCTTTAAGAAAACAATTTAGTCCAGGAATAGCTTTTGGAGTTGGAATTGGAGTTGTTAAAACCTTGTTGAGGATTTTGTTTGCTAAAGCAAATCATGAACTCAAAACAGGAATAAAGCTAACCAGTAGTTCTAGACCTATTTTGACTGGTCAAAGTATTGTCACAGATTTTGAAGATGTTTTAGCAGAAACTGTAAAAAAGAAGATCACTTCCCCCAAGTCATTGATTGGAGTGCCAGTTTCCATGGTGACCAATAGTCAAAGAGTAAAAGCTGGGTTAGGTAACTTTTTTTCTTTCTTGCCCTTAACAGTTGAAAGAGGTGAACATATTTTCAGCGATTTGAAAACAAAGAAGAAAACAAGGGAAGTGTTAAGCACTTACCTTGTTTCTATGTTTATTGGCTCTTTGCCTTCAAAGTTGGGTAAATACTTTGTGAAGTTCATAAGTTCCCATATTTTTGGGGTTATTTCAGGGGTTTATGTGTCATCAAATGTTTTAAAAATACTTGATAAAGAAATCACCAGGATTAATGCTTGGGCACCGATATTAGATGGACAACATTTTTCTATTACTACTGTTACTTACAACAAGCAGATAACTATAAACGAGGTTTCTCGGGTTTAGTTTTATTTCTTGTATTTAGAAATATTTCGCGATAAAGTTTTGTATTCAGCACAACTAGTGCCACAAATTTTTTTTAATTTGGCTAGTTGTGTTTTTGCTTTGGCAGGTTGTTTAAGTTTCAAATAAAGCTCACCTAAGTATTCATTTGCTCCAAGGTGATTAGGATCAATTTTTAGGGCTGCTTGGTAATACTTCATGGATGATTTGGTGTCATTCATATTTCTGGTCACAAAACCTAAGAGGTTTTTTACATCAGCATTTTTAGAATTTAGTTTGTCTGCTTTGATTAAATCTTTTTTTGCCTGGGCCCATTTCTTTTTTGATATTGATGAGCGAGAACTTTTAAGAAGACTTTTCACACTATCTTTTGATTTACTTTTTTTCTTTGTCTTACTTTCAGTTGTAGCAGCTGGAGCAGGTTCTGAATATGGATCAGCACCCATAGCAGGAGAGCTTGATAGTCCCAGGGTGACAAGAGCGGTGAGGGTGATTTTTAGAATCTTTGATGTTTTCATATTGTTATTTACAATAAAGCCGGTTTTTGATTTAGGCAAGTTTTTAATCTGTGGGCGAAGAATCAATTACTTACTAACCACTCTTTTACTCCACCATTTCGAGAGCAAGTGCCACTGCGGGTCTTGGAGAAGGAATAGGTTCCGTTTTTACATTGTGCTGTGGCACCTTTAGGTGCCCCAGTTTCTGAAACCACTGGACCAGAAGTTTTAGTTGGAGTTGTGGTGTTTGAATTGTTGGTAGCACTTGGATTAGTGCTCACAGGTGCACCACCATTGGTACAAGTAGTAAGAGAAGTTTTAAGGAAATCTTTTTCCACAGGATCAACACTTAAGTTCCAGCGTTTTTTAACATCAACCCAATCAATTAAGTATTGGCACACATAACTACTAGTAGGTAGCCAGTTTTGTGGTTCTTTACTGCCTTTACTTCTATTTGATCCTTGGCTTACAGCTATAAGAGAATTACCTTCTGATAAATCATTGGCAAAATCTTGTCGTTTTTTGTTACTCCATTTGTCTGCCCCTGATTGCCAGGCTTCTTGTAACGGAACTAAATGATCAACATCAAGCTTTGATGCATCGGTAATGGTTTTGTTGTCATAGACAGAAAACCATTCACCTGTTGTTACTTTGCAGCGGGATTTGAATTTAGGCCAGATTTTTGATTCAGCAATAAGAACTTCCACGCGGGTGTCAAAGCAGTCTTTGTCAGCATCTATCCAGTGTTTAAAAAGAGCACGGTTATAAGCAGTGGTTGATTCATTTGCTACTACTAAATCATCAACTGAAGCAACAGTGGGAAATCTTACAATCTTGGTTTCACCTGATGAGGCAAAAGAGGTATTTGGAAATAGGACAAAAAGGAGAAGTAGAACAAGACTGATTCTGTACCTTTTTTGGGACATATAAACACAGTAGCGGAAAGAAAAAAGCTTTCTAAATCACTCCGGTGAAGACCAATACCCCTATTAGTAACAACAAAGCTCCCACCAGGTTTTGAATGAAATTAAAGTTGATCTTCTTATAGAACTTGTTACCCACCAATATGCCTAACAAGCTTGCCCCAATAGCAACCACTAAAGCAGTTGAGATGTTGCTATCGCTAAAAGCTATGGTGCTGGTGCCATAAATGACTAAACGATTGATATCAACCAGGATGGCAATTGCCACGCCAGTGGCAATGTAGGTGTCTTTAGAGGTTTGAGTTTTTAACAAAAATGCACTTCTGATTGCTCCTTGATGCCCTGATAAACCACCAAAGAAACCTGAGATTAAGCCACCAAGGCTTAGCCATTTTGGTGGGATAACAATCTTTTTTAATACTGGTAATAGTTCAAACAGGGCAAAAAAGATTATTAGCCCACCAATAATTCTTGCTAAAAGCATCTCATCAGCTGAGATATTACTTAATAGTAAAGATCCGATGATGGCAGCAAACATGGCCGGAACTCCAAATTTGAACACTGTGGGCCAATTGATGTTTCTTTTAAACAAAAAGAACTTGAAAAGATTAGAAACTAAATGAATTACTGCTGCAGCAGCAATAGCTATAGGTAGAGGAAAAAAGAGTGCAAAAACTGGCATCAAGAGGGTGGTTAGTCCAAAACCTGAATAGAGCACAATTGCTGAAATCACAAAACTAGCAAAAGCTATCAGAACCAGGTTGTTACTTAATATGTCATTCACAAATTCAATATATCTCTAATTTGGTACTAAAAATATAATTATGAGTTTGAAGTCCTTAGAATCTTAAATCTTTCTAGTAACAGTTGAAGTTAAGTTATTTTTTCCTATGGCAGTAATAGTGATGGTAGCACTTTTAGTTTCATCAATAACTAAATTTATATTGGGATCTGTAGTGGTAAAGGCTAAAACCTTACCATTATCTAGTTTTATTGCCACCCTATATCTTTTGACAGATTTGTCTTTTTTCCATCGGGCAGTGATGGCTGTTTTGTTATTAAATGTTAAGAGTTGAGATTTTTGTGCAGCAAGTTTAGCTATTTTTGGCACTTTTGGTTTGGTTTTCATGGTCACCTTTTTGAGCACGGTTCCATCTGTAGCCATTATCGAATAGAAAAGCGTTTGTCCAGGTTTTGCTTTTGGTAGAACCATTTCCCCTTGCACACTTTCGATTATTGTGGTTTTTTTATTGCTAAAATCATATTTAAGAATTACTATTTTACTGTTTGGTTTCCAACTAATTTTTTGCTTACGTAATTCCACTTTACGAATTGGTTTAAAATAACCAACTGGATCACTTGAATCATTATTAGAAACTGGCGGTGCAACAGGATTAGAAACTGGCGGTGCAACAGGAGTAACTGTTACTGAACTTGATGCTGAGCTATCACCATTAGCGTTGACTGCTTTCAGATAGATTGTGTAGGAAGTTCCATTGGTTAAACCAGTGATAGTGACTGGTGAAGAGTTATCAGTTGGGGAAAGTGCTGTGTAAGTGGTGCCATCTGTTGAGTATTTGTAATTAGAAATTGCACTTCCACCATCTGATCCTGGCGTGAAACTAATAGTTGCTTGCCCATCTCCTGCAGTGGCAGATAAAGAAGTAGGAGCAGATGGAGTTGTGGACGGTTTTGCAAACTTAACAATTATTAATCCGCTTCCACCATTTGAACCTTGAATCCAGCCACTGTGAGAAGCACCACCTCCACCACTTCCAGTGTTTGCAGCACCAGCTGATCCATCACGATCACTTACCCAACCACCATTTCCTCCGCCACCACTTCCACCTAAGGCTTGAATAAAACTTGGATTGCCAGCGCCGTAATTTCCACCTCCACCTCCACCTCCGGCAATAAATCCTGAAACACCTAACGCTGGAGTAAATTGATTTAACAAACTTGAATATGTATTTATTCCTACTCCACCGGCTCCACCATTTTGAGTACTTGGATTTGAACTTCCAACTCCACCGGCACCACCACCACCTCCGCCTGCGCAACATTGAGAAACACCACCAACGGTGAGAGTAAAACCTGCTCCACCAAATCCATGAACGATTGCTCCACTTATGGAATTTTGATTTGAATTTCCTCCCAGTGATCCACTTCCAAATTCAGTTCCACCACCACCTGAGCCTCCAGCTTTTCCATTTTGAATTGGATCTCCATCAGCATCATTTCCAGATTGACCGAAAGCATAAGAAGCTCCAGCACCACCACCTTTTGCAACGATTGTGGAATTTGAATTAATCCAAGAATCTGCGCCATTTGAACTTCTATTATTTGCAGCGTTGTTAGAAGCGGCACCTGCTGCTCCACCACTTCCAACAGAAAGACTTAGTGGACTGGAATTACTTACTGTGTAATTTTCGTAATAAACAACTCCTCCTGCTCCACCTCCACCACCCCAAGATCCACTTCCTCCTGCACCGCCGCCACCAACAATTAGAAAGGTTGCTTGTGTTACACCACTTGGTGGTGTCCAATCATTTGCTCCAACAGTTGTGAATACCAAATAACAATCAGTTGTTGTTGAGGCATATTGAACACCAGTAGAGCTAGTTACTTCTGAAACGCAATCACCTGAATTAATAGTTACGGCAACTGTAATTTCTTGAAATGCTAAATTGCTAGATAATATAGTGAAAACAATAAGTGGCCTTAATAAGTTTTTTACTTTAATCAAATTAAGCGATCTAAAAAAAGGCGCACTTTTGATACTTCGCACTAAGAACAACCCCCTATGTGTGCCTATGAATGATTCTAGTGTGGTCCCAGAATTACTTGGGAGAAAAGTTACCTAATTAGGGCAAAAGGTGCACCCTTTGAACAAATAGGCAGGAATGAATTCAAGGTAAACTTTTCCCACTATTGGCCTATTCCTGGGAAGTTTTAGGCCTAAAACCCTAAATCTAGATCGTCTCTGCCCACATTAAATGTATTAACTGGATTATCACTTGGGTAACCAAGGGATAATCCAACTATTAGTTTGAAGTCTTTAGGGATCTCTAAATGATTTCTTACTGGACTTGCCCAGGTGGCTAATGCTCCTTGAGCACAAGTTCCTAAACCAAGGCAGTGAGCTGAAAGCATGATGGTTTGTAAGAAAATACCGGCATCTAGTGCTGCATAGGCTTTTAAGTCTTTGTGGACAAAGAGAAACATTGCCACAGGGGCACCAAAGAATTCAAAGTTTTGTCTCCAAGCTTTCTCTTTGCCTTCCTTGTCATCTCTAGTAATACCAAGGAATTCATATAGTGCTTTGCCTGTTTTTACTCTTCTTTTTTGTAAAGTGTGAGGATATTTAAAGATGGTTCTAAAATCACCATCAGGCCAACCTTTTCTAAAGATCAGCAATTGTAGTTTTTTTAACCAATTACCATTCATTAAAGGCCAAGCTTGATCAAAGAGTTTCAAGTAATCATTCTTAATTAATTCAAGGGTGTCACCCTGTGCTATTGCTAGGTAGTAGGGATGGGTGTTACTCCAGGAAGGAGACCACAGAGCATCTTCCAGGATTTGTTTTAATACAGATTCAGGAACTTGATTTGGTTTGAAATCACGAATACTGCGGCGTGATTTGTTTAAAGAGGAGAAGTCCATATATAGATATTAGTGGGAGATGATGACTTAGAATTAACAATCTTTTAGTAGATC
>JAQCGN010000081.1 GCA_027730605.1 Actinomycetota bacterium
CAAAGAACTTCAAACCGATGAAGATGAAAGCTTGCCCATTTTGCAAGAAAGAAATTACCTACATCGATTACAAAGACATTAATTTGTTACGCAAATACATTTCTGATCGCGGTAAAATCCGTGCCAGACGTGTAACAGGAAACTGCACCAGACACCAAAGAGACGTGGCATCAGCTGTTAAAAATGCCCGCGAAATGGCACTGTTGCCCTACACCACCACAACAAGATAAGGATAAATAAATATGAAACTTATTCTTACCCAAGTTGTTGAAGGTTTAGGAAACCCTGGCGACATTGTTTCTGTTAAAGATGGTTTCGGCCGCAACTTCTTAATACCTAGAAGATTAGGTGTGGCTTGGACTAAAGGTGGACAAAAACAAGTTGATCAAATTAAACGTGCACGTTCTGCTCGTTCAGTAAGAGATCTTGATCATGCTAAAGAAATTGCTAACGCAATTTCATCTTTAAATGTTGTTGTGAAAGCCCAAGTTGGTCAAACAAATAGATTATTTGGTTCTGTTACAACTTCAGACATTGTTAAAGCTGTGCAAGATGCTGGGGGTCCGAAATTGGATCGTCGCACTTTAACTTTGAAACATCCAATCAAATTAGCTGGCAAACACAGAATCCCAGTTAAATTGCATCAAAGTGTTTCAACTACAATAACTGTAAATATTATTAACAAATAAATTAAAATAATTTAATGCCCAGTGATTTTTTCACTGGGCATTATTTTTTTAACAAACTAATTAGACCATCTGCTGCTTTTTCAAGCATGTCTAAGACTTCATAAAAATCATCTAAAGGTTGATGATATGGGTCTGGTACTTCAAGTTCCTCATGATCATCTGGAAGGTGAGAAAGTTTAGGATCAAATTTTCTCATCAAATGGATTTTATCTTTGTGTGTTGGTGGGGCAATACTTAAAAGACTTCTTTTATTTTCTAAATCCATTACTAGAATTAAATCTATTTCTTCAAACCATTGTTTTTTAAATTGTCTAGCAGTGTGAGCTATCTCGTAACCTGATTCTCGTAATACCTTGTTGGTTTTGGCGTTGGCATCTTCACCTTCATGCCAATTACCAGTTCCTGCTGAATCAACAAAAATTTCTAAACCAGCTTTTTCTAATCGATCTCTTAAAACAACTTCACCAATAGGGGATCGGCAGATATTTCCTGCACAAACAACAGAAATTGTTTTAATATTTTTAAGTTTCATTAAAAGTAGTTTCGCATGGTTATGTTGTGACAAGAGGTGTTGGCTTAAGAAAATAAATAGAATTTATTTTTTACCCACAACTAAGTTTTCTCATTTGCGCAGGTCAGTGACATTTTGAGATGGTTTCTTGAATCACCGGTCCCCACCTTGCCCACAGCAAAGACGATGAAATGCCTCACTAATTCACAGTTGTCCCCCTCTTGTCCACAGACTCATCCACAAGAGACTTTGTGCTCAAGGCGGCTTTACCTCTACGTTGAAAACCTAGGGATTTTGTTCTAATAAAAACGTCACACCTTTGTGAGACATTTAAGTAAGAACAATAAATTTGAAAGGCGGGGTAAGCCAGCATGTCAGTTTCAGAGCTACCTCTTCCGCCGCAAGATCCAACTAGAACTCCTCCCCAAGATGTAGCAGCTGAACAAAGTGTTATTGGCGCGATGCTGTTGTCAAAAGATGCAATAGCAGATGTTGTTGAACAAGTTCGTGAACATGATTTCTATAGACCAAATCATCAAACATTATTTTCAACCGTAATTGATTTGTATTCACGTGGAGAACCAGCAGATGCAGTAACAGTTGCAGCTGAACTAACTCGCAGTGGTGAATTAGCAAAAATTGGTGGTGCTGCTTATTTACACACCCTTGTGGCATCTGTGCCAACTGCAGCTAATGCTGGATACTACGCACGAATTGTAAAAGAAAAAGCAATTCTAAGAAGACTTGTTGAAGCTGGCACACGTATTGTGCAAATGAGTTACAACGAAACTGGTGAAGTAGATAATCTAGTTGATCGGGCTCAAGCAGAAATTTATGATGTCACAGATCGAAGAACAGCTGATGATTATCAAAGATTAGATAAATTAATGAATCAAGCTTTAGAAGAAATGAATGCAATTGCCCAACATGGAGATAGTCTTGTTGGAATTCCAACTGGTTTTGCTGATTTAGATAGATTACTAAATGGTTTACAACCTGGACAATTAATTATGTTAGCTGCAAGACCTGGTATGGGTAAATCAACTCTTGGACTAGATTTTGCAAGAGCTGCTTCAATTAAAAATAATGCCACCGCTGCAGTGTTCTCTCTGGAAATGGGACGAAACGAAATTGTGATGCGTTTACTATCTTCGGAATCAAGTATTGGTTTAACAGCAATGCGTAGTGGAAAAATGAATGAAGCTGATTGGCAAAAACTTGCTCGCAAAATGAGTAATGTTTCCAGTGCACCATTGTTTATTGATGATTCACCTAATTTAACAATTACTGAAATTAGGGCAAAGTGTAGAAGATTAAAACAACGCCATGATCTAAAACTTGTGGTGGTTGACTATTTGCAGTTGATGACAAGTGGTAGAAAAGTTGAATCTCGTCAACAAGAAGTTTCAGAATTTTCTAGATCATTAAAACTTCTTGCTAAAGAATTAGATGTGCCAGTTGTAGCAATATCTCAGCTAAATCGTGGACCTGAGCAAAGAACAGATAAGCGCCCAATGCTTTCAGATTTAAGAGAATCAGGTTCTCTGGAACAAGACTCAGATGTGGTTATTTTGATTCATCGCGAAGAGCATTATGACAAAGAAGCAAGACCAGGTGAAGCAGATTTAATTGTGGCAAAACATAGAAATGGTCCAGTTGCCACTATTGCTGTTTCTTTCCAAGGTCATTACTCAAGATTTGCTGAAATGCCAAATAAATACAACACCCCAATTTCATCAATCACTCCTCAAAATGACAATTGATAGAAGTAAATTAAAAACTGCTCTGGTTGCTGAGCGAAAACTTTATTTACAAAGAAACCCAAAATCCTTAGACTTATTTAATTCAGCCACAAATCTTTTTGGCCAAGTGCCAATGACCTGGATGAACAAATGGTCTGGTGGATTTCCGATTTATTTAGATCGCGCTAAAGGAAATAGAATCACTTCAGTTGATGGTCACACCTACATTGATTTTGCATTAGGTGACACCGCTGCAATGGCCGGACATTCACCTAATGAAGTAAGTAAGGCAATAAATAATCGTTACACCAAATTGGGTGG
>JAQCGN010000018.1 GCA_027730605.1 Actinomycetota bacterium
AATAATAAATTTCCACCTTGCTTAAGAGTTAGTGCCAGATTTAAGCGATTTCGCTCTCCCCCAGATAAAACTCCGGCTGGTTTTTGTTGATCAGGACCTTTAAAGCCAAAAGTTGAAACATAAGCTCTTGAGGGAATTTCAACATTTCCGACTTTGATGAAATCAAGTCCATCACTTACCACTTCCCAAACATTTTTCTTAGGATCAATTCCAGTTCTTCCTTGATCAACATAGGAGATCTTCACAGTTTCGCCAACTTTAATTTCACCAGAATCAGGTTTTTCATCTCCTAACAACATTTTGAAAAGTGTGGTTTTACCAACACCATTTGGTCCAATAATTCCAACGATGCCATTTCGAGGCATAGTGAAGGACAATTTATCTATTAATAACTTATCGCCAAATCCTTTTGCTAAATCTTTTATTTCAACAACCTGGTTTCCTAATCTTGGGCCTGGTGGAATCTGAATTTCCTCAAAATCCATCTTTCTAGTTTTATCAGCATTAGTTGCCATTTCTTCATAACGTTCCAAGCGAGATTTAGATTTAGCTTGACGAGCTTTAGGACTAGATCTCACCCATTCCAATTCATCTTCTAATCTTTTTCTAAGTTTGGCATCTTTAGCACCTTCAACTTTTAATCTTTCTTGTTTCTTTTCCAAATAAGTTGAGTAATTTCCTTGATACGGATAAGCTCGACCACGGTCTAATTCCAGAATCCATTCAGCTACGTTGTCCAAGAAGTATCTATCGTGTGTGATGGCAATAACGGTGCCAGGATATTTTTCTAAGTGTTGCTCCAGCCATAAAACACTTTCAGCATCTAAATGGTTTGTTGGTTCATCTAGGAGCAATAAATCTGGTTGTTGCAACAATAATTTCGCTAATGCAACTCTTCTTCTTTCTCCACCTGAAAGAACTTTGACATCAGCATCTGCTGGAGGAAGTCGAAGCGCATCCATTGCTTGTTCTAATTGGGAATCAAGATCCCATGCACCAATGTGATCAAGTTCTTCTTGCAGTTTTCCCATCTCTGCAAGTAACTTGTCGTAATCTGCTTCAGGATCAGCAAGTTTTTCTGATATTTCATTAAATTTTGCTAGTTTTGCTTTTGTGGTGGCAACAGCTTCTTCAACATTTTCTAAAACATTTTTCTCATCACTTAGTTTTGGTTCTTGTTCCAAAATTCCAACGGTTGCACCTGGTGCCAACATTGCATCTCCATTGCTGACATCATCCTTGCCAGACATAATTCTTAAGAGTGAAGATTTACCAGCACCATTTGGTCCAACAACGCCAATCTTGGCGCCAGGTAAGAACGCCAAGGTGACATCGTCTAAAACGACTTTGTCATTATGAGCCTTGCGTGCTTTTGAAAGGGTGTAAATAAATTCAGCCACAACACAAGACTATCTACTCAATTAAGCAGCATTTATTCCAGTCTCTGCTACCTCATTAACCCATGGGTCTTGATCAAAATTTTCACTAACTCTTTTGATTTTGGTGAATTCACTTGTGCCCCGATTCAAATCATGACCAATTGATACAGCATCAATTTCAACACTTGTACCATTTTTTTCACCGTCTTGCCATTGCCTAACTTTTAATTTTCCACTCACCACAAGTGACTGACCTTTATGCACACTAAGGGCCACATTTTCTGCCAGTTGAGACCAAGCTGTAATTGTTAAAAAGTTAGTCTCTTGTTCAATCCAGCTATTTGTGGCTTTATCAAATCTTCGAGGATTTGAAGCAATTCGAAAAGATGCCACACTTACTCCTGTCGTGGTGGTTCTTAATGAAACATCAGTAACTGCGTTACCGATAACTGTGGTAAAGATGTCGTTCATGTTTATTTCTCCTTTTCTTTGGTATTAATAGGGTGCAATATCTTTGAGTTATCGAAGTTATTCACACAAACGAACTGGGGATAACTGATGCTTGTGGGCAATAGAGCAAAATAGAAACCCTGCGCCCGTAGCTCAACGGATAGAGCAACTGGTTTCTACCCAGTAGGTTGGGGGTTCGATTCCCTCCGGGCGCACTTTTTGAAAATAACAGATTTTCAAATTAGCTGAAAGTGGAAATGACATATGGCCAATAACAATGACTTGATTGTGTGGGTTGATTGTGAAATGACGGGATTGTCATTAACCAAAGATGCCTTAATTGAAATAGCTGTTGTGGTAACAGATAGTCATTTAAATGAAATGGATCCAGGAATTGACATTGTCATTAAATGTGATGATGAAAAACTTGATTCCATGATTGACGTGGTTAAAGAAATGCATACAGCTTCAGGTTTACTAAGAGAAGTTCCTCACGGTGTTTTGCTATCTGAAGCAAATAAAGAAGTAATGCAATATGTAAAACAACATGTACCTGATGCAAGAAAAGCACCATTAGCAGGTTCAAGTGTTTATGTTGACCGAGGATTCTTGGCAAGAGACTTACCTGAATTAGATGAACATTTGCATTATCGAGTCATTGATGTTTCTTCCATCAAAGAACTTGCTCGACGCTGGTATCCAAAAGTTTATTTTTCTTCCCCTGAGAAAACTGGAAATCATCGTGCTTTAGCAGATATTAGAGAAAGTATTGCCGAGCTTCGTTACTACCGTGAAGCAATCATGGTTGCTCAACCTGGTCCAGGATCTGACATTGCCAAAGAATTAGCGAACAGATTTAGAGTTGAACACGAGTAAAAGTTCATTATGGCAATGAAGATAGAATAAAAATTGCAATAAAACTATGGTGGGTATAGCTCAGCTGGTAGAGCACCTGGTTGTGGTCCAGGACGTCGCGGGTTCGAGTCCCGTTACTCACCCCAATTTTAAATTAAAGAAAAGGTGTAACTAAATGGAGACTATGGCATTAGTTGCCCTTTTCACTTCTGTGATTGTCACATTTTTTGTGATTATGGATCCTCTTGGAACTGTGCCAATTTTTATTGCGTTAACTAGAAAAGAAAAGGCACAAAAACAAAAAAGATTAGCATTACAAGCTGTTTTAATATCATTCTCTGTAATTATTGTTTTTGCACTTTTTGGAAATCAAATTTTAGGTTTTCTTGATATTTCACTTCCTTCACTTCAAGCTTCAGGAGGTTTACTTCTATTACTTGTAGCACTAGAACTTTTGACTGGCAAAGACGCGGAACCTGCTAAAACAGGAGATGTAAGTGTGGCCCTTGTTCCACTTGGAACCCCACTTTTAGCTGGCCCTGGAGCAATTGCTGCCACCATTATTTTTGTTAGACAATCAAATAATTTGGCAGACTTTTTGACAATTATTTTAGGTCTTATTGCAGTTCATATCATCTTGTATTTATTTTTAAGATTCTCTATTCCTGTGATGAGGATCGTTGGACGTGGAGGAATCACTGTTGCCACAAAATTAGCTGGTTTATTACTTGCTGCAATTGCTGTGCAAATGATGGTGGGAGCAATAGCAGAATTCGTTAAGATTTATTCCTAGGTATGATTTTCTAACCAAGCACCGCTAGCTCAGATGGTTAGAGCAGCTGACTCTTAATCAGCGGGTCCGGGGTTCGATTCCCTGGCGGTGCACTTTGTGAAGGAATTTGAATTTGAATTCCTAAATAATTTACTAATTACCTAATTGATGATGAAACACCATTTTTTCTTGATACAGACTGTGATCAGATTAAGAATTAAAATTACAGCTTTTATGGTGTAGGGTTTGCAAATGAAACTCTTTCTGCCAGTTGCAATTGGGTTTATTCTTTTTATATCGGGTTGCGCAGAATCCGAAGTTAAAGCATCACAATCATCCTTGAGAGTTTGTGAGGATTTAAAATACACACCTACAGATGGTGTTCCAATTTTAGTCAGCAATTCGAGTGAATGGATAAATGAAGACGTCAAGTGGCAAAGTCTCTTCGCCTTTAGGGAACAACCAGATATGACACCAAATGAACTAATTGAAACCGCTAAGGGATTAAGAATATCGGCAATTCCAAACTTCAATGTATTCATCAAATCTGTTGCTCGTAATCAGTATCAAATAGTTGAAAAAGGTGAAATGGCCTCACTTTTAGAAGAAATTTATGATTTTCCTTCTGAAACTAGAACTGAAAAAGAAACCTATGAATTTAATGCTCCAATGTATAACAAAATACTGGATATTTGTAAATCATGGACAGAGTCAAAATAATTTTATCAAGACTTTAAAAATATACCCAAAACTAGACTTATGCTGAGCAGCTCATATCTGAACCACAACACATAGGTGACTTTATTTTTCCTTCACATTGCGGGCAGCGAGATATTTGAACCTTGCTACCATCATCAAGAGTTAGAGAATCATTGACAAGGGGCTTATTACATTTGGCGCAATTTGCATTTACTGCCATTCCACATTTAGCGCAAGAATAAGTAGCAATCATTTTATATTTCCTATTTCTACTATTAACAAAGCCAATTATTTGGCTTTGTTTAATCAGGAATTAACAGTACCACTTTAAAGACCCTAAAATCTAGGATTAATTTCACAATAAACTCTTACTCCGAGGGTCCAAGATAGATTTTCTTACTCTGCCCCAATAGATTGAGGTGGTGGACCAATTACCAAATCCGGGTTCTACTGAGAGAACAACAAATCGTAGAACTGATCGAACTATTGTGGATAGAGAAGTTTTATATAAAATCTTGGATGACTCACTAGTTTGTCATGTTGGATTTGTTGATGAAGAAAATCAACCCTTTGTTTTACCAATGGGTTTTGCCCGAGTTAACGATGACTTATTGTTACATGGATCAACTGGTTCCAGATTGATGCGAAGAATTGGCTCAGGAATTCCAATTTGTGTTGAGGTAACAATTCTTGATGGATTGGTCTTAGCAAAAAGCTCATTTGAATCAAGCATGAATTATCGTAGTGCTGTTGTCTTTGGCAAAGGTAAAATAGTTGAGGGTGAAGAGAAAAGTTCTTTCTTAATTTCACTAACAGATAAACTTGCACCTGGTCGAAGTAAGGAAGTAAGAGAATCAACAAAAAAAGAATTAGCTGCCACATTACTTGTTTCAATTCCGCTTACAGAGACCTCAATTAAAGTTAGAATTGGTCCACCTAAAGAGGCAGAAGAAGATTTAAACTCACCTGTTTGGTCTGGGGTAGTGCCATTTAAATTAATTGCGCAGGAACCAATCGAAGGAGATGAGATCTCGAAGACACTAGAAAAACCAAGTAGTGTTGCTGAAATTATAAAAAACTACAGTTGAGACCTCACGCTCCATAACTCAGGCATTGTCGGTTTGAACAAAGTCGTGATCAAATATTGTGCCCCACTTGATCCACCCGTGCCCATTTTTGTCCCGATAGTTCGCTCAACCATTTTTACATGTCGATAACGCCATTCTTGTTGTCCTTCGTCAATGTCAACTAATTTCTCAAGAAGTAGTCCTGCTTCTGAATCTTTTTTATATGCTGAAAGAATTCCTTTTTCAACTTCTTTATTTAACTCATATTCCATAGAAAAATCTCGTTTTAATACTTCTTCTGGGAAATTGTGTTTTCTTCGTGATAAGTGATTTATAACATGGTCCCATAAACTCGGTTGACTTAGTAATTTTGTTATTTCCTCAAATTCTTTTGACTGAGGATCAAAATGTGAAGCCATAGATGAATCACGTCTACCAAGGATTGCTTCAACTTTTCTAAACTGAGCTGATTGAAAACCACTGCTTGATTCCAGTCGACCTCTAAAGGAATTGAATTGCAAAGGTGTCATGGTTTCTAAAATATCAATTTGAGCAACTAGTGTTTTATAAATTGTTCTTATTCGGCCTAATACAGCTAAAGTTTCAAAAAGTTTATCCTCATCTAATAATTTCATTGCTTGCTTGAATTCGTGGATTAATTGCTTGAACCAAAGTTCATATGTTTGATGAATGACGATGAAGAGCATCTCATCATGCTCAGGGCCATCAGAAACTGGTTTTTGTAAGTCAAGGAGTTCATTGACCTTCAAATAGGAGGAATAGCTTAGAGATGCTTGGTATTTCGAATCTGACATAGACTAAATCCTACGCAAGTCCTAGCATTTGTCCATGATCACTAGAGACCAAGCAATAGAACTCGATCAAAACGATCCATTGAATAAATTCGTTGGGCAATTTGTTAGAACTGATCCTAATCTTTGTTATTTGGATGGCAATTCACTTGGTCGACTTCCTAAGAAAACTATTGAGAACCTAAACAACTTTTTACTTAATGAATGGGGTGCTGAACTTGTTAATGGTTGGGTTAATTGGATTGATGAAGCTCAACAGGTCGGAGATTTATTAGGTGCTGCAGCCTTAGGGTCAAAACTTGGACAAGTTTTAGTTGCAGATACAACAAGTGTGAATTTTTATCGAGCTTGCAAGGCAGCGATTCAAGCAAGACCTAATAGAAAAACAGTCATTATTGATGAAGCAAATTTTCCAACTGACCGATATGTTTTACAAGGTATTGCTGATGAGTTAAAACTTAATTTAGTTACAATCCAAAATGATATTAAAACAATGGATGGTAAATACAGTGAGTCAAATGAATTAATTACCCCTCAAGTATTAGAGACATACCTAAATGAAGACGTTGCTCTTGTTACTTTTTCTGTAATTCAATACCGATCTGGTGCACTAAATGACATCAGACAATTGACTGAACTTGTACATAGATTTGGTTCATTAGTTGTTTGGGACGCTTCTCACGCCGTAGGAGTAGTTGATCTTCAGTTTGATAAAAACAATGTTGATTTAGCAATTGGTTGTACCTATAAATATGGAAATTCAGGACCTGGATCTCCTGCTTGGATTTATGTCAACAAGAAATTGCAAAATGAAATAAATATGCCAATACAGGGTTGGTTTGCCCAAAAAGATCAATTCATTATGGGTTCACAATTTGAAAGAGCAAATGGAATGAGAGGTTTTCAAATAGCAAGCCCTTCTATTTTAGGACTTCGTTGTGTTAAAACTTCCTTCGAATTGATTCAAGAAGCCACATTGAAATTGATTAGCCAAAAAGCAGCAATTGGTACAAATATGATGATTGAAATTTTTGATGAGAGACTAAAACCTTTAGGTTTCAAATTAGCCACTCCAAGGGATTCTCAAATGCGCGGTGGACATATTTCAATTCATCACAAAGATGCAGAAAAAATAGCTCGAGGTTTAAGAGTTGATAAAAACGTTATCCCTGATTATCGAGTGCCAGATTGCATAAGGCTAGCAATCTCACCTCTAACTAATACCTACGTTGAGATTTGGGATGGAATGGACCGAATTGCAGAATATGTAAAAAGTGGTGATTTCCACAAAATTGGTGAGCCTAAAACAAGTGTCACTTGAGTAAAAATGTGTCTAGGTCAAAAACTTTATTCAAACCTGGCTTATAGTAAGAGTGAGCGAAAGAGGATCATATGTTGAAAAATAAGAAATTCTTGATTTTAGTTTCTAGCTTATTTTTGAGTTCAAATTTAATGAACGCAAATGCTATGCCTATCTCTGATGCAGCGGTGAGAAATTCGAATGTTAAAGCACTATTCAACGCTATTGCTTCTAGTGATCCTGACAAAGTGAGTATCGCTCAAAAATATATTTCACAGAATTCCCCAGCAGATTTAGCTGTAACAATGATTCAAAATAGCTTGAGTGCCGATAAATATTGGAGAAGTTTGAAACCCTTCTCTGTGGCACCCTCCGGAGTAGTTGTGAACAACCCAACAAAAGGCTCTGCAAAATTTAGTAAAAACTCAATTAGGTTAAAAACTCCAGTTACCGCTTTTAATGGTGTTTATTCAAATTTCAAATTAGATTCAAAAGGCAAAGTTAAAAGCTGGTCAGTTTCAAAAAGTGCTTCTGGAACAAAGCTAAGTCTTGACTCAATTGTTTTCTCTTTAACAGGTGTTGCCGATAATGCCGATAGAGCAGAAGAGATTGAATTCAGAAACGGGACTGCCTATCAATCAACAAATGGAAATACTTATATTCAAACGGTTCTAAAAAATACTTCCGGTTCTCCAAAGTCCATTTATTTTACCGGTGGAGTTTATAGAAGTGCTGATGGTAAGAAATCTAATGCCACAACTTTGCCGGGCGGATGCTTTGCTCACGACCAAGTTGTCATCATTGACGCTAACTTAACGGGCAAATCAAATGTCGTTAAGAAAACTCAAGGCGTATTGGAACTTCCCCTAAATTCAATCTGTAATGCTCCGTGGCATGAAACCAGACTTGAATTAAGGCTTACTGCTAAATAAATCTAGTTGTAACCGTTTCCAATAAATGTAAATCCAGCCTTTTCCCATTTATTTTTGTTAAGCAAATTTCTTGAATCAATAATTATTTTTTGTGTCACCAAATCTGATATTTCTTTTGGATCAATTTCTTTAAATTCTTGCCATTCAGTTAGCAACACAATTGCATCTGCCCCTGTGACATTTTGCTCAATATCTGCACTTACTTTCATTGATAAGTTTTCAACACTTTTAACTATTGGATCAAATGAACTAATCTGAGCACCCTCCAAAATCAAGCGTTCAATAACAGAGATGGCGGGAGAAAAACGAATATCGTCAGTATTTGCTTTAAACGATAGACCCCAAACAGAGATTTTCTTATCTTTAAGCGATCCGCCTAATGCTTTCTTGCATTTCTCCACTATTCGAGCATGAGTCTTTAGATTGCTTTCCAGAGCTGCATCAAGCAGTGGAATAGGAACATTTTTTTCTCTTGCTGACTCTTTAAGAGCACTTACATCTTTTGGAAAACACATTCCACCCCAACCAGGACCTGGTTTTAGGAAATCTTTTCCAATTCTTTTGTCTAATCCCATTGCATTTAACACTTCTAGCGCATTTGCATCTGTTGACTCAGCATATGCGGCAATCTCATTTACAAAAGAAAGTTTAATCGCTAGGAAGCTATTGGATGCATATTTTATAATTTCAGCTGAAGTGTTATCTGTGAACACAATTTTAGCTTTTTTGGCCTTATAGAGACTAGAAACTTCTTTTGCTTTAACCTCATCTGTACTACCCACCACTATCCGATCAGGTTTGAAAAAATCTTGCAATGCTGTTCCTTCTCTTAAAAACTCAGGATTTGAAACAATTGCAACATCATCTCTGTCAATTTTCTCTTTCACTAACTTCCAAGTATTAACAGGAACTGTTGATTTTATTACAATCGTTGAAGATTGCTTCAAGTGACGAGAAAGCATTTTTGAAGATTCTAAAATAAAGGAAATATCTGCAGCACCATCTTCTAGTTGAGGTGTAGGTAAGCATAAGAAAACAAATTTACTGGAACCAACTTTTGAATAATCAGTTGAGAATTGAATTTTTTTCTTCTTCAAAGATTTCTTTAAAAACACTTCCATGTCTTTTTCATAAATTGGACTTTTTCCCCGCGATAATTTGGTAATTTTTTCTTTATCTATATCAATTCCAACAACATCATGACCCAAATGTGCAAAACCCACAGCAGATGCAAGGCCGACATATCCTGTACCAATGATTGCAATTTTTGCCATATGAATAACCTTTAAAAAATCTTACGAATAATTTTTAAACCAACCAAAGTACCAACTACCGAACCAATTACTCGCTCGATTTTTATTTGACCCTCTGAATCGGTAAAGAATTTCTTCGCAAAATCTTTACCTCGCTCCATAATTCCAGCTGGACTCATTGCATATTCAAGTTCTGAAAGATTCTTTGCCAATCTTTCACGTGCCGCAATAATTTCTGCTTCAATTTGGTCTTGTTTCACAGCAATACTCCAGATTGGTTTAACTAGTTAAAAGCGTACGCCGTAGAGTTAGCCATAGATCTTGCGGGAGTGGCGAAATTGGCAGACGCACTAGACTTAGGATCTAGCGCCGAAAGGTGTAGGGGTTCAAGTCCCCTCTCCCGCACCATAATCTCTGTTTAAACTAAAAAGTTATTAAATTGCCAAGGGTCATTGTCATATTTTCTGCCATTAAGACCCTTATATAAATCATTTCTAGTTTTCAAGGGATCCCAATCAACCGAAACTGATCTCATTTCACCTAGATACTCTCTAGCAATATTTAAGACATATCTCCAAGGTAATTGGTCAGGAACTAAAACTCCTTGATTTGGATTTTCAATCATCCACATTGCTGCTGCAATAACAGAGCATGCAACTTGCAAAGTTGTGGCAGATTGTCCTGGAACTAATTTTCTTGCATCATGAATTGAAAGCATTGACCCATACCACCAAGCTTTATATTCATGACCCATTAACAAAACTCCTAATCGATCTTCTCCATCAATAATTTCTTCATTCATAATTCTTTGATTTTTTTGCAAATCCCATTGGCGCATTTCTAACTCAGCCATAGAAACTATTGCCTCATTTGCTGGACAATAGGCGTAATGAACAGTTGGTCGGTAAATATCTTTTCCTGATTGATCTTTAACCGTTAAATGCTCTGTGATGGTAAAAGCTTCACCGTGTCTAATAACCATGCCAATAGTTTCAAAATCTGGAACCCAAGATCTAACCCAAGTTTTAGCCCCAGGTTGTGCAATAGCTATTTGATTACAAGGACCCTTCCCCGTATGTAAGATTCCATTTTTTGGTAATTCTTTTTCATGTGTGCCCCAACCAATTTCTGCCGGAGCAATACCTTCTTCATAAAATCCTTCTACCGACCAAGTATTAACAAATTCATCTACTTGTTTTGGTTTATTTGTAATTTGGGTATCTCTTTCCGCAATATGTATTACTTTCACACCCAATAGGTAAGCTAGCTCATTATATTTTTCTTCACTTAAAGCTTTTTCTATTTTTTCATTTGACTTATTATCTTTTTTTAATCTATTTGCAATATCAACTAGTGCAGCTTTTGTGAAATGAGAAACAAGTCCTGGATTTGCCCCATGTTCCACAACAGCTGACGGACCGGGTTTATCCCAAGTTTTCATCATTTCACGAATTCTCATATGCCTTGGATAAAGAGTTCTTTCTAATACTGGTCTATTTGCACCACCAACATATGGATTCCATTCCTCCACAGATGTGTTTAAATATAAAACGTTATGGTCATGACACCATTGCAAAATTGCATTGCAATCAATATTCCAAGCTAAATCAAGTAACAGATCCCCCTCAGATAAATAAGTAGAGAGTTTTTCATCTAAATTTTCTTGTGTAACAGTATCAATTTTAAAAGTAACACCTTGGTTTATTTCATTTTGTATTCGATCGGATCGATCATCTTTATCAATTATTGTTACCTGATTAGGTTTTGCGATGTGTTTTAAAATCAGCGGTAATGAGCATTGGGCAACAGATCCTGCTCCCAGAACTAGCACTTGGCCTGAAAATGCTTTGTCCAACGAACCTCCTAATTAAACTTGCATGAGGGTCAAACAATACAGCAGGTTTGCATGATTTCTTTTCTTAGGCCAATTGTTTTAAAAGCACTGCAATCTTTCTTAACGCGATGCCACGATGACTAATTTGATCTTTTTCTTGATCACTTAACTCGGCTGAAGTTTTAGCCAAACCTTGGGGTACAAAGACTGGGTCATATCCAAAACCGTTTTCTCCCCGAACTTCCTTAATCACCTGGCCTGGCATTTGCCCCTCAACAACTAGTTCCAAGTTTTGTTGACTATCAACCAGAGCTATGGCGCATTCAAATCGGGCAAACAATAAATGAGGTGAAATATCTTTAATTTCAATAAGAAGCTTCTCCACATTTTCTGCATCAGTTGCAGTCAGTCCTGCGTAGCGGGCACTAAAGATTCCTGGTAACCCGTTGAGCGCATCCACCACTAAACCTGAATCATCAGCTAAAGCTGGAAGTTTAGTAAAAACATTTATTGCTCTTGCCTTGATGAGAGCGTTTTCGGCAAAAGTGGCCCCAGTTTCTGCAACTTCGGGAACACCTAAAAAATCACTTGCTGGCACTAATTCCAGATCAGACACAAGTTCATTTAAGATGCGTTGAAACTCAATTACTTTATGAGTGTTGGCAGTAGCCAACACAATCTTTTTCATGCCTATTTCAAAGCTTCAAGTTGTAATTGAGTTAATTCATTACAACCTTTAGCCGCCGTGGCTAAAAGACTATCTAGTTCAGATTTATCAAAAGGTGCACCTTCAGCTGTGCCTTGAACCTCTATGTATTTGCCACTGCCAGTCATTACTACGTTCATGTCAGTTTGGGCTCTTACATCATCTTCGTAATGCAAATCAAGTCTAATTTCTCCATCGATTACTCCCACACTTACTGCTGCAACTGAATCAATAAGTACTTTTTCAACAGATTCAATAATTCCTTTATTCTTTGCCCATTTCAAAGCATCAACTAAAGCAACATAGGCACCAGTTATGGCAGCAGTTCTGGTTCCACCATCTGCTTGCAAAACATCACAATCCAAAACAACTGTGTTTTCGCCCAGTGCTTTGTTATTTATAACTGCTCTTAAACTTCTTCCCACAAGTCTAGAAATTTCTTGGGTTCTGCCACCAAGTTTTCCTTTCACCGACTCACGATCAGATCTTGATTCTGTTGATCTCGGAAGCATGGCATATTCAGCTGTAACCCAGCCTTCACCAGAATCTTTTTTAAATCTAGGAACTCCCTCTGTTACTGAAGCAACACATAAGACTCTGGTCCTACCAAAATGGACTAAACATGAACCTTCAGCATTTTCTAACCAATTTCTTTCAAATTTAATTGGTCTTAACTCATCGTTGGATCTACCATCACTTCTTGTCATAACACCACCCTATCTTGTTGTTTAAGCTTGTTGAACATTTGCTACTTCAGGGCCTAAAAATCTTTTAGCTAAAGGCGCAAATGTTGAAACATCCCCAGTTGCTAAAAACTCATGTTTTGGTTTACTAGCATTTTGTTCTCTAAGTAAATTTTTTGTCACAAGCACTTGGTAAAGATCTTGTGCTGTTTCATCGGCACTAGAAACTATTGCTACATCTGGACCAAGGGTATAACTGATTGCTCCAGAGATTAAAGGAAAATGTGTACAACCAAGCACCACAGTATCAATTTTGGCTTTAGTTAATTCTTGTAGATAATCTTTGGCAACCGTTAATACTTCATCTCCTGAAGTAATTCCTCTTTCAACAAATTCTACAAACCTTGGGCAGGCTTTAGAAAACAATTCAATGTCGGGGGCTGCAGAAAAAGCATCACCATATGCTCCACTCTCAATTGTGGCCCGAGTGCCAATAACACCTACTTTTTTATTTCTCGTAACTGAGACTGCTCTTCTCACGGCAGGTCCAATTACTTCAATTACAGGAACGTCGTAGCGCTCGCGAGCATCACGCAACGTTGCCGCCGATGCTGTGTTACAGGCAATAACAATGGCTTTAACGCCATCTTTGACAAGTTTGTCCATAATGTCGAGGGAGAATTTTCTTACTTCAGCAATGCTCCTTGGGCCATAAGGCCCATTGGCTGTATCTCCGATGTATCGAATGGGTTCATTGGGAAGTTGATCCAAAATAGCTCTGGCAACTGTGAGCCCACCAACTCCTGAGTCAAGGATTCCGATGGGTTTGTTGTCCATAATTATGCAAAGCCTATTGCTCGAAGCAGTTCTCATTATCTGTTGGGCTTTAGCCACAGTTGTGGGCAACTTTCGCCTGAAAACCGCCCCAGTTCTAATAAAAGTGGAAGAAAAGCCCCTTCAGATATTGTCCATATTCGAAACTTGGCGCTATGGTCAGTCTCAGCCCGAAATTCGGGTGGTAAGGATTTGGGAACTTCTCTAGATAATGGAGAGTTTCAAAATCTTTGCGTTTTAGTCTTGGGAGTTATGGCATGGTTGGAGTTGAAGTACTGTCCAGCGGACAGTTCCAGGCTGTATACAACGTTATATCTTTTGCTCTAGCATCAATGATTTTTGCAACAATATTTATGCTGGTTGCTCAAGGTCGTGTACTGCCTCGTTACCGTCAGGCGCTGATTACATCAGCAACTGTTACCGGTATCGCTGCTTATCACTACTGGAGAATTTTTGATTCTTTCCGTCACGCATATATTCAAACAACCGTTGGTGGAGATTATTCATTAGTTGCAGGAGAAGGATTCAACGAAGCTTACCGCTACGTTGACTGGCTTCTAACTGTTCCTCTACTACTTGTAGAAACAGTTGCAGTTCTTGCATTGGCTAGAAAAGTTCAAAGCCAATTGCTAGTTCGCTTAATCCCAGCATCAGCATTAATGATCATCCTTGGTTATCCAGGTGAAGTCACTGCTGAAATTGCACCAAAAATGGTTTGGGGCGCACTATCAACAATTCCATTCCTATACATTCTTTACATCTTGTTTGTTGAGCTTGGTAAGTCCATGGGACGCCAACCAACAGGTGTTGGTAAAGAACTTGCGAAGTTGCGACTATTACTTCTTGCAACTTGGGGTGTTTACCCAATCAGTTACCTATTCCCAGTATTTGGTGTCTGGTTCAATAGTGATTGGTTCGAAGGCGCAGGCTCATTCGTGTTTCGTCAATACGGCTACTCAATTGCAGACGTCTTGGCAAAATGTGTGTTCGGTCTAATGATTTACAAGATCGCACGCATGAAGAGCTTTGCTGATGACCGCACCTTTGCTAAGAGTGAAGGTCGCTAAAGTCAAGTAAGGTAATTAAATTAAGGGCCTTGAGTTTTCTCAAGGCCCTTAATAATTTTTAAGAACTCATTTCCTCTAATAAATTTGATTGCAACCAAGTTAACCAAGAATAGATATCACGCGCATGATCGATTTCTAGATCTTCAGAAATTTCTTCCTCATTATTTTCCGTAATTCCAGCTCTAACTCCCAAAGCCAATCTTAGGTCGTTTAGCACCGTAAGCCACGTTTCAAAATCTTTTGGTTTAATTGAAATTATTTGCTCTGGTTCAGGTAAATTCTCTAAAACAAAATTAGCTCTCTTTACTTTTAATTCTCGTAATGACCTTTCTGTGAAGCGCCTGAATTCAGCTGAAGCTTGTTTATCTGATTGATATGCATCGGGCAGTAAGCGCAACAACACTTCATCATCAGGAGTTTTGGCGGTTGAATCAATGCCCACCATTTTTGCTAAAGGATCATTATTTTCTTTTGAGTTTTGGGGAGTGAGTAAGAGAATTACTTGCTCAATCAAAGAGGTCAAAAGAGAAACTTCTAATGCTTCTATTTGAAAAGAAATCTCTTTATCGGGTGTTTTCTTGAATCCTCTTTGGGTGCTCAAAATTTACGCCTTTTGCAAAGTGGCCCATAGGCCATAGGAATGCATTGCATTAACATCTCTTTCCATTTCTTCCCGAGAGCCACTACTTACTACAGATTTACCCTCATTATGAACTTGCAGCATTAATTTCTCTGCCTTTTCTTTGGAGTATTTGAAATAAGTCATGAATACATAGGTCACATAATTCATCAAGTTCACTGGGTCATTCCACACAATACAAACCCATGGGGTGTTTGGCAGAGTTTCAGAATCTAATTGTTCTTTTTCTAGAGGAGCAATTGACATATTTTTATAATCGCACCCGAGAGAGTTTTTGGCTACTCACTTCAGGGAGTCAAATATTTTCTTGCAATCAGGACAGATGGGAAACTTTGCCGGGTCTCTTCCTGGAACCCACACTTTTCCACACAAGGCAATGACAGGTTTTCCCGTTACGGCACTTTCAACAATTTTTTCTTTCTGCACATAATGAGCGAATTTTTCATGATCCCCATCATCATTGGTTTCTAAGCTGCGTTCATCAAGCAAGGTGTCACCCAGGGAACCTGGGTTTTCTAAAGGAGTGGTCACAATCTGATTGTGGCAGAAGCCTTGGGTAGGATTGTCTTTTCAGCCCCTGATTTCGTTATCTGGAAATGAGTTTCATGGATCTTAAGGGAAGAGATTTCTTAAAAGAAATCGACTTTGATGCCAATGAGTTGCTCCAAATCATTCAACGCGCCCAGAAACTAAAGAAGCAGAAGAAAAGTGGGCGTGAGAAAAAACATCTCAAGGGCAAAAATATTGCCCTGATTTTTGAAAAAACTTCCACCAGAACAAGAGCTGCCTTTGATGTGGCAGCCCATGATCAAGGTGCTTTCACAACTTTTTTTGATTCAACCTCGTCTCAACTTGGCCATAAGGAATCAATTTCTGATACCGCCCGTGTGTTAGACAAAATGTTTGATGCCATCGAATACAGGGGATTTGCACAAAGTGCTGTGGAAGACTTAGCCCAATACTCGAGTGTTCCGGTTTACAACGGTTTAACCGACCAATGGCATCCAACACAAATGTTGGCGGATTTTATGACAATGAAAGAACATTGCAATAAAGACTTAAAGGATGTTTCATTTGCCTATTTAGGTGATGCACGTAATAACATGGGAAATTCATTATTAGTAACAGCAGCTATTTTAGGCATGGATGTAAGACTAGTTTCACCGAAATCATTAACACCAAGTTCAGAAATTCAAAATATGGCAAAAGACTTGACAAAATTATCAGGTGGCAAAATTACCATCACTGAAGATGTTTCACTGGGGGTTAAAGACGTAGATTTTATTCATACTGATGTTTGGGTATCTATGGGTGAAGATGAAAATGTTTGGACTGAAAGAATTAATCTACTAAATCCATATCGGGTCACACAAGATGTGTTAAAAATGACTAATAATGAAAACGTAAAGTTCATGCATTGTCTTCCAGCATATTACGATGATAAAACAGAAATCGGCAAAAAAATAAAAGACACTTTTGGAATTGTTGGAATTGAAGTTACTAAAGATGTGTTTAATTCTGAAAATTCAATTGTTTTTGATCAAGCAGAAAATAGAATGCACACCATAAAAGCTTTAATGGTTGAAACTTTAAGTTAGTTAAAATAAAAGACCCGCTAATTTCTTAGCGGGTCTAATGTATGAAGTCCTTGGTCTAAACTGGGCGCACGTTTGCGGCTTGTGGACCTTTTTGGCCTTCGGTGATATCGAATTCAACTCTTTGTTCTTCGTTCAATGAACGATAACCATCAGATTGAATTGCTGAGTAATGCACGAACACGTCTGGTCCGCCTCCATCTGGAGCTAAGAATCCAAAGCCCTTTTCTGAGTTAAACCATTTGACGCTGCCTTGTGGCATATATATTTCTCCTGCTTTTGTTGATGTACCGCTCAATGCTTTTGCCTTCACGGGGTGTTCGCCGCTGACTTGCGCGGCATCAAAGACACCTTGCATAAATCATTAACTTGCAACCACTAGTGAGCCTACGGCATTTGATACACCAGGTGCCAGTGGGGCTTTGCAAAATGTGTATAAAAAGTAAATGTGCCCACAAAATAAATTTGTGAGCACATCACCTTGATTTCGGTGGAGGTGGCGGGATTTGAACCCGCGTCCATCAGCGTCGTACTAGGGCTTCTCCGGGCGCATCCACTATTGCGTGTTCTTGACCTGCTAGTTACTCGTGGCCTTGCTAGCAACACGGTCAAAGTTACTGTTTGATTTTCTAACTAATCTCGTAACCCGACTAGTTAGTGATCCTTCTTTCGACGCCAGATCTCAGATCGAAGGAACTTCTGAGCTGACGGACTTTATGGCTAAAGCTACTTTAAGCAGCTAGAGCAAAGTCAGTGCGAGATTTATTTGCACTTGTTTTTTCAAGACATGGTTTACGAGTTCTGCCTTGAACCTCGGCCCGCTTCACCTAACGCGATTCACTGTTGTCGAAACCGTTCACCCCCTATTGAGTTGTAAATCATTCACAAATTAAGTTTTTTTCTTCTTTGTGAACTCTTTATTCTACACCCTTAGAGCGACGACCCACTGCCTTGGCTACTTCCCTCTTATCATCTTTTTCCCTTAAAGCTTGTCTCTTATCATGGGCTTTTCTACCTTTGGCTACTGCTAACTCGATTTTAACTTTTCCATCCTTGAAATAAATACTTAACGGGACCAAAGTATTTCCTGAGTCATGCAGTGCTTTTGTTAGCCGAGTGATCTCTAAACGTTTAATCAATAGCTTTCTTAACCTTCTAGGTTCATGATTTGTCCAAGTTCCAGCTCCATATTCAGGAATATGAACATTGTGTAACCAAACTTCACCATTCTTAATTTGAGCAAAGCCGTCTATCAAACTTGCTCTGCCTTCGCGAAGTGATTTAACTTCAGTACCGACTAGAACTACTCCTGCTTCAATCACATCTTCAATTGAATAATCGTAACGAGCCTTTTTATTTTGGGCTACTAGTTTTCTTCCCTTTTCTTTCATGATTAGCCCCGAGCTCCAGCACTTGCCACAAGTCCTTGCAAAACTTGCAAAGCCCTAGTTTCTGCTACTTTTTTAGATTCTCTACCAGAAACTAGAACATCTGGTTCTAATCCTTGTCCATCTAGTTTTCTCCCATTTGGAGTTAAGTAGTAACCAATAGTCAACTCAATGCCAGATCCATCTGATAATCGTGTGAAATCTTGAACTGCTGCCTTACCAAAAGTTTTTTCACCAACAATTACTGCTCTGTTCCTATCTTGAAGTGCTGCTGCCACAACTTCTGCTGCAGAAGCAGTTCCACTATCTACCAAAACAACTAATGGGGTTTCTGAATCACCATCACCAATTGCGTTAAATGTCTCTACTGGCATTCCTGGACTATGAAATTCAACAACTAAACCTCCATTTAAAAATGCCCCTGCTACATCAGTTGCCTCGACTAATAATCCACCTGGGTTTCCTCTTAAATCTAAAACAATTCCATTTCTATTTGCACCACTTGTAGCTAATGCTGCTCTCATATTTCTAGCTGATCCACGATTAAATTCACTTATGGAAACTACGACAATGTCATTAGATAATTTCTTTAATTGAACGGGGTTACTTTTCAATTCAGTTCTTTCAACACTAAAAGTTAAAGTTTCTTCATTTCTATTAATCAATAAAATGGCGTTGGTATTTGGTTCTCCGGTAAGCAGTTTGGAAATTTCAAAAAGGGTCTTATCTTTTGTGACCACCCCATCAATAGATTGAATCACATCCCCATTTTCTAGATTTGCAAATTCTGCTGGGGAACTTGGAACTATCCCTGCGATACTTACAAACCCTGATTCATCACCCCTTAACCAAATTCCAATTCCTGAATATTGGCCTTCGACTGAATCATCAAAAGAAGTATTTCCAACTTCTGGTAAAAATCTGCTCCACTTGTCCCCTAAAGATTTAAGCATTCCTTCTATTGCTGCTCTTTCCAATGATTTTTTTGTAATATCGTTTGAAGTTTTATCCAAAATTTGATCAACGGCTTCATCCAAAATAGATGTTGAAGAACTGTTATTTACAGTTGTGCCCAGCAGGATTCCGGCAGCAAAAATTACACCGGCACCAATGAAAAGTGAGGTGTATGGGGGCTGCTTTTTCTTCATCCCTTAATTGTAGGTGACGCCTATTTTGTGAGGAAATAATAAAACTAAATCGAGAATTCTTAGCAACCAACTGGATTTTTTGCTGAGCCAAACCAACCTAGAGGATTGTATGGAGTTCCATT
>JAQCGN010000082.1 GCA_027730605.1 Actinomycetota bacterium
GTCTGCATTGGCAATGGAAATGGTTCGAGATATTGATGAAGACACTGTTGATTTTATTCCAAATTATGACGGTAGAACTCAAGAACCAACAGTTTTACCAGCACGAATTCCTAATCTTTTAGTTAATGGTTCAAGTGGAATTGCTGTGGGAATGGCCACCAATATTCCACCTCACAATTTAAGAGAAGTAGCAGCAGGAATTCAGTGGGCATTATTAAATCCAAAGGCAACAAAAGAAGAATTGTTTAATGCATTACGTGAACACATTAAAGGACCAGATTTTCCAACTGGTGGATTAATTGTTGGTCGTACTGGAATTGAAGATTCATTTAAAACAGGGCGCGGATCAATTACGATGCGTGCAGTCGTTGATGTCACAGAAGATGCCAAAGGCAGACAAAACTTAGTAATAACAGAGCTTCCTTATCAAGTTAATCCAGATAATTTAAAACTAAAAATTGCTGAACTTGTTGACACTGGAAAAATTACTGGTATTTCTGATTTAAGAGATGATTCATCTTCTCGAACAGGAATGAGAATAGTTGTTGTTTTAAGAAAAGACGCTGTTGCCAAAGTTGTTTTAAATAACCTTTTCAAACAAACTCAACTGCAAGAAACTTTTGGTGCCAACATGTTAGCTCTAGTTGACGGGGTGCCAAGAACATTAAGTCTTGATCAGTTCATTTCCTACTGGATTGAACATCAAGTTTCTGTAATTCAAAGAAGAACTCAATTTAGATTAAATGAGGCGGAAAAAAGAGCCCACATTCTTTCAGCACTTCTAAAGGCCTTAGACAAACTAGATGATGTTATAGCTCTGATTAGAAAATCAAAAACAGTTGAAGATGCTAAAGCAGGATTACAAAAACTATTAAAGATTGATGAAATCCAAGCAACAGCAATTTTGGATATGCAATTAAGAAAACTTGCAGCATTAGAAAGACAAAAAATAACTGATGAATTTGATGAATTAAGTAAATCCATTAAGGATTACAAGGATATTTTGGCCAAACCAGAAAGACAAAGAAAAATTATTGGTAAAGAATTAGCTGAAATTTCTGAAAAATACGGTGATGATCGAAGAACTCAATTTGTGGCCCAAGAAGGAGATAAGTCTGCTGAAGATTTCATTAAGGCAGAAGATGTTGTTGTCACCATTAGTCATAGCGGTTACATCAAGCGAACTAAGTCAGATGCATATCGTGCTCAAAAACGTGGCGGTAAAGGAATAAAGGGAGCGTCCCTTCGCGAAGATGACGTCATTGAACACTTCTTTGTTGCCTCTACACATGACTGGTTGTTGGTTTTCACAGATAGAGGACGTGTTTATCGAACTAAAGTTCATGAACTTCCAGATAAAGGAAGAGATGCTAAAGGTCAACATGTAGCAAATCTTTTATCTTTCCAACCAGATGAAAAAATTGCTGCTGTTTTGTCAATTAAAAATTATGAACAAGCACCGTATTTGTTATTAGCAACAGCAAAAGGAATGATTAAAAAATCTTCACTTTCAGAGTATGACTCCAGTCGAAGTGGTGGAATTATTGGAATTAACTTGAAACCAAATGATCGAGTAATTTCTGCTCAACTTGTGACAAAGAAAAATGATGTAATTTTGGTAAGCAAAAAAGGATTTTCTGTTCGTTGCTCAGTTGATGAAGAAACATTACGTTCCGCTGGCAGATCTACTACTGGTGTAATTGGAATTAGATTTAAAAACAAAGGTGATGAATTATTGAGTATGTCTGTAGTGCAACCTAAATCATTCTTGGTCACAGCAACTGATGCTGGTTTTGCCAAAAGAACTGAAGTTAAAGAATGGGCATCAAAGGGACGTGGCACTCAAGGAGTTCGCGCAATGAGAATTAGTGAAGATGCCAGAGGATCTCTAGTGGGTGCATTTATTGCTCAAGAAACAGACGAGTTATTTGCAATTGCATCTAATGGGGTAGTTTTAAGAACGCAAGTTAGTGAAATTAGAGCAACCGGACGAGACACCATGGGAGTTTCAATGATGAAAGTTGCCAAGGGTGTAAAAGTTGTTGCGGTCACCAAAGCTGTGGATGTTGAAGAATGAGTACATCACGATCTTCTAAATCAAGATTTCAAGCAACACAAAGCATGCCAACAACAAGACCAGGCACAAAAAGATCTCGTTTGAGAGTTTCTTACATAAATCCTTTATCAGTTATAAAAACAACTTTTATTATTTCTTTAGTTTTTGGATTAGCTTCCATCGTGGCACTGATTATGCTTTGGTCAGTTGCAAAACTAAGCGGCACAATTGATTTAGCAACTGGTTTATTAACAGATATTTTTGGTGCAGGTGGCGCAGGTTTTAACATCGTAAGTTTGTTATCTCTACCAAGAATTATTCTTATAGGAAGTGTTTTCACAGTTTTCCAAGTTGTGACTTGGACATTACTTTCAGGAATTGTTTCAGTAATTTACAATATGTTTGCTGAATATGTGGGTGGCTGGGAAGTAACACTCACTGACGATCTTTAAAAAGCTCCGTCAACTAAATCTTTTTGGATAAACATTCGTAACGGATCCATTCTCAATATTGCTGGTGGCTGGCTTAGCAGATTTGGCAGTTCCTTCATTAAATCAGCAAATGCATCAGCTTTTCTGTGATCTTCAAATGCTTGCGAACTGGTAAACCATTCCACTAACCAAGCAACATCTTGGTCTTCTGGATCTAAAGAAACCACAAAGGCTTCTGTGCCTGGTTCTTGTTCTAAGTTGTCGGCGTATCGATTAACGGCATCAAGCAGTGCCAAACGGGCTCCCGGTTGAGAAATTAAACGAACCACCATTCCTAAACGTCCAGGAAGAAGGGCATCTACACCATGTTCATTTGTTGTCATAGTTTTATTTTGCCCTAGTTAGTAGAACTTCGCACCTGGAAGATGAAGTTTCTTCGCAGTTTTGCGCATAATGCCAGCAAAACCTTCTTCGCGTTTAATTTCACCAATTCTTCGATAGTAATAAGTTGGAGTCTTTCTTGGGTGACGTTTAAGAGCCAAAGGATTCTTTTTAACTTTATATGGGTTGGCGCAATATTCCAAAACAGGTTTTAACACTTTATTCCATCTAAAGTTTTCTCTTAAACGCAAACTATTTTTTCTTGCATTCTCAAGATTACTTTTGTCTAGAAGTTTAATTATCGCGTTAGCTAATTCTTGCGTATTTC
>JAQCGN010000019.1 GCA_027730605.1 Actinomycetota bacterium
AAGAACTTTTAAGCATCGAAGAATTTAGAAGAGCGCTTCGAGAGAAGTCTCTGGGCACATCGTGAGTAGCCTCGAAGTACGTAACTTCAGTGTTCTTGGTAAGTTTGCATTCGCATTAAAAGTCAATCCCGCATAGCTCAATTGGCAGAGCACTCGACTGTTAATCGAGTGGTTCCTGGTTCGAGTCCAGGTGCGGGAGCTTAAATTAAAGAAAGTTAAAACATGAGTGGCACCATAGCCCTAGTTGGTTCAGGTGAATGGTTACCTGTGATGGCTGATATTGAAAAAGAACTTCTTGAAAATAAACCCCCTGTGTATGTGCAACTTTCAACTGCGGCAGGTCTAGAAGGTCAAAAAAGTTTAGATCATTGGAATACTTTAGCAATTGAACAAGCTAACAGATTAAATGTTGAATCTAGGTGGCTTTCAGTATTTGACAAAGAAAGTGCTAATGATCCTGATTTGGCAAAACAAATTATTGGGGCAGGTCTAATTTATTTAAGTGGTGGAGACCCAACCTATTTGGCTGAAACTTTGAGAAATTCAATTGTATGGAAAACTATTGTTGAACAATGGGAAAGCGGTGCTTCCTTAGCAGGATGTAGTGCAGGTGCTATGGCATTAACCAATTGGGTTCCAACAATGAGACTAAAAATAGGAAAAAATAATAAAGATGTTGCTGGACTAGGTATGTTGCCAAACCTAAGAGTAATTCCTCATTTTGATCGCATGTTGGGCTGGATTCCAGATATCATCACCAGATACTTAATAAATACCCCCAAAGGTGTAACACTTGTGGGAATTGATGAAAATACAGCTTTGGTTGGTAGTGAAAACGAGTGGATTGTCAAAGGTAAACAATCGGTTTGGGTTTTAACTAATGAAGGTAGAACTGAATTTAAATCCGGTCAATTCCTAAAATTAAGTTAAACTTTATGTTTATACCAATCCACATAAATTGGATCTAGTGGTTTTTTCCCTTGAATTAAATCAGCTGCTCGTTCAGCCACCATCATGACTGGTGCATAAATATTTGCATTTGTGACATATGGAAATACTGATGCATCAACAACTCTTAAACCCTGAACACCATGAACCTGCAAAGTATCTGGGTGGACTACAGATGTTTCATCTGTTCCCATTTTTGCGGTGCAAGATGGGTGGTATGCCGTCTCACTATCTTTGGCAACCCATTTAAGTATTTCTTCATCTGTACTAACATTTGTTCCTGGAGAAATTTCACCACCATTAAATTCATCCATCGCTCTCTGAGTCATAATGTTTCGCGCAGTTCTAATTGCCTCCACCCACTCTCTTTTATCTTGAGCTGTAGAGAGGTAATTAAATAAGATGGCTGGTTTTGTGTAAGGATTCTTGTCTTTAATTTTTACATGTCCACGTGCATCTGAATACATTGGTCCAATATGAATTTGGTAACCATGTCCCTTAGCAGTTACAGTGCCGTCATAGCGTACAGATATTGGTAGGAAATGAAACATCAAATTTGGATATTTCACTTCATCATTACTTCTGGCAAAACCTCCACCTTCAAAATGATTTGAAGCACCTGGTCCTTTTCTAAAAAATAGCCACGCAGCACCAATAAAAGGTCTTCTCCATAATTGCAAATTTGGTTGAAGCGATACTGGTTTCTTACACGAATATTGCACATAAACTTCTAAATGATCTTGTAAGTTTTGACCAACACCTGGAAGATCATTTACTACAGGTATACCAAGAGAAGTTAAATGCTTAGCATCACCAATACCGGAAAGCTGTAAAATTTGTGGTGTATTAATTGCTCCACCGCATAAAATAATCTCTTTACCTTTGATGAATTCTTTTTTCTTACCGAAAATAGTTCTAAAAGTCACTTCTACACCAACAGCAGTTTTATTCTCAAAGACAACTTTTTCAACCATGGCTCTAGTTCTAATAGTAAGATTCTTTCTATTTTTAACAGGGTGAAGATATGCACGAGCAGAAGAAAGTCTTTTTCCTTTTCGAACATTTCTGTCAAATGGCCCAAAACCTTCTTGGCGATAACCATTCACATCATCGGTTAGTTCAAATCCTGCTTCAACTGCTGCTTTGAAAAATGATTGAAATAACGGATTTTTGGCAGGACCTTTTTCTAATTCAAGAGGTCCACTGTGTCCTCTAAATACAGGGTCAGAAACATGAATAGAGTTTTCCATTTTCTTAAAATAGGGAAGACAATGAGCAAAATCCCAGTTTTGTACACCTTTGTCTTGGGCCCATCTTTCGTAATCCAATGGATTTCCGCGTTGAAAAATCATTCCATTTATTGATCCTGAACCACCTAAAATTTTGCCGCGTCCGTGATTAACCTGTCGATTATTCATGAAAGGCTCTGGTTCTGATTGATATTTCCAGTCATAAAATTTGCTGCCAATTGGAAAAGTTAGCGCAGCTGGCATGTGAATAAAAACATCCCACCAATAATCAGGACGACCTGCTTCTAGAACTAACACTTCATTAGCAGGGTTTTCACTTAAACGATTGCCTAAAACAGATCCAGCACTGCCACCGCCAACAATTATGTAGTCATAAACTTTTGTCATTTAGTCATTCTTTCAGCATTCTCAACCACATTTGTGATTAGCATCGCTCTTGTCATGGGACCAGTTCCACCAGGCATTGGGGAGAAATAACCAGCAACTTCTTTCACACCAGGATCAATATCTCCAACCAACCCTTTATCAGTTCTAGTGATTCCTACATCAACAACTGCAGCACCTTTTTTTATCATGTTTGGTTTAATTAAATGAGGTACTCCCGCAGCTGCCACAACCACATCAGCATTTAATAAATGTTGAGTTAAATTCTTTGTGCCGGTGTGACAAATTGTGACAGTTGAATTCTCGGTTTTTCTAGTCAGAATTAAACCTAGGGGTCTTCCTACGGTTACTCCTCGACCAATTATCACAATGTTTGCACCATTTAATTCAATCTTGTAGGCACGTAGCAGTTCAATTATTCCTCTTGGTGTGCAAGGTAGGGGAGCGTTTTCTCCCAAAACAAGTTTTCCTAAATTAACTGGATGAAGTCCATCAGCATCTTTACGAGGATCAATTTGTTCTAAAGCTAAATTTGAATCTAAGTCATTTGGAAGAGGTAATTGCACAATAAAGCCAGTGCAATTTGAATCAGTATTTAACTGGGTAATTGCATCAGTTACTTGTTGCCGTGTTGCATTTGAAGGCAAATCAATTCTTATTGAATTAATTCCAACTTCAGCACAGTCTCGGTGTTTGCCACCAACATATGCATGCGAACCTGGATCTTCACCAACTAAGATTGTTCCTAAACCTGGGTTTATTCCTTTTTGTTTTAGAACACTAATTCTTTTCGATAAATCATTTTTAATAATTTGGGCTTGAGCTTTACCATCAAGAATTATTGCTGACATGATTTTCCTCTTTATTTCTTCAAATACTCGGTTGCTGCATCTGATAAGAAATTCCACAAATGTTGGGCAAATGAAGCTCTTACGTAAAGATGATAGACACCTACTGGTCCGTGATAAATGATTACAGGCGATCGAGAAAGTACACCTTGAACACACATTCCTGTTTTGAACACTTTGGGATCTAAATTATTTTCAAATCCGTGCTCTAAAACACTTTGAGCATATTTTCCTGAGACTTCCACAAAAGTTCTTTGAGCAGATGAGTCAACAATTGAGGCAAATTCATTTCCAATTGCTGCTCTAATTTTTCTTTCGTGATTTAGATTTGCTCCAACAACCATCCACCAATCTGGACCTAATGTTAAGACAGTGAAATCCTTGGACTTAAAAGTTTGTCCAACTTTGTCAGGAAACTTAATTTTTAAAACCTTTTCAATCTTTTTTGCCGTGGAAGAATTAGGCTTTACTCTAATTTCTAAAGTTGTGGCAAAGGGTTTTTCAGCTAGATAAATAGTATTTTTATTACCAAGTTCAATATTGTTTAAAGGACTTTTTCTGTTTTGCACTAAGTTATCCATCACGACGAGTGTTCTCCTTATCAAAGAAAACAGAGTCGACAATTTCAACTTGGGCAACTTTGTCACCCATTGGCACCTCAGCAAATTGACCTATTTTATTTCTGCCATCAGCAATCATGGCCAAAGCAAATGTTCTACCCAAGGCATCTGAATGATAAGAACTAGTTACATATCCAATATGCGGAATTTTCCCAGAAGTATTTGAGCTACCTTCATTAACGATGTAGGCACCTTCAGGTAAAAGTGTTTGAATATTAAGTGGCAAAACTCCAACTAACTGGTGTCTTTTTTCCCGAGCAGTATCTGATCTGCTAAATGATCTTTTACCGATAAAGTCTTTTTTCTTTGAAACTATCCAATCCATACCTAGGTCTTGTGGAGTTTGGGTGCCATCTGTTTCTTGGCCAACGATTACAAATCCTTTTTCAGCTCTTAAAACGTGCATAGTTTCAGTGCCATAAGCGGTGATTTTAAATTCTCTACCCTTATTCATTACTTCTTCCCAAATATGTAAGCCATACCAAGCTTCGATATTTATTTCATAAGCCAACTCGCCAGAAAAAGAAATTCGAGCAATACGGGCTGGAATTCCTGCTACATCTGCAAATCGATTTTCCATAAAAGGAAAAGCTTCATTTAAAACATCTAATTTTGGAGCAAGTTTTGCAAGCAGATTTCTTGATTTTGGACCAACTATTGCAACAGTGGACCAGTGCTCAGTAACCGAAGTGCAGAAAACTTTTAAATCAGGCCATTCAGTTTGTAACCATTCTTCTAACCAATCAAGCACCCGAGCAGCACCACCGGTGGTAGTTGTCATTAAAAATCTATTTTCACTAATTCTTGTAGTGACTCCGTCATCAAAAACCATGCCATCGACACCACACATCAAGCCATAGCGACTTGATCCAACTTTTAAAGTTGAGAACATGTTGGTGTAAACACGATCTAAAAATATGGCAGCATCTGGTCCTTGAATATCAATTTTTCCTAAAGTGGATGCATCCATCACAGCAACGCCCTCACGAGCCGCTTTACATTCTCTTAATACTGCTTCGTGCATATTTTCTTTTTCAATTGGGAAATACCAAGGTCTTTTCCATTGGCCAACATCTTCCATTGGAGCATTTGCATTTAGATGTGAAGGATGAATTGGAGTTGTTCTAATTGGATCAGATAAGATTCCTAAATCACGACCAGCAAGCGCTGAGAATGGCACACCAACATAGGGTGGTCTAAAAGTTAAGGTGCCCACTTCTTGTGGTTCTTTATCAATAAGTTGTGCCAATAAACCCATGGTGGTTGTCCCACTTGTTTTCCCCTGGTCATGAGCTGTACCAATTGTGGTGTATCTCTTTATGTGCTCAACTGAAGTTAATCCTGCACCAACTGCTCGTCTTAGATCTCTTACATTTGCATCTCGTTGAAGGTCAATAAATGATACTTTTGCATCTTCACCATCAGGAATTATTCCAAAGAATTTTGCGGGAAGATTTTCTACCTTGTCAAACTCACCATTTGCAATTCCAGTTGAACTCAATCCTTGAGGAAGTTTTGGCATTTTAAACGCTGCGATCTTGCTATCCCACACAGGTTTCAAATTCAAATATGTAGCTAAATGAACAGTTGGTGTCCATCCACCAGAAATTGCTACGAGATCTGCTTTAATTTCTCTTTTGTTGCCAATTACTTCACCATTTAGTTTGGTTGCTGCAACAAATACTGAGGCAACAGCACCAGTTTGATCTGCAGAAGTGTCTACGGCGGTGGAATTTAGAATTATTTCAATTCCTAATTTACTTGCTTCTTTTACTAATTTTCCCGATACTTTTGCTCGAATATCAACTATTGCTTCAACTTTAGTTCCAGATTTGTGAATTCTTATCGCGTCTTGGTATCCATTGTCATCAACTGTGACCACCACGGCAGATTTAAAGTTACCAACTCTGTATTTATGTAGGTAAGTAGCTGCTGCGTGTGAAAGCATGATTCCGGGGCGATCGTTATTAGGGAACACTAAAACCCTTTGAAACCCTCCGGTTGCAAGCACGATTTCTGAAGCCCTGATATGCCAAGTTCGCATTCTTGCAAAATTAGGGATTATTTCTGAACTTAAATGATCAGATCTTCTTTCAACTGCTACCACATAATTTTGATCATATAAACCAATAGCAGTGGTTCTTTGTAAATAAACAACATTATTTTTTTTAATATTTTTTAGTAATTTCGAATTAATTTTTTCATTTTTATCATTTAAATATCCACCAACTTGGGCTTGATCATCAAGAATAATTACTGATTTGCCTTTATGTGCTGCTTTTGCAGCAGCTTTAATTCCACTTAATCCTGCTCCAATTACTAGAACATCAACATGTTTAAAAATTTTGTCGTATCTTGCTTTATCAGGCGAAATAGGTAAATCGCCCACACCTGCAAGGCTTCGCACAACTAATCCATCGACTAATTCAATTTTGGTGGAGGGAACCATTGGTTCTCCACTTCCAGAATCAATCTGGACTAATGCGCAAGGTTCTTCATAACCAAGACCAACAACACCCCTTGGTCTTAATAGGTAAGAGCTTTCAGTGAAAACTTTTATGCCATTTCTTAATAAAGCAGCTGATAGTGGTTCACCTTTGTTACCGCGATAATCAGTTCCATCAAAAGTAAATTTCACTGTACTCATTTGGGCCTACTAGGTTGCTTCGTAAAAGGTTTGTAACTTGGACCAAACTCATGAGTTTGGGTATTTCGCCAAATATTGAACCAACGCCTGCATCCAACGCTATGCACCCAACGTTCAGCAAACCAACCTTTAGTGTTTTCACGGTAAAAAATGTATTCAGCCCATTCGGTATCTGTTAATTCATCAGGTTTTTCAGGGTAACCAATATGGGCTTGACTGCCGTAATGAAATTCTGTTTCATCTCGAGATCCACACCAGGGACAATTAATTAGTAACATTGTTATATTTTCCTAATGTGCCACACCGGCTGCGCCGTGTTCATCAATTAAGTGACCAGTTACAAAACGATCAAGTGAATAAGGTTTAACCAAATCATGTGCTCTGTTATGAGCAATGGTGTCTGCAAAAGCCCAACCAGATCCTGGTGTTGCTTTGAATCCACCAGTACCCCAACCAGAATTAATATATAAATTTTCTACCGGAGTCAAACCAAGAATCGGTGAAGCATCAGGTGCAATATCTACAATTCCACCCCAAGTGCGTAATAAATGTGCTCGAGAAAAAATTGGAAACAGTTCAAGTGCTGAAGCTAATTGGTGTTCAATAACATGAAATCCACCACGTTGGGCATAAGAGTTATAAGCATCAGTTCCTGCACCCATAACTAATTCACCCTTGTGAGCTTGGCTCACATAAACATGTACTGCACCACTCATAATTACTGTATCTAAAACTTGTTCCAACAATTCAGAAACTAAAGCTTGTAGTGGTCTACTTTGTAGTGGAACTCTAAAGCCTGCCATTTCGGCTAAAACTGAAGTATGTCCTGCTGCTGCCATGGCAACTTTATTGGCGGAAATAAAACCTTGGTTTGTGTCAACACCAATAACTTTTCCATTCTCAACTTTAATTTTCTTTACTTCACAACCCTGAATTAGATCAACACCTAAATCGCTGGCCGCTTTGGCATATCCCCAAGCAACCCAATCATGTTTTGCGATTCCACCTCTTGCTTGGTAGGTCGCACCTAAAACTGGATATCGAACACCAGGAGAAATATTGACAATGGGTGCAATTTTTTTAACTTCTTCTGGAGTTAACCATTGGGAATCAATTTTGTTAACTGCATTGGCATAGAAATTTCTTTGTTTGCTTCTAAGATCACTCACACTATGGGCAAGTGTCATAACACCTCGTTGGTCAAAAAACATTTCATAACCAACTTCTTCTTCTAGTCCCTCCCAAAGTTGAAGTGATTTTTCATATATTCCAGCACTTTCATCCCATAAATAATTTGAACGAATAATTGTGGTGTTTCTTCCCATGTTACCACCAGCTAGCCAGCCTTTTTCTAAAACAGCAACATTTGTGATACCAAAGTTTTTTGCTAGGTAATAAGCAGTCGCTAAACCATGACCTCCAGCACCAATAACAATTACGTCATAAGATTTTTTAAGGGAAGGGTTTTTCCATAAAAAATCTGGATGTTCAGGAAGATGTGCTGTGTGTCTTCTTTTAGTTGTCATTTAATCAGGATTTCAATCTAGTCATATCAGGATCAAATTGTGGATCGTTACCAACTTTGGCTTTGATAAATTTATTGAAGTATTGAATTTCAACTTTGGTACCAATTTTACTGTGTTCAATCGGTAACCAGGCATAAGCAAGTGGTGCTTTAACGCTATGGCCGTAATAAGCAGAAGTGGTGTATCCAACTACTTCTTTATTTACTAAAACTGGTTCTTTGCCCATAACTACATCTAAGTCATTTTCTATGACCAAGCAACTTAGTTTACGAGTGATAGTTTCAGGATTTATTTTTGCTAGAGCTTCATGACCGATAAAACCACCAGATTTTCTAACAGCAAAACCTAAACCTGCCTCATATGGATTATGTTCACTTGTCATCTCCGCACCATAGGATCGATAACCTTTTTCAAGTCTCATACTGTTAAAAGCACCCCTACCTGCTGGTATTAATCCATGTTTCTTTCCGGCTTTAAATAGGGTGTCCCAAAGTTTTAACGCCATGTCGGCATCGGCATATATTTCATAACCAAGCTCACCCACATAAGACAAACGCCAAAGTGTGACCGGGACTTGACCAAGATAAGTTTTTTTAGCTTTGAAATAACCTAATGACTCATTTGATAAATCATCTTCACAAATAGATTGAGCTAGTTGTCTTGCTTTTGGACCAAAAAGCCCAAGCCCAATTGTTCCAGCAGTTATGTCTTTGACATGCACATTATCTGGTGCAGCATTTTGTAATCGAATTAAATCAACATTTCCATTGGCACCCAAAATAAAGTGGTTTTCACCTAATCTTGCAACTGTTACATCACTAAGAATTCCACCATGTGGGGTAAGCATTAAGCAGTAGGTGATTGAACCAATTGCTTTATCTAGTTTTCCGGTGGTTTGATGTTGCAGGAAATCTAGAGCACCTTTTCCTGTGACCTCAATTCTCTTCAAAGACGTTATGTCAAAAAGTCCCATATGTTTTCTAACGTATTGAGCTTCAGCACCAATTATTGGGGACCAATGTTTATTTGCCCAAGAATTTCTTTTTGGGGATTTGAATTTAGAAACTAGTTTCTTATTTGCTTCATACCATTGTGGTCTTTCATATCCTGTTGCTTCTAAAAAGTATCCACCCAAGGTTTTTTGTCGAGGATAAAAACCTGTTGTTCTAATTGGTCTTGGTTCTTTCATTGGCTCTAATGGATGCAAAATGTCATAGACTTCTACGTAGTTTTGTTTGCCGCGCATCTCAATATGTTCAGGGCCAATTTGATGTTTTTCGAATCTGTTCACATCTGATTCATGAACAGAAAGGAAAGGATGACCATCAACTAACCATTCAGCAATTGCTTTCGCAACACCTGCTGAATGTGTTACCCAAACAGCTTCAGCTGTCCAAAAACCTTTTAATCCAGCCCATTCACCCATTAACGGAAAACCATCCACGGTAAATGAGAACAAACCATTCATGCCACTATCAATTTTTGCCTTCTTTAATTCAGGAATTATTTTTCCTGAATGCTTCATGGCCCCTTGCCATTCTTTTTTGGTGAAATCAAGAACAGAAGGCATAACCTTTGCTTTATTAAAAGGCAAAATATCTTTTGCTTTAACCGGAAGTGGTCTGTGACCATACCAACCAACGCCTAAACCTTTATCGCGTTGGCGATAATACAAATCTTTATCTTGATGTCTAATTAATGGCAACACGGCTTCTTGAGTTTGATCAGAAAGTCCTGGAAGATCTTTCGTCCAAGCAAGTTGATGCGCCAAAGGTTGAATTGCTGTTGGCATACCAATCATGTCGCCAACTTTGGGTCCCCAAATACCTGCACAGGCAATAACTACCTCTGCATCAAAATCACCGTGATTAGTTTTAACTCCAGTAACTTTTCCATTTTCTTTCTTTATATCTAAAACTTCGTGATTATCTAAGAATTTAGCTCCACGAGAAATTGCTAAGCGACCCATTGCTTCATCAGCTCGAACACCTTTAGCCAATCCGTCGGTTGGAACATGAAGGGCACCTAAAATAGATTTTTCATCCAGTAACGGATGAAGTTTTTTTGCTTCTTTGGCACTTATTACTTGAGCTTTTATTCCCCAAGCAGTTGCTAAACTTGCTCTTCGATGTAATTCAGCTAAGCGCTCTTTTGAAGTTGCAACTTCAAGGGAGCCAACTTGAAGAAAACAAGGTTGTCCATCTAAATCAAGTGAACACAGTTTTTCAACTGTGTATTTTGCGTATAACGCTAAAGATTTACTGCCATTTGTTTGAAAAACTAAACCTGGTGCATGAGTTGTTGAACCACCAGGAGCCCAAAGTGGTCCTTGTTCTAAAACGGTTACATCTGTCCAACCGCGTTGAGTTAATTCATCAGCAAGTGCACAGCCAACAATTCCTGCACCAATGATGATAACTTTTTTTGACATTTGTTTAACACTTTCGGTTGGTTTAAATGCGTTTCGCATTATGAAACAGCACTTATTTGTTCTTAACGATAAACCAATGCTTAAGTAAAAGGGGCAGGCACGTCAAGTGCCTGCCCCTAGTTGTTCTTAATTACTTATCCTAACCAGGCTTGCACCTTGTCAGGGTTTGCATCAATCCACTTTTGAGCGGCTGCTGCAGGATCCATTCCGCCTTCAATGTCTGCGGCTACTGCATTTTGGTCTTCGTTAGACCAAGAAAAATTCTGCAATAGTGTTGCAAATGGTGATCCAGAATCCATTAATTTCTTTGAAGCTAATTTAATTAATGGTGTTGCTGGATAATCTGTTAAACCACTTGCTTCTGCTGCATCTGTCCAGTCGTTATCAGGAAAATTAATTCTTGCTAATTCAACTTGGGCATTGAAATATTGTGGTGTGTACCAATATCCAATAACAGCTTTCTTATTCTTTTGTCCATCAGTGAAAGCATCAATCAAAGCTGTTTCTGAACCAGTGTTAATTGCTTTGAAGTTCAGTTTGTTTGCTTCAATCATTTTTTCACCGATTGTGGTGTAGCCCGGAGGTCCTTCTAACCAAGCACCTTTTCCACCTGATTCTGAAGTCTTAAATAGATCAGCATATTTATTTAAGTTTGCAGAATCTGTGATATCTGGATATTCATCAGCCATCCACTTTGGTACATACATACCAATTAAGCCTTCTTGACCGTTAGGACCTAGTTCAACAACTGAACCGCGATCAACCCATTCTTGCCAACGGCCACCGCCCCAGTCTTCTACAACTACGTCGACTGAACCAGATTCCATTGCATCATAAGTTACGCCAGCTTCAGCTAATTCAACTTGATTAACTGTGCAATCAAATTCTTTCTTTGCAATTTCAGTTAGCACATTTGCAGTTGCTGTGTAGCCAACCCATGCGTGCATTGCGATTCCAACTTCACCGCATTCTACTGCTGGTGTTGCTGCGGTATCTTCTGTAGTTGTTGCTGCTTGATCAACACCAGATCCAGAACATGCTGCAAGTAGCAGACCTAAAGTTACAAACAGTGAAGCAGTCGCGGCGCGACCTCTAAACTTTTGTTTCATTATTTCTCTCCTTCTTTAGAGAACTACCTAGATGTTAATGCATTTAAGCAACCATTTGAAATGATTACTTAAAATCGTTGGCTATTCGTTATCAATTACCGTATTTTCGGGCACTGGCATGGGCAATTCGGTCAATCATCACCCCTAGGAGCAGGATGGAAAACCCGGCGACCAGCCCTTTTCCTTGTAATTCAGGTTTTGACCCACCTACGATTACCAGGTAACCCAACCCACCTGAACCCACAAAACCACCAATAACTACCACAGCTAAAACAAATATTAAACCTTGATTTGTTGCCAGCAATAAAGATCTTTTTGCCGCAGGCAATTGAACTTTTGTAATTAATTGCCATGCATTAGATCCTGCTGCTGTTGCAGCTTCAATCATTGTTGTTGAAACACCCTTTATTCCTTCACCCACAATTTTTACAACCACAGGAATGGAGTAAACAATTCCAGTCACAATAGCGGTAAATCTTGAAGGACCAAATAAACCAAGAATTGGAACTAAATAAACAAACGCAGGTAAGGTTTGTCCAGCGTCAAGAAATGGTCTAAGTATTTTGTATGCTTTTTGACTTCGACCAATCCAGACTCCCAAAATTACACCCAGAATCATCGTTAGCATTGTTGCAACAAGTGTTTGAGTAAGTGTAACCATGGTTTCATACCACAAACCACAGGCAACAATTAGTAACATTAATCCAATAGCTAGTAGTGCAACTTTTCTACCACCGAGTAAATAGGCAATCAATGCAATCATTGTAATTGTAATAAACCAAGGTGAACCAGCTAATAAAGCTTGAATTGAATTTAGGACATAATTTGAGATAAAATCTTTAAAGCTAACGGTAATAAATCTCAAATTATCCGTAGTCCAGTCAGTTACTGTGTTTGTATTACTGGCCACTATTTCCGACACATCTAATTGTTTAGGCCAAATTGCTGCCCACAAAACATTTCGGGAAAGCCAGATGCAAACAATGGCAAAAATTCCCATGCCCGCAAGAGACATTCTTCTTTGCTGTATTTCTTTCTTTGAGGGGGGAACAAATGTTTGCTTTGTTTTTGCAGCCGCACTTGTGCTTCGATCCAGCATGATTGCAATAAACACAACGGCAAGGCCAGCAACAAATCCATCTCCAACATTTCTAATAGTCAGTGCATTAATAATTGGACCACCAAGCCCAGGAGATCCGATTAAAGCCGCAATCACAACAAAGGAAAGTGCAGCCATTACGGTTTGGTTTATTCCCAGCACAATCATTTGCTTACCCATTGGCAATTGAACTTTTGTTAAGGTTTGTTTTCCGGTTGCCCCCATTGAAATGGAAGCCTCGATAGGGGAATTATTCAAACTTCTTATTGCATGAGAAGTAATTCTTATTGATAGGGGAATGCTATAAACCATTGTGGCAATTGTTGCTGAAGCAGTTCCAATTAGAAAAAATAAGGCGAGGGGAGCAAGATAAACAAGGGTTGGAAGAATTTGAGCTAAATCCAAGAATGGCGTTAAAACTTTTAAGACACGATCAGATAATCCAGCCCAAATTCCTAAGGGAATTCCAATTGAGAGAGAAAGAATCACTGCAGCTAATGTCATAGCGATTGTGTCCATGCTGTCTGTCCACATTCCCAGCAAACCACAACCAAATAAAAGTGAAACCGCTAAAATTGTTGTTCTAAAATTACTAGTTAAAAAAACAAAAAAAGTTACAACACCAATTACTCCTAACCAGCCTAAAACTGGAATTATTGAATTAGGAGCAGGAATTGCAATTAACATTCTGATTAATTCAACAAACCCACTTATAAATCCTCTTATGGGATTGAAGAAATAAATAAATGCTGCACTCTGGGTTCTATTACCTCTAATTGATGCAGCCGCATCATTAGCAGTTTGTGTTACAAACGTATTTTGATATGTGGCAAGTTCAAGAGTTGCAACACCTTTGAAAATTATTGCTAATACTGCCCATACACCAAGAATGATAAGAATTAAATAACGAGTTTTAATCTCTTTTATAGCTGAAATCAATTAGCATCACCAGAAATTAATTTCAAAATATCTTCACTTGAAACTATTCCTATTGCTTTTCCGTTTTCACTAACTCTGACTGGTTTCATTTGTTGAGAAATTACTTGAGATGCATCTCTAATTATGGTTGAGGAATCAAGTTCAGGCCCATCTGTTGCTTCACCAGGTCTTGCTGGTCTTGCTAAATAGCGAAGTGTCAACACATGTGATTTTGAAATATCGCGCATGAAATCTGCCACGTATGTGTCAGCTGGTTTACCGATTAAATCTTCAGCTGTTCCCATTTGCACGACAGCGCCATCTCGCATAATGGCAATTCGATCACCAAGTTTCATTGCTTCTGATAAATCATGGGTAATAAAGATCATGGTTTTACCAACTTCTTTATGCAATCTAATAACTTCAGTTTGCATATCTCTTCTAATTAATGGATCAAGAGCTGAAAATGGTTCATCTAGAAACATAACTTGAGGATCAACTGCCAGTGCTCTTGCTAAACCAACTCTTTGCTGCATGCCACCTGAGAGTTGTTCTGGGTAAGCTTCTGAATAGCCTTGCAAACCAACTAACTCAATTACTTCTTGAGCTCTTTTGTGTCTTTCAATTTTTTTGACACCATTTATTTCCAAGGAATAAGCAATGTTGTCGATAACTTTGCGATGTGGCAAGAGTCCAAAATGTTGAAAAACCATGGAAAAAGCAGTTCTTCTTAATTCTCTTAATCTGGCAGGATCAGCTTTTAATACATCTTCACCATTGAATAAGACTGAACCTGCAGTTGGTTCAATTAATCTAGTTAAACATCTAACTAATGTTGATTTACCTGAACCAGATAATCCCATCACAACGAAAACTTCACCAGGGGCAACGTCAAAGGAAACATTTTTTACCGCAGCTGTGTTACCAGTTTTTTCTCTTAACTCTGAACGAGAAAGATCGGCATCTGATGAGTTAACTATTTTTTCTGGGTTATCACCAAAAACTTTCCATAAGTTTCTTACCGAAATGGCTGAAGAGCTGTTATGTGAATTCATTTATGTTCACTCTTTCCCATCAAACCAGTTGGATGCTGCAGGTTTAAGATTTTGCCAAACATGCTTGGCCTCCTGGTATTCCGCCAATCCCATTGGTCCTAATTCTCGCCCAAAACCTGACTGTTTGAATCCGCCCCACTCTGCTTGAGGAACATATGGGTGAAAATCATTAATCCAGATAGTTCCATGACGTAACTGTTTTGCCACTCGCTGTGCTTTTTCAATATCTTTTGTCCACACCGCTCCTGCTAATCCATAAATAGTGTCATTTGCTAGAGCAATAACTTCTGCTTCAGATTCAAATGTTTCAACCGTTAATACAGGCCCAAATGATTCATCTTGCACACATTGCATCTTGGTGTGACAGTTATCTAAAACTGTTGGTCTGTAATAAAAACCTTCTTGCAGGTGAGACTCGGTTGGTCTTTTCCCACCAGCTTTTAATTCAGCACCCTCAGCAAGTGCATTAGCAACATACTTCTCAACTTTGTCTCGATGCGCTGCACTAATTAAGGCACCAGTTTCAGCAAAAGAATCTTCAGGAGCACCTAATCTGATTAAATCTGCTCGTCTAGCAACTTCAGCAACAAAGTCTTTACGAATAGATTTTTCAACTAATAATCTTGCTCCAGCAGAACAAACTTGTCCTGAGTGAAGAAATACAGCTGTCAAGGCGTTATCAATAGCTGCATCCATATCCGCATCAGCAAAAACAATATTTGGATTCTTTCCACCTAATTCAAGTGCAACTTTTTTAACAGTTTCACTAGCTGTGGCCATTATTTTTTTTCCAGTCATCAGACCACCGGTGAAAGAAACCATGTCAATATCAGGATGAGAACTCAAAGGGGATCCAACGACAGCACCTGATCCTAAAACTAAATTATGAACTCCATTTGGCACACCTGCTTCAGTCAAAGTATCCATCAACAAAGAAGTTGTGCTGGGAGTTAATTCACTTGGTTTAATAACAAAAGTGCAACCCGCAGCTAATGCAGGTGCGATTTTCCAGGAAGCTTGCAAAAGAGGGTAATTCCAAGGTGTGATCAAACCAATAACACCAACTGGTTCATATTGAATAATACTTTCGATATTTTCCCTATCAACATTAACTTTTCTATCAGTTTGTTTAGTAATTAACTCAGCGAAATACTTGAAGACTTTAATGACATCATCCATGTCATATTCGGACTCAATGATTCTTTTTCCCGTGTCTTGGGATTCAGCTTGGGCAAATAATGTTTTGTCTCGTTGCAATATTTCAGCAACTTTATTTAAAACTAAACTTCGATGAGCATTAGTCGTTTTAGGCCAGGACCCTTGGTCAAAGGCTTTTCGGGCAGCCTTAATTGCATACTCAACATCAACTGTGCTTGCTTCTTGAGCTTTTTCAACAACTTTGCCATTTGCCGGGTGGATTATGTTTCGAGTTTCATTTTGGGATGACTTTTGGCGAACACCATCAATGAATAAATCAATCACGGGCACGAAATGGACTTGGGAAACAATTGGGGTTACTCACGGCTGTAACACTAAAGCCCAAAGAACCTATTTGGCTAGAGCGGGTGCATTAGCCCTCGGTAGAAACCTGTTCACATATATATAGCCAGATTTACCGCTCCTTGGGTGCAGATTAGGCTAATTTGGGAAGACGTCGATTAGGCCACAAGCTTTACCTCGTCAGCTAGGGGACCAAACAAAAGTGTCTGCAAGTTTTGAAAACAGCCCACTTGGCAATGCCCATATTCCATCTCAATACGTTGACAATGACCCAAATGAAACATCTGAATGGCGTGAATCGTTAGAGGCCGTTGCAAAAAATAGTGGTAATCGTCGTGCTAAATATTTAATGCTGGAACTTTTACGCAGATCAGCTGAACTTGGTTTAGAAGTACCAACAATTGCAAGCACTGATTACATAAACACAATTCCACCGGAACAAGAACCTTGGTTTCCAGGTGATGAATTCATAGAAAGAAGAATCAGAGCATTCATTCGTTGGAACGCTGCCATCATGGTTCACCGTGCCCAAAAATATGGTGTTGGTGGACACATTTCAACTTATGCATCAAGTGCATCACTTTACGAAGTTGGCTTTAACCATTTCTTCAGAGGACATGATGCACCAGGTGGAGCAGACTCAATATTTTTTCAAGGTCACGCATCTCCTGGAATGTATGCCAGAGCATTTCTGGAAGGAAGATTAAGTGAAACTCAATTAGACGGATTTAGACAAGAACTTTCTCATTCAGGTGGAGGACTACCTTCTTACCCACATCCTCGTTTAATGCCAAATTTTTGGCAATTTCCAACAGTTTCAATGGGACTAGGGCCTCTAAACGCAATTTATCAAGCAAGATTTAATCGCTATTTACATGCTCGCGGTATTAAAGACACATCGGATCAAAGAGTTTGGGCATTTCTTGGTGATGGGGAAATGGATGAACCAGAATCAATTAGTGGAATTGTTTTAGCTGCTAGAGAAAAATTAGATAATTTAACATTTGTTGTTAACGCTAATTTGCAAAGACTTGATGGACCGGTAAGAGGAAATGGCAAGATAATTCAAGAATTAGAAAGTTTATTCAGAGGCGCAGGTTGGAATGTAATAAAAGTAATCTGGGGTAGAACCTGGGATCCCTTATTAGCAAAAGACACTGATGGCGCTTTAGTTAATTTAATGAACACAACACCAGACGGTGATTATCAAACTTATAAATCAGAAAATGGTGCCTACGTTAGAGAACACTTCTTTGGTAAAGACCCAAGAACTAAAGCGCTAGTTGAACCAATGTCAGATGATGAAATCTGGGCACTACAGCGTGGAGGTCATGATTATCGAAAACTTTACGCAGCTTACAAAGCAGCTTCAGAACACAAAGGTCAACCGACATTGATTCTGGCTAAAACTATTAAGGGTTGGACTCTTGGTTCACACTTTGAAGGTCGAAATGCAACTCACCAAATGAAAAAATTAACAGTTGAAGATTTAAAGAAATTCAGAGACACTTTGTATTTAGAGATACCGGATTCAAAATTAGATGAAAAATATCCTCCTTATTATCATCCAGGAAAAGATGATTCCGTAATCCAATACATGCATGAGAGAAGAAAACAATTAGGTGGATATTTACCGGAGAGAAGAACTAGAAATAAGCCTTTAATTTTACCTGAAAACAGTGCTTATGATTTTGCGAAAAAGTCTTCAGGAAAACAATTAGTAGCAACAACCATGGCTTTTGTGAGACTAATTAAAGATTTAATGAAGGACAAAAACATCGGCGCAAGATTTGTTCCAGTAATTCCTGATGAAGCAAGGACATTTGGTTTGGATTCAATATTTCCTACTGCAAAGATTTATTCACCGATGGGACAAAAATATACGTCTGTTGATCGTGAACTCTTTTTGTCATACAAAGAATCAGAAACAGGACAAATCCTTCACGAAGGTATAAATGAAGCAGGTTCTGTTTCATCTTGGACAGCAGCTGCCACAAGTTATGCCACCCATGGCGAATCCATGATTCCAATTTATATTTTCTATTCAATGTTTGGTTTCCAAAGAACTGGGGATCAATTCTGGTTAGCAATGGATCAAATGGCTAGGGGATTTGTTATTGGTGCTACTGCTGGTCGCACTACTTTGACTGGTGAAGGTTTACAACATGATGATGGTCAATCAATGGTTTTGGCAACGACTAATCCTGCAGTAGTTGCTTATGATCCAGCGTTTAGTTTTGAAATAGCACACATTGTGCAAGATGGTTTAAAGAGAATGTATGGAGAAAATCCAGAAAATATTTATTACTACATGACTGTTTACAATGAACCAATTTTTCAGCCTGAGGAACCCATTAATTTGGATGTTAAATCATTATTAAAAGGCGCATATCTTTATTCAAAAGCTGAAGGAAAATCAAAACTATCCAGAGTGGCAATAATGGCATCAGGAGTTGCCATGCCTTGGGCTTTGAGAGCACAAATAATGCTAAAAGAAGAGTATGGCGTTTTGGCCGATATTTATTCTGTTACATCTTGGAATGAATTAAGAAGAGATGGTTTAGAGGCAGAAAGATTTAATCTCTTAAATAATGACGGAGACACAAAAGTTCCATTTATTACAGAGTTGCTTAAAAACCACGATGGCCCAATTGTTGCTGTATCAGATTGGATGAAACTTGTTCCTGAACAACTTCGCCCGTACCTAAAGCAAGATTTCTACACACTAGGAACAGATGGTTGGGGAGTCTCAGATACAAGAGGGGCACTTCGCAGACATTTCCTAGTGGACGCAGAGTCAATAGTTGTTCAATCTTTATTTTCATTGGTTAAAAATGGTGAAATTAAAAATAAAATCGTTAAAGAAGCAATAAACAAGTATAAACTAAGCGATCCCTCTGCCGCAGATCCCGGTAGTACAGCAGGAGATAGCTGATTGCAAATCAAGAATTATAATGGTTTAAGTATTAACAAATTAATTA
>JAQCGN010000020.1 GCA_027730605.1 Actinomycetota bacterium
GGTTTAGGTTGGGCAATTGGTTTCGATAAACCAAAGTTTTTAGGTAAAGACGCTTTAATTGTGGAGAAGAATAATGGGATTAAACGTAAACTTTTTGGAATCAAAGCAGTGGAAAGAGCAATTCCACGAAGTCACATGAAAGTAACTGATAAAGACAATAATGAACTAGGTGAAATTACTAGTGGAACTTTTTCTCCGACCCTGAGAGAAGGAATTGCATTGGCGCTATTGGATTATAAAATCAAACTTGGAGATAAAGTTTTTGTTGACGTTCGAGGAAAGGCTATTGAATTTATTGTGGTAAAACCACCTTTTGTGGAGTCTAAAGTTCGCTAGCCTTTAAAGCACTTGTGGCAAGAGCAAGTTCTGCAAGTGGATGAATATTTTCTTTAGTGTTCATTATTATTTTGCAACCCATGAATTTTATGGCTTCGATGATAGCTGGAATTTCTGGTGTATTTGCTATGAGTAAATAATCTTTAATTTTTGAGTTTGCTCTCATTGCAATAAATCCTGTGGCAATAGCACCTGGTCCAACCAGAATTACTCGGGTTTGCCTATTAGTTGCAGCAATAATTGCATTATAAAGTTGGTAGTAAATTTCTCCTAAGGTTTTTGATATTACTTCTTTATGGTCGGATTTAAGATTTCGAGTAATTCTTAGTAAATCTCTTAATTGAGCTGCGTTTTGAATCCATTGCTCATCTTGTCCAACTTGTGAATTTCCCAGCAAAGATGCTGCATCAATAGTTAAGAAAGCTCCAATTAATCCACTGGATAAAACAATGTCATGGGAAACATACACACCAATTATTGAAGTATTGGCATCAATTGCTTTATTGACGTCTTGTTCAATTTTGTCTGATACTTTTTTGTGTTCAATACTGATTGGGGTTAAATCAGACCAATTAAATTTGGTTTCATCAAAACCAATTGCAAGAACTGTGTTAATCACACAAGTGAGTCTACAGGTTTAGAAAAATTGGCTTTTTTGGTCATACGTCTCATCGCTTTTAGTAATGGTGAGGATAAGAAAAATAACAATAAAGCTGTTGTGATAGCTCTTGGTAAATCAAATCCCGCACTTGTTAATAAGGTAAAGCGAACCCATCTGGAGAGCTGCTCATTAATTGCAAGACCAGGTTCAAAAGATATTTGTGGAAGTAAACCATTTGCAAAAGGCCAAAACCAAAGGTTAAGAAATAATCCGGCAATGAATGCAACTATGAATCCATATACAGCTAAAAGAATTATTTCTTTTTTACCAATTAACTTTGGTAGCAATCCGGCCCCTGCGCCAACCCAGGCCGCAACCATCATCTGAAAAGGTAGCCATGGACCGATCCCACCTGTGAGAATTGCTGAACCAAGTAAACCCATTGCTCCTAAAACAAAACCAAAACTTGCTCCAAGAGACCTTCCTCCAATAATTATGATTGCCCACACAGGTTCAAGTCCTGCAATGCCGCCGCCCATGGGTCTAATTGCAGCAACTACGGCAATCAAAACTCCTAATATTGCCAATGCTCGAGAATCAATACCTCCTTGCATAATGTCTGCCAATGCCACCATTAAAACCAAAGGCACAATAACTAGTAATAAAATTCCCGCATAATCAGAATTTTTATTTAAAATTGAATTTTCTTGAATTAAAAAAGGCCAAATAAAAGCAAATAAGCCAATCATTGATGTTACGACCATTGATAAATTCGTTATCGAATTAATCTTAATTATTTTCATTTTAACTCATCTAAGGCAAAGCTAACATCTGAAACCGTTAACCAATTAGCAGGGGACATAATTTTAGATACTTGAGGTGAAAACATTGGAGAGCTAGACAAGACTTCGGTTGCAGGTCCATCAGTAACTATTTCACCCTCTGCGAGCATGATCACTCGGGTTGCAACTTCTGCCGCTAATTCCACATCATGGGTAGCAAGAATTATGGTGTGGTTTTTTTTGACAAGTTTTTGTAAATTGTTAACAAGTTGAACCTTCGCAATATAATCAAGACCCCTAGTTGGTTCATCCAGTAAAATTAGGGTTGGTTTTGCTGCCAGTACTACCGCTAATGCCAATGAGAGTTTTTCTCCCTCAGAAAGATCTCGGGGATGAGCATCTTCAGAAGCATTTGTTGTTAGTTGTTCAAAAATATTTAATGTTGATCCAGGTATGACACCAGAGTCGCTGTCGCTTGCTATGCATTCTTTGGCAACTGAATCAGAGATCAATAAATCTGTTGGTTCTTGCGGAACTAATCCAACATTTGCGATCAATTCCCTTCCTTTCATGTGAGTTGGATTCACCCCATTGACCGACACAGATCCAGAAGTTGGTGAAATTAAACCAACAAGTTGAGATAGTAAAGTTGATTTACCGGATCCATTTCTTCCCATCAAGGCAACAATTTCACCATCAGAAATACTTAAATTTATGTCACGCAATGCTCTTAGGTTTGAATAATTAAAATTTAAGTTCTTAATACTTACAACTGTTTTTGTGGGTGGATTTATTCGAATTCTAGGTTTAGATTTAATTAATCTGTTTCTTAGTTCATCAGCAAATTTTCGTGCATCTCGAACCGTTAGTGGTAGCGGTGACCAACCTGCCGCTCTACCAAGCTCAACAACAGGTGGAGCAAGCAAAGAAGTTGCAAAGACTTGGACTGGTCGATCAGAGTAAACTTCAGCATCCCTATTAACAACAATTACTCTATCGGCGTATTGCACAACTCTTTCTAATCTGTGTTCGGCTAATACAACTGTTAAACCTAGATCGTGAACTAATCTTTGGATTGCTGCTAATACTTCTTCGGCAGCACTTGGGTCCAGTGCACTTGTGGGTTCATCTAGAACTAGTACTTTCGGATTAGTCGTCAGCACTGAAGCAATCGCTACTCGTTGTCTTTGTCCGCCAGATAGAGAAGTTAAAGATCTATTTCTTAGTTCATTTAATCCCAACAAATCAAGTACTTCTTCTACTCTTCTGCGCATCGTGCTGGGGGAAATACCTAATTGCTCCATTCCATAAGCAAGTTCATCTTCAACTACATCAGTGACAAACGAAGCTCTTGGATCTTGTCGAACAATTCCCACCAGATCGGCAAAGTCTCGTGGAGGATACTTCCTTATCGATCTGTCGTTAACTAAAACATCGCCGATAAAATTACCACCTGTAAAATTTGGTACTAATCCATTTATAAGACTAAGCAAAGTTGACTTTCCTGACCCTGTTTTACCGACCACCAAGGCAAGTTCTCCTGGTGGAATTGTGAGATTTACATTTTCAAGAATTGGATAATTAGCATCTGCATAGGAGAAAGTTACATTTTCAAACCTAATCATGCTGCTTGCTTTCCAGATTTTGTGGTAGGAACAAAAACATGTTCAATTAAATTAATACTCAATGGCGGTTTGGGTGAGACAAATATGGCTAAAATTCCCAGCCAAATACAAAACAGGGTGACAAAATCAACTTGCGGTAGCATTAGTGGGTTGGTAGGCGGATTTAAAACCAAACTTTCACTAAATCGCATAGCAATCAAGCCCAAAAGAGATGCAGTTACCACTAAGACTTCTGAAATATGCCATTTGTCTGGGCGATAATTTGTGCGAGAGGCATTTTTACCGGCAAAACGAAGTGCTAGAACAGAAATAGTTAGACCAATTAGTAGTGACACCATTCCAATATTTGTTTGATTAAACACTCCTAATATTCCGGTAAAACCAAAAAGAATTCCTAACAAACCTGCCAGCATAAGAAAATTAGATAGAACTCTTTTTTCCTGCGATAAGTGCACTTTTCTACCATAACCCCGTGAATCCATCGCAGATGCAAGTTGTAGGGCTCTTTCCATTCCACCCTCTAAAACAGGAACAAAAGTTTTGGCTAAAGCTTTTATGCCAGAAGTTTTTCTGCCTCTTAAAAATTGAGCTTCCCGAACTCTTTTAGCATCAAATGCTAATTGAGGGGCAAAAGTTAAGGCCACAATAATTGCTAAACCAACTTCATAAAGTGCTGTTGGAATTGTTTTTAAAAGTCTTGCTGGTGAGGCTAAAGATTGAGCACCACCAATGCAGATCAAAATTGTGGCAAGTCGTAAACCTTCTTTGAATGCGAAATACACTGTATTTGCTTTTATTTCTCCGCCAAGTTTAAGACCCGCAAATAAACTTGGTAAAGCTATCTCGGGAAGTGTAAATAGCAACGTGTCACCAAAAATATCGGGTGTTATCACTACTAAAATTAATCGGATCAAAATTATAAGAAAACCTACAATTAAAAATCCCTTGATAGATTTTGACCACGGAGCATCACTCTTTCGAAATTTAACAACAAGTAAAACAACTGCAATGATTGATATTAGAAATATTGGATTTGTTGTACCTGCCGCAGAGGCTGCTAAAAGAATTGCCCAAAGCCACCAAGCACCTGAGTGTAAAAATCTTCTTTCGACCAAAAACATTGGCTTATGCCATCTGCGGGGGGCAGATGGCATAAGAGATTTAGTCGATTCCACTTATTTCTTTTTACGCATCTTAAAAATTACTGCCAAGGCAACAACAAGAACTGCCGCCAGACCAATAAGTTGAAAATTGGAATTAGAAGATTCACTCATTTCTTCATTAGATGTAACAACAGGTGCAGTATCTTCTTCTGAGACCATTTCGCTAGGTTCAGAAGTAGTTGATGTTATTTCTACGCCGCATTCTTCTTTTGGATAACCGTTAATTCCACAAACTAATCCACTACTTTCTCTAATTTCAAGATCAGCAGCAGCCAGTGCGTCAAGTGCAGTTTGACCATCATTGATAGTTATGCAACTTACAACATTTTGTGAAGGTGGTACTTCACCTTCTGGTGCAACAGCCTGATCATTGAAATCAACAACTATTGCAACTCTTAGCCCTCCTGCTTGTTCGGCAGTGTCTGGGCAAAGTTCAGCAAAGACAGCGCTTTCTGCAGGTGGTGTTCCTGGATCTACACCGGTAATTGCAAATTTCCAACCAGTGACCATTTGATCTGTTGCCATCAATGTGCCAGCACCTTCTTGAGCTGAAGACCATTGATCACTTGTGGTAACCCAGAAAGTCCAATAACGATAATCAACAGCTGATGCTGGTGTTATTGAAAATATGGTTGTGAAAAAACTTGCAACAATTGCTATTGCAATATTTCTTTTTAATTGCATCATTTATTTCTCCTCACATGCTTGTGGCCGTGGATGAAGTAAAATGAGCGAGGCTTAAGAGAATAAATCTAAAAACAAAACCCTTTGCATCAATAGATACAAAGGGAAGGTGGATTTAGAAAAACAATCCGGCCTGCCCCGTTTTCCTCGACGGTGCGGTGGTCGACTTATTCCTTGTTAGGTAATCCGACTTGTCATTTGGCATCAGAAGTTGTCTGATGAATGACCCACGGTTGCGGGACAGCGCCGGATTCCGACCGGCTTCCCCTATTCCAAGGAACAGGTTTAGTGCTTGGAGTACAACATACACGCGAACACTAGGAGGTAGTCAATGGTCAACCAGTGGTGAGTTGTGAAACTATTTACCTATCAAGGTAATCAAATTGTCGCGGGGGCACATTTGAAATTACTTGATGAAAGTAGGTCTTTTCAATCATGGCATTTACTTGGGTTTATTTAGATGAAGTTGGCAAACCTGTGGCAGATTTACCAAAGGAAGCTGTAATAGCAGAATTCAAAACTAGAGCAGAAGCTGAAGTCTGGTTAACTCTTAACTGGAAAAAACTTTTAAATGGCGGAGTTCACCAAGTTTCGCTATGGGATGGAACTGAATTGGCCATGGAAAACATGAGCCTTCACCCAGCTTAAATATTATTTAAATTCTTTGGGCGCTCCACCAATTTTAACCACCGGTGGGGGAAGTCTGAGACTTCTTAATTGCAATGCTCTCATTAGCCCATAAAAAATTGAGCCTTTGCGCTCTTTTGGATCAGAGTAATTCCTATTAACTTCACTCTTAATTTTAAAAGCTAACAAAACTTCGTCAATAATTGTGCCAAACATCATGGCAAGCCACAGGAAATAAACAACTCTTGCTACCACAGGATTTGGTACTAAAGATAAAATCAAAACTAATAAAGCAAGTGGTAAAAATAATTCACCAAAATGCCAACGTGAATCCACCAAATTTCTCACATGTCTTCGAACCGGACCTTTGTCTCTAAAAGGCATCGCCCATTCTTCGCCCCGATTCATAGCAATTCGAACTTCTTGTCTTTGCTCGCGAGCACGTAGCTTGACTGCTTTTCTTGCCTCTTTGGAATCTTTGGGAACTTTCAAAGCTTTTTTACGCGCAGCTTCAGCATCTTTGCGCTTAGGGGTTGGTTCTGATTTCATATGTGATTTCTAGGTTAGCAGAATTTGTTTAGTTACCAGGAAGTGCCAACATTTGGTTTAATGCGATACGGGCATAGTGCTTTGTTTCGGGGTCAACTTTTATTTGGTTGACAATGTTTCCTGCCACCAGGTTCTCTAAAGAAGCCACTAAATGGGGCAAATCAATTCGGTTCATTGTGGAGCAATAGCAGATGGTTTTATCCAAAAATGAAATATTTTTATCACTATTTTCTCTAGCTAGTCTTCTAACCAGGTTTAATTCAGTTCCCACTGCCCAACTTGTTCCGGCAGGAGATGCCTTAATGGTTTTTATTATTCCCTCAGTGGAAGCCACTACATCTGCTGCTTCTGCCACTTCGTTAACACATTCTGGGTGCACAATAATTTTTACATCCTTAATTCTTTGTCTTACATCCTCCACAGACTTCATGTTAAATCGGGCATGAACAGAACAGTGACCTTTCCAAAGAATCATTTTGGCGTTCATAAGTTCCGCATCAGTTAAACCACCACGTGGTTTTAAAGGATTAAAAACAACACATTCTTCTTTTTTCAAACCTAATTTCATAACAGCAGTATTTCTACCTAGATGTTGATCAGGTAAAAATAAAACTCTTTCACCTTTGTTAAAGGACCATTCCAGAGCTTTTTGAGCATTTGATGAGGTACAAACTGTGCCCCCATTATTTCCAGTGAAAGATTTAATAGCGGCTGTTGAATTCATATAAACAACTGGAACAGTTGTTTTTGCTATGCCTAAATCTTCTAAAACAGACCAACAGGTTTCTACTTGGCTAATTTCTGCCATATCTGCCATGGAGCATCCCGCAGCTAAATCTGGAAGTATTACATTTTGTAAATCACTTGTTAAAATATCAGCACTTTCTGCCATGAAATGAACGCCACAAAAAATTATGTAATCAGCATTTGGACGAGCTGCTGCATCTTTGGCAAGTTTAAATGAATCCCCAGTGGTGTCAGCAAATTGGACTACTTCATCACGTTGATAGTGGTGGCCTAAAATAAATAATCGATCACCTAATTTTTCTTTTGCTACCAGTGCTCGTTGTACTAAATCAGGAGCTGAGGCTTTTGGTAATTCACCAGGGCATTCCACACCTTTTTCGGTCTCTTGGTCAGACAAATTTCCTAAAAGATGCAGTAAAGGTGTTGGTGCAGGTTCAGTCCAAGTTGGTGCCATATCTCAATAGTGTCACGTTCTACTAATCTGTGCGAGGTGCGCATAGTTATTGCTCCTGACTCATTTACCGGAACCCTGAGTGCTGCCCAAGCTGCTCTGGCCATAAAAACTGGTTGGGAAAAAACAACTAAAGCAGACTTTTACCTAGCCCCAATGAGTGATGGTGGACCAGGATTTATTGACGCCATTGAATTTGGTTTTGGTGGTAGTAAAACTCATCACAAAGTTACTGGGCTGGAAAACACAGTAATTTCAGCACCACTTTTAGTGGTTGGTAATACTGCCTATATTGAATCTCATCTAGTTGTGGGTCCACAATTTATAACGAAACTTCCTAAAACTCCTGACAAATACACCTCAAGAGGAATTGGGGAATTAATAAATATTGCACTTGATCAAGGTTGTCAAACAATTTTTGTAGGCGTAGGTGGAACTGCTTCAATTGATGGTGGGGCAGCAATTTTAGAAGTAGTTGATAGAAACAAACTTAAAAACGCTGAACTGATTGCAGCAACAGATGTTGATGTTTTACTGCTGGGAAATAGAGGTGCTGCTAAAGGTTTTGGTGAACAAAAAGGTGCCAGTAAAGAATTAATAGAAATAATAGAAAAAAATCATGAAGAACTTGCCAAAAACACTGCTCGAAGAAGTGATAACAAAGATGCCAGCATGATGCTTGGGGCAGGAGCTGGTGGGGGAATTGGATTTGGTCTTTTAGCTTTAGGGGCAAGTCGAGTAAGTGGTCTTGAGTTGGTCACAGAATCTTTTGATTTAAAAAATGAAATATCACAAAGTGATTTAGTGATCACTGGTGAAGGAAAACTTGATTGGCAAACATTAAGAGGAAAAGTAATAACTGGAGTTGCAGAAATTGCTATTGAGAGTGCGATTTCTTGTTTAGCACTTTGTGGTCAAGTAATTGCGGGGAAAAGAGAATTAGCAGCAGCTGGAATTGTAGGAGCCTATGGCTGCATTGAAGAAGGCGAAGAATTACCCGAAGACCCATTTATGGCCTTGGTTTTCCTCGCGGAGCGGGTCAGCAAGACATGGTCGCAATAACGTGGCAATATAGATAGTGAAGGAAAGGAAGTAATCATGTCAGCAGAGACCACAAACACCCAAGGTGTTTTATTAACTGATTTTGCAACCACAAAAGTTCGTACCCTTCTTAGTCAAGAAGGAAGAGATGATTTAGCACTTCGAATTGCAGTGCAACCTGGTGGATGCTCAGGCATGCGCTACCAATTATTTTTTGATGATAGATCCCTAGAGGGAGATGACACACATGATTTTGGTGGAGTCAAAGTTGTAGTAGATAAAATGAGTGTTCCTTATTTGATGGGTGCAACTATTGATTTTGTTGACACTATTGAGAAGCAAGGTTTCACAATTGATAATCCAAACGCCGGGGGATCTTGTGCGTGCGGAGATTCTTTCCACTAAATCTCCCAATTAGTTAAATAATCAGTATTCTTAGTTTTTGTGACTTTGAATATTGCAATCACTGGCTCTATCGCCACCGATCATTTAATGCGCTTTCCAGGAAAATTCACTGACTCTTTAATTGCAGAAAAACTAGATCATGTTTCGTTATCTTTTCTTGTTGATGATTTACAAATAAGACGCGGTGGTGTGGGAGCTAACGTTGCATTTTCCATGGGCAAGATGGGACTTCGACCAATTTTAGTTGGTGCAGTTGGTAAGGATTTTGCGGAATATAGATCTTGGTTAGAAAAACACAATGTTGATTGTGAATCAATTCATTACAGCAATGAAAAACACACAGCAAGATTTGTGTGCACCACAGATGATGTTGCTAACCAAATTGCCTCCTTTTATCCAGGGGCGATGAGTGAATCTAACCTGATTGAACTTGGACCAGTTATCAACAGAGTTGGAAAAATTGATTTTGTCTTTATTGGCCCAAGTGATCCCGAGGCAATGATTAAGCACACTGAAGAAGCTAAACAACGAGGAATTGCTTTTATTGCAGATCCTTCACAACAAATGGCACGCATGGATGGCAAGCAGATAGCAAAACTAATTGATGGGGCTGCTTACTTGTTTATGAATGAATATGAATCATCTTTAATTGAAAAGAAAGTTGGCTGGAACACTGATGAATTAATGAAACGTGTTGGCACAGTGGTGACCACACTTGGTGCAAAAGGTGCCCGAATTCAAAGTAAAAATGAAACTATTGCCACTGTTGCGTGCCCACCTGAAACAGAAAGAATTGATCCAACAGGAGTTGGAGATTCATTTAGAGCAGGCTATGTTGCCGCTCATTCATGGGGATTAAGTCCAGAAAGATGTGGACAAGTTGGTTCCATGTTGGCAACTTATGTAATTGAAACTGTAGGAACCCAAGAATTCTCTTTTACCAATGAAGAATTTGTTAATCGATTTAAAGACTTTTATGGCGAAGTTGCAGCTGGCGAAATAAAAAAACATTTAGTTAAGTAGAAATTTATGCCCACACCGCTTGATAACTCGGTTTGGGATTTTCCTTCTCCTGAACAAATGCCTAAAGATGATTTAGTTTCCTTAGGGGCAGATTTAAAACCTGAAACCTTAATCGACTCATATAAAAATGGTATTTTTCCCATGCATATTCAAATAGAAAATAAACGAGAAATCGGTTGGTGGTCACCCCAACAAAGAGGGATTTTGCCTTTAAACAAAATAAATATTTCTAGTTCATTGAAGAAATCTATGAAGAAATATTTTGTGACTTTTGATCAAGACTTTGACTCAGTAATTGATGGTTGTGGTGATGATAAAAGACCCAAAAGATGGATTAATAAAGACATAAAAACTGCTTACAAAAAGTTGTTTGAATTAGGTTATGTTCACTCAGTTGAAGTGTGGAATAAAAAAGATGAACTCGTAGGTGGGCTTTATGGAGTAGAAGTAAATGGTTTATTTGCTGGAGAATCCATGTTTCATACTCAAACTGATGCCTCTAAAACAGCTTTGGTCTATTTGGTTGAAAAACTAAGTCAAGCTGGGGGAGAGCGAATTTTTGATGTGCAATGGCAAACCCCTCATTTAAAATCCATGGGTGTAGTAAAAATAAGCAGATCAAAATATATTTCACTTCTTCCAGAAGTGATGAATACTAAACCTGCGTTTTAAGCTCTTTAATAGTTTCTAGTAGAGCTAATGCAAAATTCTTAATATCTGCACTGCTGGTATCAAATGATAGAGATATTCTGATATTGATTTGGTTTTCAAATCCCATAGCAGCAAGTACATGTGATGGTTTGACTTGATCAGGAGTGCAAGAAGATCCACTAGAAATTGCAAATCCTCTTTTACTTAAATAACTTACTAATGCTTCACCATCAATATCTTTTATCACCATTGATAAAACATGAGGAAGTCTGGCAACAGGATCTCCTAGTAATGAAATATTAAGATGGCTTGAAAGTAATTGCCTTAATTCATTAATTAGCAATCCAAGTGATTTAGCAGTTTCTGATCTATTCATTGTTACTGCCTCAAAACTAGCTCCGATTGCTACAGCATGAGGAATAAAAATATTGGTGGAAAACTTGTGATTTTCTCGACCATCATCTAATAAAACAGACTTGAAACGAATATTTCTTCTTACGACTAAAACATCAAGTCCAATTGGAGCACCCCAGGTGGCAGGTTTTAGTAACAAAACATCCCAATCTGAATCTAAATTAACTAAACCTGCTGTCATGGTGGCATCAACAAATAATGGAATATTTAATTCCTGACATTTTTTATATATTTGATTTACAGGTTGTTGTGTGCCCACTTCATGATTAAAAGACTGAAGTACTGCTAGTTCAGGTTTTTCTTTTTCTAAAATATTTACATATTGTTCTTGGTTGACTCGACCTAAATTATCAACAGGTATTTCAAAAGCCTGAGTGGTTTTAAGTTTTTCAATTATGGCTTTTTGTTCAACACCTGAATAAATAACTCTTTTATTTGTTAAGGCATTGACTAAACCACTTATTGTTAAATCGATCCCTGCATTTCCTGATGGAATAAATGAAACTTCATCAGCGTTAACTTTTAAGCGCGCAGCAATAGATGCCCTAGCACTATCTAATAAAATTCGAGCTGATCTTGATTCGTGGTAGAGCTTGGTGGGGTCTAAAAAGGCGTAATCAGGTAGCGAAGATAAGGCTTTTTTACTAGCAGGATGAATTGGGTGCGCAGATAATGTATCAAAATTGTGCGCATGTGCATTTGTGCTGCTCGACATGTGGTTAACGTTACTTGCCCTAGTTTTGCCCATAAAGCCTTGAGTGCACTAAGTTTGCATGTACACAGCACAAATCGCTAAGGAGAACAGGCTTTCGTGGGCAAAATTCGTGCCGGCTTATTACTTGTTCCAGTTTTTTTGATTACTGCTTGTTCAAAAGCATCCCAAGATGAGGCGCTGAGAATTGGATTTCCAGAACCTGTAACCCAAGAAGGCGTTTTAATTCTCAATCTTTGGCAAGGCACATGGATTGTGGCTATTGGAGTCGCAGCTTTAGTTTTAGGTTTATTGTTTGCAGCAATTATTCTTTATCGTCGTCGTAGCGATTCTGAAGTTCCAAAGCAAACTCGTTACAACATTCCTTTAGAAATTCTTTACACCGTTGTGCCATTTGTGATTGTGCTTGGACTTTTCTATTTCACAGCTCGTGATCAAAGTACACTTATCAAATTAAGTGGTGAACAAAAACACACAGTTAGTGTTGTTGGATTTAGATGGTCATGGGCATTTAACTATTTGGAAGGCGGAGCTTACGAAATAGGTACGCCAGCTCTTCCGCCAACACTTTATTTGCCAGTTGATGAAAAAGTTAAATTTGAATTAACTTCACCAGATGTAATTCATTCTTTTTGGATTCCTGCATTTTTAATGAAGATGGATGTTGTTCCAGGCAGATTAAATGCCTTTGAATTAACCCCAACTAAAACTGGTGAATTTGTTGGTAAATGTGCCGAGCTTTGTGGAGTTGATCACTCCCGCATGTTATTTAATGTCAAGGTGGTCTCACGCTCAGAATTTGACCAACACATTCAAGATTTGAAGGCTGCTGGGCAAGAAGGTGTGCTTGAAACAGACAGAATTGCTACTAAAGGCAATCCAGATTGCTTAGGTAACCCAGAACTAGCAGGATGTAAGTAGAGGAGATTTGAGATGACACTTCTAGAAGACAGACCAACTCAATCCTCGCACGCTAATTCCGAAAAAGAAAACACAATGGGAAGAACCATTGTTAAGTGGATGACTGCAACTGACCACAAAATTATTGGCAATCTTTACCTGATTACTTCTTTTATCTTCTTTATTGTGGCAGGTGCCATGGCTATGGTAATTAGAGCAGAATTAGCACGACCAGGTTTACAACTTGTATCAAATGAGCAATATAACCAAATGTTTACTATGCACGGAACCATTATGCTGTTTCTTTTTGCAACTCCACTGTTTGTGGGCTTTGGAAATGCCATAATGCCTTTACAAATTGGGGCACCTGATGTTTCGTTTCCGAAACTTAATCTTGTTGCTTACTACTTGTTTGTTTTTGGTGGACTTATTGTCGTGGGTGGGTTTTTAACACCAGATGGTGCAGCAAGTTTTGGCTGGTTTGCCTACGCACCACTTTCCAATGCTGTTAACTCACCAACAGTTGGTGCAGATCTTTGGATCATTGGTCTTGCCGTAAGTGGTTTGGGCACAATTCTTGGTTCAGTAAATTTTGTGACCACAATTTTGACAATGCGAGCTCCAGGAATGGTTATGTTTAGGGTGCCAATATTTACTTGGACAATTTTGTTAACAAGTGTTTTGGTCTTAATGGCGTTTCCTGTTCTTGCTGCTTCTTTGATTGTTTTGCAGGTAGATAGAACATTTAATTCCCAAGTTTTTGAAGCTGCCAACGGTGGAGCTATTTTGTGGCAACATCTATTCTGGTTCTTTGGTCATCCAGAGGTTTACATCATTGCTTTACCATTTTTTGGAATCATTAGTGAAGTAATTCCAGTCTTTAGTCGTAAACCAGTTTTTGGTTACAAAGGATTAGTTTTTGCAACAATCGCAATTGCAGGATTATCTGTAGCAGTTTGGGCACATCATATGTATGTCACGGGTGCGGTTTCCTTACCGTTTTTTGCGCTAACCACCATGCTTATTGCAGTTCCAACTGGGGTGAAGTTCTTTAACTGGATTGGCACAATGTGGAGAGGATCACTTTCTTTTGAAACCCCAATGCTATTTACCATTGGATTTCTAGTCACCTTCTTAATTGGTGGTTTAACAGGAGTTATGTTGGCAATGCCACCAATTGATTTTCATGTTTCAGATTCTTATTTCGTGGTAGCACATTTTCATTACACAGTATTTGGCACAGTAGTTTTTGCCATGTTTGCTGGTTTTTATTTCTGGTGGCCAAAATTTACCGGCAGAATGCTAGATGATTCTTTAGGTAAAATTCATTTCTGGGCTGTGTTTGTAGGTTTTCAAGTTACATTTTTAATTCAGCACTGGTTAGGCATTAAAGGTATGCCAAGGCGCTATGCCGATTATTTAGCAAGTGATGGTTTTACATTTGGAAACACAGTTTCTTCAATCGGTTCATTCTTACTGGGTGCATCTACTTTGGTGTTTATGTGGAATGTTTACAAAACTTGGAGAAGTGCTCCATTAGTAAAAGTAAATGATCCTTGGGGTTGGGGAATGAGTTTGGAATGGGCCACAAGTTGTCCTCCACCAAGACATAACTTCACCAGTTTGCCTCGAATTAGATCAGAGCGACCAGCATTTGATCAAGCCCATCCAGAATTAGCTGATGTGGATGCACCGGTTCGACAAAACATTTTGGATGACACCATTGGTGGGCCAACGTTAGGGAAACGAAATTAAATGTTAATAGGTGGTTTTCTATTTTTCTTTGGTGGAGTTTTCTATATCATTACGGGTGCCATTTATTACGCAGTCTCCAGAGAACCTGTTGGCACAACTGCTTTAATTTTGACTGCTGGTTTAGCAGAGTTGATAGCTTTCTTTTTGCTTTTCACCCAAAATCGTTTGGGTTATCAACCAGAAGATAATTCAGAAGCCAATCAAAATGAAGCCCCAGCTGATTATGGCTTTTTCTCACCTCACTCATGGTGGCCCATGATCGTGGCCGCAGGCACAGCAATCACCTTCTTAGGACTTGTTTTTGCGGTGTGGATTTTTTTGCTTGGAATTGGGTTAGTGCTCTTTTCTGTGTGGGGTTGGTTATTTGAATACTGGAAATTTGAAAGAGTAGAGCCAATCCGTCATTAATGATTATGTCTTCTGCATAATGGGGTTATGAAAGCACAAAAATCAAGTGATGATGTAACACGCATCTCACCTTTTGCTGACTTCTTTAAACAAGAAACTTCAGGAAGTATTTTAATCCTGATTGCATCAGTTTTAGGACTACTTGCAGCAAACTCAATTTTTAGTGATCTTTATTTCAGGTTTCTGAGCACCGAAATTTCAATCAAATTATCAGGTTTTGAATTCTCACTTGATATTCAACATGTGATTAATGATGGTTTAATGACCATATTTTTCTTTCTGGTGGGCCTGGAAATAAAAAGAGAGTTAACCTCAGGTCATTTAGCATCTTTCAAAAAAGCCATTGTGCCATTTTTAGCAGCAATCGGTGGAATGATTGTACCTGCTTTTATATTCTTATTAATTACTGATTTTGAATCCTCTAAAGGTTGGGCAATCCCAATTGCCACAGATATAGCTTTAGCAGTTGCAGTTTTGGGATATTTTGGTGCCAAGCAATCAGGTTTTTTGAGACCATTTCTATTAGGCCTAGCAGTAATTGATGATATCGGAGCAATCTTAATAATTGCTTTTCTTTTCTCTAAAGGATTTGCCCTCAACTGGTTTATTTTTTCTTTAGTGATGTTAACACTAGTTTTAACAAGTAAATATTTTGGAATCAAAGGCACATTTATTTACATAGTTTTTGGGATAGGGCTTTGGTTAGGGCTCTATAATTCCGGTATTCACCCAACCCTAGCTGGAGTAATTCTTGGTTTAATAGCTCCGGTGACACCATTTATCAATAAAGAATTTATTGACTTAGAAGAATTAAAGAATATTTCTAGTGCTGAAAATGTTAAGAAGGCTAAGGATATTGCCAGAAATTCTGTTTCTGTTGTGGAATGGCTGGAATATGTTATCCATCCATGGAGTGCATTCCTAGTTGTTCCAATTTTTGCTTTTGCTAATACGGGTGTTGTGATAAATGCCAGTGCCTTACAAAACATTTTTGAATCAAAGATTGCCTGGGGCATAATGGTAGGACTTGTTTTGGGTAAACCCTTAGGAGTTTTGTTTTTCACCTACGCCACAAAATATTCCAAGATAGGTCAAATCCCTGATCAAATTAAGTGGACCCAAATTCTGGGGGTAGGAAATGCTGCTGGAATTGGTTTTACAGTGGCAATCTTTATTGCCAAACTTGCCTTTGAAGACCGCGCCTTACAAGACCTAGCAATTTTGAGTGTTCTGATCGCCTCGGTTGTCAGTGCCTTAATTGCGGTCATCGTTTTGAAATTGGGGCCAAAAAATGGGGTAAAAGCCACCAGTTAGCCTACTTTCCTCACAAAGGCTCGAAAAATAGTTGAAAAAATATGTCCAAATCTCTTTCATTTGTTCACAATCATGGAGTAAAAAGACCATTAAGGAACAAGTCCGGGATTCATTCCTGCCCTGATTTGTTAATTATTGGGAGGGTAAGTGGCACAAGAATCAGTTCAAGGAACAAGCTATAAAAAAGTTGCCGTTGACTATTTTGAAAAGCGTAGCCTGCAACGTCACGCCGGTTCATGGGGTCTGTGGGGGCTTGGTGTCGCCGCAGTTATCTCAGGACATTTTTCAGGATGGAATTTAGGTATCGCTCAAGCTGGTTGGGGCGGAATGCTTATCGCAACAATCATTATCGGCGCCATGTTTTTGTTCATGGTGCTTAGTATCAGCGAAATGGCAGCAGCGTTACCTCACACTGGTGGGGCATATTCATTTGCAAGAACCGCAATGGGTCCTTGGGGTGGATACGTAACCGGATTTGCAGAAACCATTGAATACGTAGTAACAACTGCAGTGGTTGGTGTATTTACTGGTTTATATGCTGAAGCAATTTTTAATGATTTGTTTGGAATCAGCCTTCCACTTTGGGCTTGGGTAGGTATTTTCTACTTAGTCTTCTTAGCAATCAATGGTGCTGGAGTTAGTTTCTCTTTCACTTTTGCATTCTGGATGGCAATAATTTCTCTAGCGGTAATTGGGTTTTTTGTTATCGTCGCACTTATTGGTGGCAATTTCTCACTAAGCAATCTGTTTGATATTGCACCAGAAGCCGGCGGCTCAACCTTCTTGCCATTTGGAGTAGCTAGCATCGCGCTTGCTCTTCCATTTGCTATTTGGTTTTTCTTAGGCATTGAAGAATTACCATTAGCTGCAGAAGAAACTCATGCTCCACAAGCAGCTATTCCAGTTGGTGCATTCAGAGGAATGATGACATTAATTGCATCAGCTCTGATTATCTTCGTACTTAATCCAGGTGTTTTGGGAGCAAGTGCGATTTCAAAGAGTGGTGAACCGTTGCTAGATGGATTGCGTCAAGTATTTCCAAATCAAGCAATTGCACCGTTGTTGTCTCTTTTCGCATTAGCAGGATTGATGGCATCATTCCAAGGAATTATGTTTGCGGCTGGAAGAAATGTTTATTCACTTTCACGCGCAGGATATTATCCAAATTGGCTAAGTATCACAACTGCTGGAAGAAAAACACCTCTGGTGGCATTAGTCGCCGGATCAGTAGTTGGATATGCCCTAGTCGTATTTCTACCAATTCTTACCGGTAGAGATGGAGTGGTCCTTGCTGGATCACTTTTGAGTATGGCTGTGTTTGGTGCGGTAATTTCTTACGCACTACAGATGGTTTCTTATTTGTTGCTTAAAACAAATCTGCCAAACATCAAACGTCCATACTTAAGTCCAGTTGGATCATGGGGTGCAGCAATTGCCATGATTATTTGGATTGCGGTGTTAATAATTTTGTTCCTCAGCCCAGATTACAGTGAACCTGTTATTTGGTTAGCAGGAGCATTTTTGATCGGCATCCTCTATTTTGGACTCTTTACGAGAAATCGTTTAGTGCTTTCTCCAGAAGAAGAGTTTGCAAACTCCCATAAAAAATAATTTGGGAAAATAATTAAAGGGCACCTGTGAAGGTGCCCTTTAATTTATCAAGGCGTTAAACTACTAGGCTTTGTTTATGTCGACACCTTCACCTGGATATGCAGTCACACTTCGTGTTGAACTTCCCGCTACCGCAGATTCCACAGGTGGCCTTACAGCAGCAGTTTCATCTGCTGGGGCAGCTTTAACAGCACTTGATGTTGTTGAATCAACACATAACTCAATTGTGGTGGACGTTACTTGTAACGCAACTGATGAAGAACATGCTAAAAAAATCACTGAAAATATTTCAAAACTTCAAGGTGCAAAAGTAAAAAAAGTATCAGATAGAACTTTTTTAATTCACTTAGGTGGAAAACTTGAAGTTAACTCTAAAGTTCCTTTAAAAACTCGTGATGATCTATCCCGTGCTTACACCCCAGGGGTGGCAAGAATTTCTCAAGCTATTGCTGATGATCCAAGTAACTTAAGAAGACTAACCATTAAAAGAAACACTGTCGCTGTGGTTACAGATGGCTCAGCAGTGCTTGGTTTAGGAAACCTAGGAGCAGCTGCAGCTTTGCCTGTGATGGAAGGAAAAGCTGCCTTATTTAAAAGATTTGCCGATATTGATGCGTGGCCTGTTTGTATTGACTCCCAAGACGTGGATGAAATTGTTAGAACCGTGCAATTAATTGCACCAGTTTATGGCGGAATTAACTTAGAAGATATTTCTGCACCAAGATGCTTTGAAGTTGAGGAAAGACTTAGAGATCTGCTTGATGTCCCTGTTTTTCATGATGATCAACATGGCACAGCCATAGTTGTTTTAGCAGCTTTAACCAATGCCCTAAGAGTGGTTGGTAAAAAAATTGAAACCATCAAAGTAGTGATGACAGGAGCTGGTGCTGCCGGAACTGCCATAGCAAGATTATTAGTCCGTTCAGGCTTGAAAGATTTAATAGTCTTCAATCACTCAGGTGCAATTCATCAAGGAGCCAGCACTGCTAGAGATTCCAAATGGTTAGTAGAAAACACAAATAAGAATAATTTCACCGGTTCAATTGGTGAAGCCCTCAAAGGAGCTGATGTGTTTATTGGAGTTAGTGCTCCCGATATTTTGACTGAAAATGACATTAAAGGCATGAATGAAAAATCTATTGTGTTTGCCCTAGCTAACCCAAACCCAGAAATTGATCCAGTAATTGCCCGAAAATATGCCAGCGTGGTGGCAACTGGTCGAAGTGATTATCCAAATCAAATAAACAATGTTTTAGCTTTCCCAGGAATATTTAGAGGGC
>JAQCGN010000021.1 GCA_027730605.1 Actinomycetota bacterium
ACCCTCCTCTTTGTAATTTTCTAAGATATTGAGTATTTCTACAGGATCATCTTGTATTTCAAAAGCATTAACCCCGAACGCTTTAACGACATCTACAGTTTTCCAACTACGCCTCTTAGATGTAGGTGTTAGAACAGCGAGTCCATTGTCTTCACAAATAAATATAGTTTTCAATTTATGAGTTACAGCGAAACCAATACTTGGAAAAACATAGTCCTCTTCTATTGTGGCATCTCCCAAAACAATTAATGCCTTTCTGTTTGTTGCAAAAGACCATCCAACGCCTAAATAAACTTGTTCTCCCATTAAACCTGTATGACCAAAAAAATTAATATCCTTGCTATAGATTCCAACTGAGCCACCAAACCCCTTGGCGCACCCTTTGACTTCATCTCCTTGTAATTCAGAAAATAAGGCTTGCGGATCTCCACCAAATGCTAAGTAATATGAGTGCGCACGATGTTGTGTAAAAATGCCTGGATTATCGTTTTTCAACGCAACAGATACAGTTGCCGCAATATATTCTTGACCCAGTCCCAAATAAACAGGAATATTTATTTTACCTTTATCACTGAATTCAATAACTTTTTCCTCAAAATTTTGGATATAAGTAGCTTTTTCATAAACTTCAATGAGTTGTTCTCTATTTTTCAATTTAGACTAGATCAGTCTCCATAGGTAATAACAGCTGCTGATTACCATCGCACATGACTTCGATAAGCATTGGCTGGGAGGTGCCAACTATTAATGGAATTTTGTCATGGAAATCTTTTGAATCCTGAATTACTTCGTAATCCAGATTGAAAGCTTTTGATATTTTAAAAAAATCTAAGGGTTTAGTACCAGTATCATCTGTTGAACCAATATATCTACCGTCAAAATAAGTTTCCTGCCAGGTCCGCATAGACGCGTATCCTCCATTATTAATTACAAAAACTTTAACATTTAAATCATAAGTAGACAAAGTTTGAAGTTCTTGGATGTTTAATTCTACTGAACCGTCTCCTGTAACACAAAAAACTTGACCACCTTTATTTTTAACAGCTACCGAAGCGCCGATTGCCAAGGGCAAAGAAAGTCCCATTGCGGCAAAAGTTCCGGAAGTTACTTCATAATTAAGTTTCTCAAAATTCATGGATTGGCCCGCAGCATAATAATTTGATCCTGCATCCGTAGTTAAAACAGTTTTGGGATCTGCATATTTCTCTAATTCAGACATAAACCAATAAAGGTTTAACGGCGAATCAGCAGCTTGCGAATGACTTTGAGCTAAGAAGTTTGATTTAACTTTTTGAATCTCTGTTTTCCATGATTCAATATTCTTGTTAATTAGTTCGAGATTAAACCCATTAAGTAAAGAAGTAATTTTCGCAAGTGATTTATTAATACCAAGACTTACTTTGCTTCCATGGCGCTTGATTTCGTTAATATCAATATCGACAGAGATCAACTGAACCTCTTTGTCCAGATAAGCATAATTTGGGCCAACTATTGAACTCGGAAATCTACTACCTAAAGAGAGGATTAAATCAGATTTCTTTAATAACGTCGAACTCCAAGGTCTACCCCTTACACCTAAAACACCGAAGTTATTTTCAATCGAGATTGGAAATTTGTGTGCAGTTACCCTGGAGGTGAAGAATGGAATTTTTGATTTTATAAGCCAAGACTTAAACTCTGCAAAATTTTCTATTGAATCTACCCCTCGACCTAATAAGATCAAAGGACGTTTAGAATTTTCTAACAAAGCATTTATTGATTCAATATTATTTGCATCAATACTTAGATTCGTATCCTTCGCTATTTCCAATTTACATTCAGAAATTAATTCATCAATAGAAAAATCCACACACACTTGTGATTGAATATTTAAAGGAATGTCCAACCAAACGGGACCTGGACGCCCGGTATTCAATTCAATATATGCCTTTTTTAAAATACCCCTTACTTCATTGGTATCTGTTATAAGTTTTGAATATTTAGTAATAACATTCGTGTATTTAGTAATAGGTACACCTGCTATCCCAAAACTCCTTACCTCTACTTCACTATGACCATAATTATCTATCTCTTCTAAGGGAACTTGACCAGAAATTACCAAAACACTTCCAGAGTCAACCCAAACTTCTGCAAGTCCTGAAAAAGCATTAGTACTTCCAGGGCCGGCCGTAACACAAACAACTCCATGCTTACCGGTTAACTGATTTTCACTTGCAGCAGCTAAAGGTGCAGCTGCTTCATTCCTAACGCAAACATAACTCAAATCAGGATTTAATTCGATCGCGTCGTTCAAATACATCGCGCCATTTCCAGTCAAAACAAAAACATTATTTGAGCAGGTTTTAGATACGAAATCAATAATTTGGTCAGCTACTCTTTTGTTCCTCATTAAGAGCTACCACCAATTCATAAATAGAATTTACTTTTATTTATCATATATGTATTTTAAAGCTTTACGAATTTGAGACACAAGGCCCTTTAATCTGAAGAGGCTCGAATTTATCTCTGAAGAAGAGGTGGGTAATAAATTGTACTTTTAGGCCGAACAATCGTCTAAATCTTGGGGAAATTCCATATTCTCACGTTTTTTGGATGTGTATATAATTAGAGAAGGTTTAGGAGAGGGACAGAAATGCAAAAAATAAATGTACGCGATCTCCAAAAAATGAAAGACGATAACAATAAAGTTTCATGGCTAACTTGTTATGATTATTCATTTGCATCAGCATTAAACGCAAGTGAACTAGATTTGATTTTAGTTGGAGATTCTGGTGGCATGGTGAATCTTGGGTATAAAAACACAAATCCAGTTACCATGGATGAAATGATTACGTTAACCTCAGCGGTAAGAAGAGGTGCTCCAGATAAATTTGTCATTGGAGATATGCCTAAGGGTTCATATGAAGTATCCGCCGAGAAAGCAATTGAAAATGCAATGAGATTCTCTAAAGAATCCGATTGTGATGCAGTTAAGTTAGAGGGCGGCCTTCACATGGTCAAGCAAGTTAAAGCTATTTCCCAAAGTGGAATTCCTGTTTTTGGTCACATTGGACTCACGCCACAGTCTTCAAATTCATTTGGTGGTTATCGGATTGTTGGTAGAACAAAGAATGAGCAAGAAAAGATACTTGATGACGCTAAAGCATTAGAGCAAGCAGGTGTTGTTGCAATCTTAATCGAAGCTACACCTGATGGCATTGGCTCAGAAATTGCAAAAAGTGTCGATGTTCCAATTTACGGAATTGGAGCAGGAGCAGAAGTTGACGGTCAATTATTAATATTTCATGATTTGTTAGGAATTTATCCGACCTTTAGACCTAAATTTGCACCATGTCTTGTAAGCAAAGTACTTCCAGATTTTCTGGAATCGATTTCAGAAATTGAAGATATGAAAGAATTTGGAAGAGCAACTAAAAAGGATGGATTTTGGGAAATAACTAGATTAGTCGCTAATGAATTTAATAGAATGGTAAAATCTGGAGAATACCCTGATTCAGATCACGTTTATAATTAAATAATTGCACAAATAAGAAGAGAGGCTTTTAATTGAGTAAAATTGAAGAAAGTTTAAAAGATAAAAATCTAACACTCCCAGACGCACCAAAACCAGTTGCTGCCTACATCCCAGCCAAACAGGAAAATTAGTATTCACAGCTGGCCAACTCCCAATGGTAAATGGTGAGTTAATTTCCAAAGGCTTACTTGGCCAAGACGTAGAAATTGATGAAGCAAATAATGCCGCAAGAATTTGTACTTTAAATGCCTTAGCTGCAATTAAAGGTGTAATCGGAAATCTTGATCGAATTAAACAAATAGTTAGAGTAGTTGGATACGTAGCGAGTGTTCCTACCTTTACTCAACAACCAGCAGTAGTAAATGGAGCAAGTGAATTACTATTAGAGATTTTTGGAGAAAATGGTAAACATGCTCGTTCAGCAGTAGGAATGGCAGTACTACCTTTAAATGCCTCAGTTGAGATTGAACTAACTGTAGAAGTTGAATAGATATTTAAATGAATTCAAAACTACATAAAATTCAAAAACCTAAAATAATCTTCACTGACTTTGATGGCTGTCTTACCGATGATCGTGTTTGGTTAAATCAAGAAGGCGAAGAATTTGTGGCAGCTAACAGAAAAGATGGACTAGCTGTTAAGAGGATAAAAAATCTTGGGATTCAGGTAATCATAGCAAGTACCGAAACTAACAAAGTTGTAACAGCTAGAGGCAACAAAATGGGAGTCGAAGTACTTCAAGGATTAAGTGATAAAGCTGAATCAATTGAACAATACTTAGAACAAAAAAATCTTTCTTGGAATGATGTTTGGTATATAGGAAACGATGTTAATGATCTTGGAGCAATTAGGAAAGCAAAATTCAGTATTTGTCCAAGTGATGCTGTTAAGACTGTAAAAAAAGTAGTGGACTTTAAGCTTAAATCAAAGGGAGGATACGGAGTTCTTTCAGAATTGGCTACTCTTCTAGAGTCTTAAATAATTAGTTAAAATCATTACAATTCTTGAACTAGTTCTAACATAATTCCTTCAGGACCTCTCACGAATACTACTTTTACTTTCTTATTTGGAGATATTTTGATTTCTGAAAGTGGCTGATAATTTTGTTTTTTTAGGTTGCCCACTATTTCATCTAGGTTATCCAGAGTTAGAGCAATGTGGGTAAGCCCCGTTGTTTTTAAGTCTCCAGACCAATAGTTATCAACTTGGTAGTTTTCAAATTTGAGTAACTCTATGATAAATCCGTTTGAGTCAATCAATTTAACTGTTGTTAGAGCTGGATTTTTAATGGTAAGTAATTCACCTATGTATGGGGATTCCTCCATCGCTTTAATGTGCAGTTTAAAGCCTAAAGTATTAATCCAAAAGTCTTGCGTTTTATCTAAGTCATTTACCACAATTCCAACATGGCGAGTTGTGTTACTTATGACCAATCACCTCAAGTAATGCTTCTTCAAAGACACTCATTGCTTCTAGGAGTGCATCATCCTCAATTGATAGAGGTGGACCTAGCTTTATGGATTCTCTTCCAGTGTGGACTACTAGTAATCCTTTTTGCATACATTTCTCTGAAATTTGACTTGCTAATTCATTCTTTGAAATGTTATTAAAGTCATTAAATATGACCGAGGCTATTAAACCTTCACCGTAATAATTGTTGATAACTTCTGAAAACTTATTTTTAAGATCCTTAAGTGAGCTTTTTAGTATTTTACCTTTTCGAGCAGTTTCAGCAACAATATTTTTTACTTCAATTTCTTCTAAAACAGCTAATCCTGCTGCGCAAACTAAAGGATTTGCTGAATGAGTAGAACTCATATTTCCAACTTCAGGTAAATCCATGATTTCACTTTTTCCAATCACCCCAGAAAGTGAGACTCCGCCACCCATTCCTTTACCGCACGCAAATAAATCAGGAGACACTTCATAGTGCTCGAAACCAAATTTCTTACCTGTGCGAGCAAATCCTGCTTGCATTTCATCAAAAGCTAAAAGAATGGAGTTTTTTTCAGTAAATTTTCTTATAGCTTTAACAAAAGATTTGGGGTAAAAAAGTGCTCCCCAGCCTTGGAATGTTTCTAACATAAATCCTGCGATATCGGTTTCTAGATTTAAACCCCTTAGTTTAAGGGACTCTAATTGCTTGTTGAAGAATTCTTCTCCTTGTTCCTCACTTACTAGCCAAGGATAAGGAAAATCAATGTGGTGAGTGTTTGGGTCTTCATAACCGATCCAAGCTTTTTGCTCTGGGTTTGATGTCATCATTTGCGCACCCATGGTTCTGCCATGCCAGTTGCCATTTAAGGTCACAATTCCTGGTCTTTTCTTACCAATTTTTTGGCTATGCATTCTGATTAGTTTTAATGTTGCTTCGGTTGCTTCAGTGCCAGCGGAAAGCAGAAACGCCTTACCAAATGGAGGGCCTGCAAACTCAATGAGTTTTTCTAAGTATTTAGCTCTTACTTCGCTCATATAGGCATAAGTAGAAACCAAAGGTTTATCTAGTACTTCTTTAATTGCTGCACTTACTCTTTTGTTTCCATGACCAATATTGGCCACAAATATTGTTGACGTGAAATCAATCCATTTATTTCCTGCAATATCGTAAACACTGAAATCTTCAGCCTTATCCCAAATAATGGGAAATTGTCCTTGCATTGATTTTGATTCAGTTTTTTCTAATCGGGCAATAATTTCTTTTGTTCCAGGGGCTGGAATTTGGGTAGCGATTTTTCTGTATTTTGTTTCAATTAATGCAACTGTTTTGGGTTCTCTTGAGAACATGTAACCGGCCATTATTTGTCTCCAAAAACAGTTTTTAGTAATTGTGGTTGTTTAGTGATTTGCCACTCTAAGTATTCTAGATCCTCGATTGAGTCTACTTCGGTCACAACTGGGGTTTGGAAAGCCAAAATTTTGTCGCCATGGAGTTTGTTTCGTTTCAGAATGTAATTTGGGTCTAAAACATCAACGTAACCATTTGCTACATAAGTCTTAGGAAAAGCTTGTCGTGGAAGATTGGCTTTATCACCACTTTCTATTGAACCTATTGTTGTTAGAAATCCTTTTTCATTGACTTCAAAGGATTTATATGCAGATTCACTCATTTCATGAATTGAGCGAAGAGATGTTAATTCACCTTTCTTAATGAAAAACATATCAATTGCTTTGTCTAAGATCAAAGGATCTCTTAACGGGGTAGTCGGCCTGACGTGAATTAAGGCATCAGGCTTCACATCAATTGCTGATAAGAAGTGTTTGATCACATCTAAGTCATTAGCAGTATCTGATGCTAATTCCTTAGGTCTCAAAAATGGAATAATAGCACCACATTCTTTACCGATATTTGCATAATCTTCTGAATCTGTTGATAAATAAACTTGTGTGACTGATTGAGTTCTCAAAGATGATTTTATGGACCATTCCAAAAGAGTATGACCTCCAATGTGTTTAATGTTTTTATCTGGCACACCTTTAGAACCACTTCGAGCAGTTACAAGGGCAAAAACCTTCACTTTGATTGCCCCAATTTAAGAGTTTTCATTGATTAAATGTTATTACTTAGTCTGTGAGAAACTATCTTGATCTTCTGGTTAAACGCTCAAGATCAAGCAAAAGTACTGCCCGTGGTTCTAGTTTGATCCATTCTCTTTGAGCAAAATCAGCTAAGGCTTTGTTTACTGTTTCTCTGGAAGCCCCTACTAATTGGGCCAGTTCTTCTTGGGTTAGATCATGTTCAACATAGAAACCATCAGATCTTTTCTCACCAAATTTTTCTTTTAATTCAACTAGTGCTTTGGCGACTCTTCCTGGAACATCAGAGAAAACTAAATCAGATAAGTTTTCATTTGTTCGTCTTAATCTTTGAGCAAGAGCTTTTAGTAAAGCTTGGGCAACTCCTGGTCTGCCGGTTAGCCATGGACCAAGTGCATCATGGCCTAAACCAAGCAAAGTTGTTTCAGTCAACGCTGTTGCAGTTGCTGTTCTTGGACCTGGATCAAATAAAGATAATTCACCAAACATTTCTCCAGGTCCAAGAACAGCTAACAAGCTTTCGCGACCATCATTTGAAGTGGTACCGAGTTTGATTTTTCCATCCACAATTACATAGAGGCGATCTCCAGGATCGCCTTCGGCAAAAACTACTTGGCCTCTGGTGAAATCAATTTCAACCATAGAGGCTCTTAAAGCAACAGATGCTTCCTCATCAAGGGCAAGAAAAAGGGGAGCATTCCTGACTGCTTCTTCCATTAACCCTCTTCTTTTGTCTCTTGTCTTTAATTCTAGTTGATTTATAAGCCGGCGCGATTTGATGTCCCTGTTAGCCCTTAATCTCTTGCTATGGCAACAAAAGCAAAAGAATCACCTGCAGAGCTAAAGCTTCGGGCTAAAAAGATTTATACCGGGTTAAACAAGTTATACCCAAAGGCTCATTGTGAACTAGATTTCAAAAACCCATTGCAGTTGCTGGTTGCAACAATTCTTTCTGCCCAATGCACTGATAAACGAGTAAACATGGTTACCCCTGCTTTGTTTAAAAAATACAAAAAAGTAGAAGACTTTGCTAGTGCGAAGAAAAGTGAATTAGAAGAATTAATCAGATCAACTGGGTTTTATAAAAACAAAGCCACCAGCATTATTGGAATGGCTCGAAAAGTTTGTGATGATTTCGGTGGGAAAGTCCCCAACAACTTAGATGATTTAGTAACTCTTCCAGGTGTAGGAAGAAAAACTGCCAATGTGATTCTAGGAAATTCTTTTGATATTCCAGGCATAACAATTGATACCCACTTTGGTCGATTAAGCAGAAGATTTGGTTGGACCAAAGAAACAGATCCAGTAAAAGTTGAATTTGCGATGCATGAAATATTTGCTCCCAAGTATTGGACTCATTTGAGTCAATTAGTTATATGGCATGGAAGAAGAAGATGTCATGCCAGAAAACCAGCATGTGGAGCTTGTCCAATTGCTAGTTTGTGTCCATCATTTGGTGAAGGACCAACTGATAAGGAACTTGCACTTAAATTAGTTAAAAAAGACTCAGATTTCCGATAAGTTAAAAACATATGAATATTGTTGATATTTTTCTTGCTGCAGCAATTTTAATCTTTGGCTGGATTGGTTTTAGGCGTGGAACTCTTCGAATAGTTTTAAGCATCATTGGTTTACTGGTAGGTGGAGCACTAGGGGCATTAGCTACACCTAGTCTTCAATCACTGATTTCAAGTAATGCTTTTGGCTTCAGACCAACAATTGGATTGACTTCGATAATCCTCGGAGCATCATTAGGAATGTTTTTATTTGGAATCCTAGGGGGATTCTTAAGAGTTGTTTTATTGCCTTTTCCATTTATGAAAACCATTGATTCACTAGTTGGATTTGTATTAGCTGTTGTGGCTGTTGCATCAATTAGTTCGACACTTTCTAGTGCTGCGCAAGTTATTCCAAATAAAACTGTAAATAATTTATTTGCCCAATCACAAGTTATTTCAGAAATTGATAAATACTTGCCAGATAGATTCAAAAACGCAGCTCAAAAGATTCAAAACGTAATTACTAATTCACCACTTCCAGAAGTTTTTAGAAGCATGGTGGAATCAAGAATTATTCCATCTCAATTAGAAAGTGAGATCGAAATACCTGCTTCAGTAACAAATTCAATTGCTTCAACTGTTCGAATTGATGGCATAGCTGAAAGCTGTTCAGCAGCAATGGTAGGCACAGGATTTATCATCGCTAATGAAAGAGTGATTACTAATGCTCATGTTGTAGCAGGAGTAAAAGAACCAGTTATCACTTTGTCTAATTCCCAAACTCAACTTGGTGGAAGAGTTATTGCTATTGATAGAAAAAAAGATATCGCAATAATTTTTGTTCCAGGCTTAACTGGTGAGAAACTAACCTTTATTGGACCTGTTACTCCAAATGAAGTTGGATTTGTAGTTGGTTATCCCAATGGGGGAAAACTAAGAACAGGTGCGGTTTCTGTTTCAGCCGAATTTGAATCACTTGGCACAGACATTGATGGAAACGGTGAAGCCAGAAGAGCAGTAATTGTCTTTGGTGGAGATGTTAAACCAGGAAATTCTGGTGGACCTTTGCTGAACGATCAAGGTCAAGTCTTAGGTGTGGTTTTTGCAGCGGATGAACAAAATAAAAACACAGGTTACGCACTAGCACCAAGTGAAGTAGCAAAACTTATTAGTGAAACAACATCTAAAACAGAATCAATAACAACAGGGAGTTGCGCTAAAGCAGCTTAGTTATAAGGAATTCCAACCAGATGATTTTTCTGGTTTCACAATGTTTTCACTCAAATATTTTTTAGTTTCATTACCAATTCTTGAAGCATCACCAAATCCTCGGACCTTACTAAAAGACCTAATAGCAAGAACTATAAAAATAACTGCTAAGGCAATCATGATTGCTGCAACCAATAGAAATGAAATCCAGCCTGCTAAACCAATTTGAATAAATCCATAAGCAAGGGCAATAAGTAAGAAAAGTAGAGAAACATTTAAGAGTAAAAATGCGGTTATAACAAAACCAATTCCAAGACCCAGTTTTTTTACAGAGGTGGTAAGACTCTTTTTGGCTATCTCGACTTCACCTTTGACTATGGTGGCAAAATCTTCAACAGCCTGAAGAATCATGCGTGGAACTGAAGTCTTTTCTGAATCTGACATTTAACTCTTTTCCTTGGATATAAGTATCTCAGAAGAAGCTTTGGGGCAACTAGGCTTACCTACTTTATTGCTGATTACTAGTCGCTATCAGAACTTGTTGATAGTCCCTGACCAATTAGATTCATGACTGTTGGATCAGCCAAGGTTGTGACATCACCCAGGGATCTATTTTCTGCCACATCTCGAAGAAGTCTTCTCATGATTTTTCCTGAACGTGTTTTTGGTAATTCTGCAACAATTAGAATTTTCTTTGGCTTGGCAATTGCGCCAATTTCTTTTGCCACATGGTTTCTTAATTCTTTAACAGTTTCTGGTCCTTCCAGAGAGCCTTGGCGAAGAATCACAAAAGCAACTATTGCTTGCCCTGTTAATTCATCATTTGCCCCAACAACGGCAGCTTCAGCAACCATTGAATTAGAAACCAGAGCACTTTCAACTTCAGTTGTTGAGATTCGATGTCCTGAAACATTCATCACATCATCAACTCGACCAAGAAGCCACAAACAACCATCGTTATCTAGTTTGGCACCATCTCCTGCAAAATATTTACCAGGAAATCTTGACCAATAAGTTTCCTTGAATCTTTCAGGATCTCCCCAAATTCCACGCAACATACTTGGCCAAGGCTCAGTCAACGCTAAATAACCTCCGTGACCATTGCCAACGGCAATTCCTTCTTCATTAATTACTTCAGCACTAATTCCAGGAAGAGCTGTCATGGCTGAACCTGGTTTGCATTTAGAAACACCTGGAAGAGGAGAAATCATGATGGAACCAGTTTCTGTTTGCCACCAGGTATCAACAATTGGTGTTCTATTTGAACCAATGTGTTCTCGATACCAAATCCAAGCTTCAGGATTAATTGGTTCACCAACAGAACCTAAAACTCTTAAGGTTGATAAATCAAATTGGGCAGGAACATCATCGCCCCATTTCATAAATGTTCTAATAGCAGTTGGGGCAGTGTAAAGAATAGAAACTTTATATTTTTGAATTAACTCCCAGAATCTTCCTTTATGGGGAGTATCAGGTGTTCCCTCATACATTAACTGGGTTGATCTATTAGCTAATGGACCATAAACAACATAAGAATGTCCTGTTATCCAACCAACATCAGCTGTGCACCAGTAAATATCTTTATCAGCTTTGAGATCAAAAACGTTAAAATGAGTAAAAGCAGCTTGAGTTAGATATCCGCCACTGGTGTGCAAAATACCTTTAGGTTTCCCGGTAGTTCCGGAGGTGTAAAGAATAAACAATGGAGTTTCAGCATCAAAGCTTTCAGGTTTATGTGTGGTTGATTGTTTGTCAACAATTTCATGCCACCAAACATTTTTATCTTTATCCCAACTGACTTCGTTGTTGGTTCTTTTGACTACTAATACTTTCTCCACACTGGGGGTTTGTTTAATTGCTTCATCTACTGCAGGCTTTAAAGGCAGTACAGCACCTTTTCTATTGCCACCATCTGAAGTTATAACTAGTTTTGCTTGAGCATCATCAATTCTTGAACGCAAAGCTTCAGCACTGAATCCACCAAATACCACTGAATGAATTGCACCAATTCGAGCACAAGCAAGCATTGCAAAAGCAGCTTCAGGAATCATTGGTAAATAGATTGCTACGCGATCACCAAATCCAACACCTAGTTCAAGTAAAGCATTAGTGGTTTTACAAACTTCATTTTGTAATTGTTTGTATGTAATAGTTCTGGTATCCCCAGGTTCACCTTCAAAATAAATTGCAATTTGATCACCATGACCCTGTTCAACATGTCGATCAACACAGTTGTAGGAAACATTTAATTTGCCACCTACAAACCATTTAGCAAAGGGAGCATCAGACCAATCAAGAGCAGTGGTCCAAGGTTTGTCCCAAGTTAAACGAAGAGCTTGGTTCTCCCAGAATTTGATTCGATCTTTTTTTGCTTCTTCATACATTGAACTTTGCGCATTGGCATTACTGCTGAATTCTTTGGTTGGTTCATAGATTCGATTTTCGGTGGCAAGGTTTTCTAGGGCATCATTAGCCATTTTTGAATGAACCTCTTTTCCCACAGGTAGTGATCTTCTTGTTAGGAAGAATTCCACCAGCACCCCAACGGACTTGGCAAGTAGGTGTTTGAAATTGTGCTTAAACCCCAGATAATTCAAGGGTTTAAATACTTATCCACAATTGCCAGATTTAAACCATCACAAATTGCAGTTTTTTCTAAACTGGGAATAAATGATTATGGGGTAACGGGTAAGGCAAAAGCTAAATAAATTTATTCAGCAGGAACAGGTACCACAACTGCATTTGGATCAACTGGTGGTGGCACAAAAGTTGGCGCAATTCCTTTATCGGTTAATACCCATGAAGGTTGTAGTTCAAGAGAAGTTGGTTCACTTCCTTCAAGAGCACCTAATAATGCTTCTCGCCAAATTGGTCCAGGTAAAGAACTACCAAAAACTTGTTTATATTTTTTGCCATTAATAGTTATGTTTTTCATTGGGTATTTGTAACCACCGCGTGGATCTCCTACCCAAACAGCTGCAGAAATTTCTGGGGTAAATCCAACAAACCAAACTGCAGCAGAATCATTTGTAGTTCCAGTTTTTCCACCGGCTTCACGACCTAATGTCATTCTGGCACCTGTTCTTCCTTCAATGCCACCATCAATAACATTTGTTAACATCAAAGCTGCTGTGTCAGCTGTTCCTGGATCAACCACAGAATTGCAAGTACTTTTGCTTAAAGGAATTTCTTCACCATCTCTTGTGACAATTTTGGTGATTACTTTTGTTGGGCAGTGTGTGCCGTGGTTTGCAAAAACTGAAACAGCTGAAGCCATCATCAATGGAGTTACAGGTGCTGTTCCTAAAGTAAAGGAAGGCACTCTTTCTAAGGGTTGGCCTTTACCAGTTCTTAACCCAAGTTTTTCTGCAATATCAACAGGTCTACATAAACCAGTTAACTCTTCAAGCCCCATGAAATAAGTATTAACCGAATAAGCAAGTCCTTGATTCATATCAAAAACACCTGAACGAGTTGAGTTATTAACTGTGTAAGGCTCAAATGCTGGAGCACCTTCTTCACAAGCTGTGAAGTTAACAAAAGTTTTTGGTGTACTGGAATCTAAAACTGTTGCTGGACCATAACCTTGTTCAAGTGCAGCAAGAAGAGTGAAAACTTTAAAGGTAGAACCAGCTTGCATTCCAGCAGTTCCACCATGCAGCGCATCAACGTTGTAGTTATAAGTGGTGTTACCTAAACCATCTGTGCCCCAAGTTCTGTTTTGAGCCATAGCAATTACTTCACCAGTTTTGGAATTAACCATGGAAATTGCTGCAGCTTTTTGACTTGGATCATCTCTGGGAATGTATTTATCAACTGCAGCCTGAGCTGATGCTTGAGCTTTCAAATCAAGAGAAGTAGTAATAATGGCACCAGATTCTCTTAGGAATCTGTCTCTTTCTTCTTGAGATTCACCAAAGGAAGGATCATTTCTAAGTATTTGTACAACGTAATCGCAATAAAATGGGGCTACAGAACCTGTGCAACCGTTTCTGATTGGTGTTGGGTTCAAATAAGTCTTAACAGAAATTTTCTTCAAATTATCAGCTTCACCAGATTCTAAATAACCATTAGCAACCATTCGATCCAGAACTTGATTACGACGGTTTTCATTTCGAGCCGGGTTTCTAATTGGGTCATAACCTGTTGGTTGTTGCACAATTCCTGCAATGGTGGCAGCTTCAATAACAGTTAAATCAATTGCTGATTTTGAAAAATACCTTTTTGCTGCCGCTTCCACACCGTGTGCACCGGCACCAAAATAAGCAATATTTAAATATCCTGACAAGATTTCTTCTTTAGTGTTGGTTCTTTCAACCGCTAGTGAATAACGCATCTCACGAAGTTTTCGTGCAACTGTTTTAGCTTTTGCAGCAGCAGCTTCTTCAGGAGTTTTAGCACTTAAAACAAGTGAGTTCTTTACATATTGTTGAGTAAGAGTTGAACCACCTTGAACAACTCCACCACTAATTTGATTTGTAACGTATGCTCTTACAGTTCCTCGAAAATCAATTCCATTGTGCTCATAAAATCTTGAATCTTCAATGGCTAGAATTGCTTCTTGCATTGGTTTAGAAATCTGGTCAATTGAAACTTCAACTCTGTTTTGTTGATAAAGATCAGCAAGGGCTGTGCCATCTGAATTTAGAATTCTGGTGCTTTCAGGTAACGGCAAAGTTTGTAAATTGATGGGAAGTGAATCAGCTGCTTCGTTGGCATTAACAATTGATTGGGAGGCAAGGGCTAGAGCAGGAATGCCGCCAATGAAAAGAATTCCACCAAGTAGCAATGTGGCTATGCCAAGAAGACGACCAATGCTTGACATATCTTGAGGCTTTTTACGCCAAAAGTTTGTATTCAATTTATTCATCCCTTCTAACTTATTACTTCAAACCGGCAACAGGTAAGGTCGACTCATGACCAAGTGGGAATACGTGACCGTACCGGTGCTAATTCATGCCACCAAGCAAATACTTGATAACTGGGGCAATGAGGGCTGGGAACTAGTTCAGATCGTTCCTGGGGCAAACCCAGAAAACCTGGTTGCTTACTTCAAAAGAGCAATACCTAGTTAATTCTGCTCTTCCCTCATAAATTCATAAACATATTTAGCAAAAGACAAAGCACAAGTCCAAGCTGGCGACACAGCATTTAAAATATGGGTTGAATTCTTATCACCCTCGAGCACAAAATCCATCTCTAATTTGTTTTGCTCAATATCAAATAACTGTGCTCTGATACCGCTTTTCCCACGAACATTGAAATCTGAAACGTTTATTCCTTCAGCTAATAGAGATGCTTGTTTGACTAAATATGATCTGGAATATTTTGGTAATTCTTGTTTTAAGAGTGCACCAAAGTCATGATGTGGCGAAAATGCCATCTTTGGTAAATCTGTGGCAACTTGAAACAATTCTTGGACTTTAAAATTGTTAAGCAATCGATAATTTTCTCGCCATAGCGCAGGAATTGCAGTTGGACCAATTTTTACTTTGCCTTCATCGGTAACTGTTAGATGTACACCTAGAAAAGGATTTCTAGCATCAGGAATTGGGTAAATGTGTCTTGTTAATTTGTTTGTTTGATTTGGGGCATACCAATAAAGCCCTTTGAAAGGAAGCATTCGATATTTATACCCAAAATTAAATTTGTGTGCGACTTTGTCGGCATAAAGCCCAGCACTGTTTATTATATGATTTGCATTAATAGTTGATTTAGTTAAAACAATTCTATTATTTTCGTTTTTAATAAAAGATTGTCCTAATACTATTTCTCCACCTAACTTTAAGAAATCTTTCTCTAAAGCTTTAATAACTTTTTGAGGACTTGCAGATCCAGTGTTGGGTGACCATAAAGCCTTTTCATGAGTTTTAGCTCTTGGTTCCAATTCTTTTAGTTGTTGTTTATCAACAATTTCTATTTCCACACCATTTTCAATACCACGTCGATAAAGCTCTTTTAAAGCAGTTTCTTCCTTTTCATTTTTTGTCACAACAACTTTGCCCACGTTTTTAACTTCAACATTATTTTCAGCACAAAACTCTCTAAGTAACCTGTTGCCATCAACTGTGAGCTTTGCTTTTAAAGAATCTGGTGAGTAGTAAAAGCCTGCATGTAACACTCCACTGTTTCGACCTGAAGCATGAAGGCCAACTTCGGTTTCCTTTTCAACAACAATTACTTTGCTGTCTTTGTTATTTATCAATATTTCGCGAGCAACTGCTAAACCAATGACACCTGCACCAATTACAAGAAAGTCACATGTTTTATCTGTCATGGGATTAATCTTTCCCCATTTCTGGGTATTCGACACGCTCAAACGAAGAAGGCATGGAGAGAGGGGTTTGACTATTTATATAGCGCAATTACCAGTCCTTCTTTCCCCACGGAAATAACAGTATTGCACCCATAAATACCCAGACTTTGTGAGCGAATTAGCACTTAAGCCAGGGCCATACATATTTATTAGTCATATCTGTGTCTAAAGTGTCGCGAAGGAAGAAAAACCAAGGAGAAAACGTGTCCCACACACTAATTGCTTCAGGCGCCGCTGACGTCGTCTTGAGCTCAACTGGCAGAAGCCAGGTAATGATCGTTGCCGCAATTGCCATAGGCGCACTACTAGTTGCTGCTTATTTAGTTAGAGAAGTTTTGGCAGCCCCAGAAGGAACAGACAGCATGAAAAATATTGCTGCAGCTGTCCAAGAGGGTGCATCTGCTTATTTAAATAGACAATTTAAAACTTTAAGTGTTTTCGTTGTTTTAGTGTTTTTTGTTTTGTTTATTCTGCCAGCAAACTCAACTAACGAAAGAATCGGCCGTTCAATATTTTTCCTAGTTGGTGCAGTCTTTTCTGCCTTGACTGGATATTTTGGAATGTGGTTAGCAGTACGAGGAAACGTTCGCGTAGCAAATGCTGCACGTGAAGGTAATGAACAATATGCAACCAGAATTGCTTTTAGAACCGGTGGCGTTGTGGGAATGACCACTATTGGTTTAGGTCTTTTGGGTGCATCCATTGTGGTTTTGGTTTATTCCGGTGAAGCACCAAGAGTGCTAGAAGGTTTTGGCTTTGGTGCTGCATTACTGGCAATGTTTATGCGCGTTGGTGGAGGAATCTTTACTAAAGCAGCTGATGTTGGCGCAGATTTAGTTGGAAAAGTTGAACAAGGAATTCCAGAAGATGATGCCAGAAATGCTGCAACAATTGCAGACAACGTTGGAGATAACGTTGGTGATTGTGCAGGAATGGCTGCAGATCTATTTGAATCATATGCAGTAACACTTGTTGCCGCTTTGATTCTTGGAAAAGCAGCTTTGGGTTCTCTTGGTTTAGTTTTCCCATTGATAATTCCAGCAATTGGTGTTGTTACAGCAATAATTGGAATTTTTGCAGTTGCCCCAAGACGTGGTGACAAATCTGCAATGTCTGCGATTAATCGTGGATTCTTTATTTCAGCTCTTTCTTCTGCCATTTTAGTTGCTATCGCATCGTTTTACTTCCTGCCAGCATCATTGGCAGAGTTAGCTGATGCTGATGTTGTGGCTGCAAAAATTGGTTTGGATGCTGCCCAAATGGCTGCCTTTAATCCACGAATCATGGCAATTGGTGCTGTGGTAATCGGTATTTTGTTAGCAGCACTCATTCAAGTACTAACTGGTTATTTCACAGAAACAAAGAGAAAACCAGTAGACACAGTTGCAGCAACATCTTTAACAGGTGCTGCCACAGTAATTTTGTCAGGAATTTCACTTGGTTTGGAATCAGCAGTTTATTCCGCACTATTAATTGGTGGAGCAGTATTTGGTGCCTATTCACTTGGTGCAGGATCAATTACCTTGTCACTATTTGCAATTGCTTTAGCTGGAACCGGTTTGTTAACCACAGTTGGAGTAATTGTGGCAATGGATACCTTCGGACCAGTTTCAGATAACGCTCAAGGAATTGCTGAAATGAGTGGCGATGTTCATGGTGAAGGATCAGTAATTTTAACTTCACTTGATGCAGTTGGTAACACCACAAAAGCAATCACAAAAGGAATTGCAATTGCTACAGCAGTATTAGCTGCAACTGCACTGTTTGGATCTTTCAGAGACGCCATCACAGAAGCAGCATTATCAGCTGGATTAACTGCCACAAATATTGGTGAATACGCAGGTGTAATTGATGCTTCAAATCCAAGAAATCTTGTTGGATTAATCATCGGTGTATCTGTTGTCTTCTTATTCTCAGGATTAGCAATTAACGCAGTAGGACGAGCTGCAGGTGCAGTTGTGTTTGAAGTGCGTAAACAATTCCGTGAGAACCCAGGAATTATGACTGGTGAAACAAAACCAGAATATGGTCGCGTTGTTGATATCTGTACCAGAGATTCACTACGTGAATTAGCAACCCCAGGACTACTAGCTGTTATGTCTCCCATCGCAGTTGGTTTTGGTTTAGGAGTTGGAGCATTGGGCGCATTCTTAGCTGGTGCAATTGGTGCTGGAACTTTGATGGCAGTGTTTCTATCAAACTCTGGTGGAGCATGGGATAACGCTAAGAAATTTGTGGAAGATGGAAATCATGGTGGTAAAGGTTCTCCAGCGCATGAAGCAACAGTTATTGGTGACACTGTGGGAGATCCATTCAAAGACACCGCAGGCCCAGCCATTAACCCATTACTAAAAGTAATGAACCTAGTTGCATTGCTCGCAGTTCCTGCAGTAGTTCAACTTTCAATTGGTACAGAGGCCAATCCAACAATGCGTTTAGCTATTGCCTTTGGCGCCACAGCAATCATCGTTGTTGCTGTTTGGTGGTCAAAGCGTAAAAGCGTTGCATTAGCTGCTTAAGAGAAAATAAAACAAAGCGAGAGTATGCCTGAGACCCAAGTAAAAAGACTAGTAATTGTTGAGTCGCCTGCCAAAGCTAAGACGATTCAAAAATACTTGGGTGAAGGCTATGTTGTTGAGGCAAGTGTTGGCCACATTAGAGATCTTCCCCAAAGAGCAGCTGAAGTTCCTAAGGAATTTAAGAAAAACAAATGGGCATCTCTTGGTATTGATATTGAAAGTGATTTTGAGCCACTCTATGTTGTTGACTCTGCCAAACAATCAAGAGTAAATGATTTAAAAAAAGAATTAAAAGAAGCAGATGAATTGCTTCTTGCCACAGACGAAGACCGTGAAGGCGAAGCAATTGCTTGGCATTTACTAGAAGTATTAAGACCAAAAGTTCCGGTGAAACGAATGGTCTTTAATGAAATCACTAAAGAA
>JAQCGN010000022.1 GCA_027730605.1 Actinomycetota bacterium
TTCAGCAAATTACATTGGCAAAGGTCCAAGGGGTGCTGAAACTGTGGCAGGTTTTTCCGACAAAATACAGCCCACTTACTAAACATGGGTAAAGAAACACCTCAATTAATTATTCCTGAAAATCTAAAACCCAAAGATTTACGCTTTGGGTCAGGTCCATCAAAAATTAGAGCAACACAAATTGCTGCCCTAGCTGCTGCAAATCCTTCATATTTAGGAACTTCCCATAGACAAAAAACTGTGCGCGATGTTGTTAAGTCATTAAGGCAAGGTTTAGCAAGTTTATTTAATTTACCCGCTGATTATGAAGTTGTGATAGGAAACGGTGGCACCACAGCTTTTTGGGATGCTGCCATATTTAACTTAATAAACGAAAATGCTCAATTTCTTTCCTTTGGTGAATTTTCTAATAAATTTGCCCAGGCTGCGAGCACTGCTCCATTTTTAAAACAAGTTGACATTATTAAGTCAGAACCAGGTGATGCACCTGATTATGTGCCAAATTCAACATTTGATGCCTATGCCTCAGCTCATAATGAAACCAGCACAGGTGTGATGAAAGAAGTAAAAAGACCGAGTGATTTAGCGTTGCATTTAATTGATGCCACCTCTGCTGCTGGTGGAGCAATGGTTGATCCCAAAGAATTTGATGTTTACTACTTTGGTCCTCAAAAATCTTTTGGTTCAGATGGTGGTTTATTTGTAGCTTTAATGAGTCCTTTGGCAATTGAAAGAATTGCTCAAATCAAAGCCGGTAAAAGATGGATTCCCCCATTTTTAGATTTATCAATTGCTTTAGAAAATTCACGTTTACAACAAACCTATAACACTCCTGCATTAGCAACTATTCATATGTTTGAAAACCAAGTTTCTTGGTTTAATCAACAAGGTGGTCTGTCTTGGTCTAGCAATAGATCAAAAGAATCATCTGATCATATTTACACTTGGGCAGAAAAAAGTGGGTTTGCTAAACCATTTGTTAACAAAAAAGAATTAAGGTCAACAGTTGTTACAACTATTGATTTTATTGATTCAATAAGTGGTGATGACATATCAGCAATATTGCGTGCTAATTCAATTGTTGATACAGATGCGTATAGAAAACTAGGAAAAAACCAAATTAGAATTGGAGTTTTTCCTTCAGTTGAATTAAGTGATGTGCAAGCTTTAACAAATTGCATTGACTGGATTGTGGAGCATTTGTAGCAAGTTTAGTCCTAGATTATGTACCATAAAAGGGATAGTTTAATTTTTTAATTGGGATAGTTTTCGCCAAGTGACCCTACTTGATGCAGAAATAAAACAAAGACGAATTGACTTTGGTGTCTGCCTCAAAACTATTCGTTTGAAAGCAAGATTGAGTCAAGAAAAATTAGCTCAAACTGCAGAAGTTGATAGAAAAACAATTTCTCGCATTGAGAATGGTCACCTTTCACCCTCATTAGATATTTGCTGGGCAATTGCTGAAGTTTTAAAGATTGATTTATATGAACTATTTCTACCCATGGCTCATGGGAAACTTCCTAGAGAGCTTGAAGCAAAACTGCGACTAGAAGACCAAATAATACAAGCAGGGTGACAGCTCTTCTGGTCTTAAAGTTCATAACTTCACTCTACCCATATTGCATTTGATCACATTTTTCATCAATTTAATTTCAAAATATGTTCATAATTAGCAATTATTGCTAATTCCATGGATAATGTTTAAATGAGCGAATATCAAATAACAAGTTGGCGAGTAATCCCATCAATGGTGATTGCCCGTGAAGGTGACAAAACAGTCAAAGCACAATTGCCGATGAGATTTCAAGAAGCAATAGATGAAGCAGCCATGAGAATGGGCGAAGCCGATGCTGATTCATACATGAATGGCTGGACACGATCTGAATGGATTTCAATGGATGGAGATCCGGCTACAATAGTAGAACAAGTTGTTGCTGGAATAGAGAATGATTTCTCCGAGGCTCGCCTCGCTGCAGTGCTTGATGAATTAGGACCAAAACAAAACTAATTGTCATCACTTGGAGAAAAACATGTCAAATATTTATGAATTATTAGATCAAGGTCAAACTTTAATAAGTGATGGTGCCATGGGCACCATGTTGCAAGAATCAGGGTTGACAGATGGTGGTGCTCCTGAATTATGGAATGTAGAACAAACAGACAAAGTATCTGAGATTCTTGATCAATATGCCAAAAATGGGGCCAATCTTTTGACCACTAACACTTTTGGTGGAACTAAACCAAGATTACAAATGCACCAATTAGAAGAACGAGTATTTGAATTAAACAAAGCAGCTGCTGAGTTAGCGAAAAAAGTTGCCAGCAAATATCCAAATTGTTTCGTGATGGGTGATATTGGTCCAAGTGGTGAATTAATGGAACCAATGGGCACATTAACAATTGATTCAGCTAAAGAAATATTTGCTGAGCAAATTAAAGGTTTAGTTGCAGGCGGTGTTGATGGAATTTTGATTGAAACCATGAGTGACCTAAGTGAAATTGAAGCTGCAGTAAAAGCCTCACAAGAAGTAGCACCTGGATTACCAATTGCAGTGACTCTTTCATTTGACACAAACTTAAGAACAATGATGGGTGTTAAACCTGAAATGGCTGTGAAAACAATTTCAGCATTAGGGGTAAGACTTATTGGTGCTAATTGTGGACGTGGTACAGATGAAATGAAAATCATTGCTCAGGAATTAACTACAGCAAGACAACCTGGCACATTCATCATGACTCAATCAAATGCAGGTTTACCAAAACTGCAGGGGGATGAATTTATTTATGATGGCACCCCTGAAGAAATGGCAAAATATGCCCAAGAAATGAAATCTTTTGGCGTCAATGTGATTGGTTCTTGTTGTGGCTCCACTCCTCTTCACACCAAAGCAATTAGTGAAGCAGTTAAATAGTCATTAATGGATAGCGACGAATATTTAGTTAACAGACCAGATCTTGGTGATCGATCAGAAGTTCAAGCTGGTGAATTTTATCCAGTGGTGGGCGTTGGTCCTCATCCTTTACCTTGGCCAACTGGTGAACAATACGATCCAGAATATTTAGAAAATGGTGATAAAAGAAATATTCTAGATCAATATCGTTATTGGTCTGTGGCAGCAATTGTTAAAGAATTAGATAAAAGACGACACCCTCTTCATATTGCAATTGAGAATTGGCAACATGATTTAAACATCGGCTCCGTTGTCAGAACTGCTAATGCTTTTAATGCTCAAGGTGTGCACATCATTGGCAAACGTGATTGGAATAAACGCGGTGCCATGGTGACCGATAAATATTTACATCTGCACCACCACCCCACCCCACAAGATTTTGCTAAGTGGGGTAAAGAAAACAATGTGCCAATTATTGGTATCGACAATGTTGAAGGTTCCAAACAATTAGAATCAGCAAAATTGCCTAATCCTTGTGCATTGCTTTTTGGTCAAGAAGGACCTGGATTATCTGATGCCGCACTTGAAATGTGTGAAGTGACTTATGCGATTAGACAATATGGATCAACAAGATCAATGAATGCTTCAGCTGCTGGTGCTATTGCAATGTATGCCTGGGCGATGCAGCATTTGAAACATTAATCTGAGTTTCTGTTAAAATCTTTTTTATCTGCTTGGGATGAATAGTCCCTCGCATAACGGCCCCCCAGTGGAGCCGTTCCTTTTTGACTATTAATTGACCTAACTTTTATTAACCAAAAGGATTACTTTTATTAATGCAAGTTATGGATTTTGGCTTTAGGATTTGATTCAACATGGCAAATATAAGAATTCTGCTTCCTGATCAATTAGGTGATCATTTCATTGATGATGCCCCCGGACAGATAAAAATACTTTTGCCTGCCAAAGATCTGTGGCGAAGAAAAATGCATCGAGCAAAAGCTCAATGGTGGCTCAGTGCAATCTTGCATAGAAAAGAAGAACTGGGTAAGAGATGTGAAATTATTGAATGTGAATCAGTAGCAGAATTTGCTAATAGTTTTAAAGAAAAAGCCTCAGTAATTGCTCCCACTAGTTTTCATAACCGAAAAGCCTTTATGGGCAAAGATAACTTTGAAAAGTTACCCTCTAGAGGTTTTGTTACCAGTGAAAAAGATTTTGCTAATTGGATCTCTCAAAGAGCAGGTAAGAAGCTTCGTCTAGAAGATTTTTATCGCCATGCTCGAGTTATGCATTCAGTGTTAGTTGATCCAGAGGATCAACCAGTGGGTGGTGCTTGGAATTTTGATCATGATAATCGGTTATCTCCTCCCAAAAATGTCACCAAACTTAATTTAAAACCTGCCTATTATCCAGTTGAAGACAAGATTGATGAATTAGCGCGAAAGAAAATAAAAGAATACGAAAGAAAGGGCTATGTCTTTGTTGGAAAAGATGACAAGCGTGAATTTGCTGCCACAGTCTCAGAAACCAAAAAGGTATTCAAAAATTTTATTGAAACTAGATTAAACCAATTTGGTCCCATGGAGGATGCCTCTTTAACAAATGATTGGCATATGTCTCATTCCTTGCTTTCTGCTCCCATGAACATCGGCCTAATTGATCCAATGTTTTTAATTAAATCTGTAGAGAAAGAATTAAAAAATGGTGCCCCTATTGCTTCAGTGGAAGGATTCATCAGACAAATCATGGGTTGGCGTGATTACATTTGGCATCTTTATTGGTATTTCGGAGAAGACTATGTCAAAGACAATAACTATCTAAAAGCCAACAACAAATTACCTGATTGGCTAGCCAATCTTGATACTAAAAATGTGAAAGCAAATTGTTTAAAAACAGTTGTGTCAGATTTGGAACAAAGAGCTTGGGTGCACCACATTCAAAGACTGATGATGTTAGGTAATTGGTGCATGCAACAGGCAATTAATCCCCAAGAATTAGTTGATTTCTTTGATCGTTTATTTATTGATGGTCATCCTTGGGTAATGGCAGCAAATGTGATTGGCATGAGCCAATATGCAGACGGTGGAAAAATGTCAACTAAGCCCTACACCAGTGGTGGCAGTTACATAAACAAAATGAGTAATTTTTGTGGAGGCTGTGTTTACAAACCAGATGTCAGAGTGGGTGAACAAGCTTGTCCTTTCACTGCTGGTTACTGGAAGTTCTTAAACACTCATAAAGATAAATTTGCCAAGAATCCTCGCATGAGCCAAGGGGTTAATGGGTTAAAGAGATTAAAAGATCTAAATCAATTACTGAAAGAAAAATCAAACACTATTTAAGCATCCACTGTTTCTAGTTCACCGGTGGCAACATTATAAATTGCTCCTGCAACTACTACTTCATTATTTAATAACGGATATGAACGAACTCTAATAACGTCAGTAATCAGAGCACTTCTTTGATCACTAACTGTTCTAAATTCTAAACTTCTAGTGTCAACACCGTGTTCTTTTCTTATTTTTTCATGAATATCTGCTTCATCACCTTTTGCCATTCGACAATCAGTGTGGGGCATAATCAATATTCTTTTTACACCTAGTAAATAACTTGCTAAAACTAATGTTCTTAAAACGTCATCTGTAACTCTTGCTCCAGCGTTTCTTAAAATCTTGGCATCTCCTGGTTTCATTCCCACCGCAGCTAAGGGTGAAATTCTTGAATCCATGCAGGTAACAATTGCTAAACCTTCTTTGGCTGTACCGGTTAGTTCTTCATACTTAAACGTGGAAACAAAGTCTTTGTTGTTCTTTAAAAGATCAGCAAAGACTTCTTTGTTGAATGCTTGAGGTTTGCTGGAATCACTTAGGGGCATATAAATCACATTAGCAAATAAGATTATTAAGGGCTAAATATTGTCTAATACACCCCTTTCAGTGTTTACTTTTCTTACAATTAACCTCTCTCTTCAGCAAACAAACCTGACTTATGGCCTAAAATAGAAGCAAAACAAGGAGAATAAATAAATTGAATAACTTCATCACCCCAGCAACTAAAGCCGTTCAAAAGTGTTTACAAAACTATGCCGTTTTTCAAGGCCGAGCATCCCGCAGTGAATTCTGGTATTTCTTTATCTTTTATGTGGCAGCCAATTTCTTAGGCAATCTAATATCTGATTTTGTGGGCTCTTTAGTAACCCTTGGTTTACTACTTCCTTATATTTCAGTAGGAGTAAGAAGAATGCATGATCGAAACAAATCAGGTTGGTATCTTTTGATCCCTTTGTTTAACTTTTATTTTGCAGCAACACCTGGAGATTCTGGCAACAACAGATTTGGTGCCAAACCAGAAAAGTTTTAAAATGAATAACAATAAGTATGTTATTGGAGTTGATTATGGAACTCTCTCTGGAAGGGCTCTCTTAGTACGAGTTTCAGATGGACTCGAAGTTGCATCTGCTGTACATGAATATTCACACGCCGTAATTGAAAATTCCTTACCTACAAATGGAAAGAATTTACCACCAGATTGGGCGCTTCAAGTTCCATCAGACTATGTGGATGTTTTGAAACAAACCATTCCAGCGATACTTAGGGAATCAGAAATAAATCCTTTAGATGTAATTGGAATAGCTACAGATTTTACGGCTTGCACTGTTATGCCTGTGACAGACGAGGGAACACCACTTAATGAACTACCACAATTCAGAGATAATCCGCATGCGTATGTAAAGCTTTGGAAACATCATTCTGCTCAGTCACATGCAGATCGCATCAATGATTTGGCGCATTCCCGTAATGAATCCTGGATTACCCGCTATGGTGGAAAAATTTCTTCAGAATGGGAATTTGCTAAAGCTTTACAGCTTTTTGAAGAAAGCCCAGAAACATATGAAACCATGAGGTTTTGGATAGAGGCAGCTGACTGGATTGTCTGGCAACTTTGTGGAAAATATGTACGTAACATTTGCAGTGCGGGTTTCAAAGGAATATATCAAGAAGGTCAGTATCCTTCCCCAGAATTCTTACGTGGACTAAATCCTAAGTTTGCTAACTTTGTTACCGAAAAACTAGATCAGCCCATTGGTGAGTTAGGTTCTGCAGCGGGCTTTCTTACCAAGAGAGCATCCCAATGGACAGGCTTGCCTGAAGGAATTGCGGTTGCAGTTGGAAATGTCGATGCGCACGTAACTTTGGCGGCGGCCAATGCCGTCAACCCTGGCCAAATGGTTGCAATCATGGGCACTTCAACTTGTCATGTCATGGTTTCAGATAAATTTGCCGAAGTTCCAGGTATGTGTGGCGTTGTACAAGGCGGAATCATTACAGGAAAAATTGGTTACGAAGCAGGACAAAGCGGCGTTGGCGATATTTTTGCCTGGTTTGCTGAAAATTATATTTCACATAAATATCATAAAAAAGCTAAAGAACAAGGAATTGATATACAAACTTATCTTTCATTTCTATCTTTAAATCAACCCGTAGGATCGCATGGATTAATCGCTCTTGATTGGCAAAGCGGAAACCGATCAACTCTTGTAGATCACAAACTTTCTGGACTTATAATTGGTTTGACTCTCTCTACCAAACCTGAAGAGATTTACCGTGCACTTGTAGAGTCTACCGCATTTGGTACCCGTAAAATTTTAGAAACATTTAATAATTCTGGTATACCTGTTAAAGAATTTATTGCAGCAGGTGGACTAATCAAAAATAATTTTGTTATGCAAATATATTCAGACGTGCTAAATATGCCAATTAAAATTATTAAATCAAAACAGGGACCCGCTCTTGGCTCTGCAATACACGCAGCGGTTGCAGCTGGGGCATACCCAGATGTAGTCACAGCAGCAGCACATATGGGTGGAATAGAGAGTCATAAATTTACTCCAATTCCGGAAAATACAAGGGTATATGACCAACTGTATGATAAGTACAACTCACTTTACAAAGAATTCGGTTATAGTACGATCATGCACGACCTTCGCCGCATAAGAAATTTTGCTTTAATGAGAGAAAAAAACTAATGATTGATTTCCAGATACGTGAGCAGATTTGTAAACTTAATATAGATCTACAAGTATATGGACTAGTTAAATGGACTTCGGGAAACGTCTCACAACGAACTCCGGGGGGAAATAGTTTCATAATTAAACCTAGCGGTGTTAGCTATGAAAAACTTGAACCTTCAATGATGGTGGTGTGTGACCTTTATGGAAATGTTTTGGAGGGTGAACTATCTCCATCAAGTGACACTGCCGCTCATGCTTATGTCTACAGGAGTATGCCCCACATACATGGAGTTGTGCACACGCATTCAAATTATGCAACGGCATGGGCAGCAATTCAACAACCAATACCTTGTGCGTTGACTGCGATGGCGGATGAATTCGGTGATGATATTCCACTTGGCCCGTTTGCTCTAATTGGAAATGATGACATTGGAAAAGGTATCGTTGAAACCCTTACGGGTCACCGTTCTCAAGCAGTACTAATGAAAAATCACGGGGTATTCACAATTGGTAAAGATGCTCAAACAGCACTAAAGGTGGCTGTTATGTGTGAAGATGTGGCTAAAACTCTGTGGATTGCACGAAGTATGGGGGAGGTTAACCGATTACCGCAAGAAAGTATTGACCTACTTTATTCACGATATCAAAATGCTTATGGTCAAAACGAAGTCAAACAACAAGGACACTAAAAATTTTTAGTTTACAAGTATATCTTCTAAAAAATTATACAATTTGATTTATATCAATTTACAACTAAAAATATTTATACCACTGACATAAATCGATACGTTTTTCTGCAATATAATCATTGGTTTAAGAGCGATTTCAATATTGATGAAAAATTCTAGACCAAAATTTTACTAAACCTTTGATTGAATTATTTAATAAGATAAATCAATTAAAGGGTTTCCTTTATTTCTTTGCACCCGTTATATAACCCACTATCTCTTGAGGCGTGGTGTCTTTAGTCTGAATATCAACGGCCAAGCGCCCCAGGCGAAAGACGATAATGCGATTAGCCACGCGAAAGACGTGCTCCAGGTTGTGACTAATGACGACCAACGGAACACCATGACTGGCAACATCCTCTATGAGCTTGAGGGCTTCTTCGGTTTCCTGGACCCCAAGAGCAGCTACTGGCTCATCCATAAGAATAAGTTCACTTCCCCACAAAACGCTGCGAGCAATTGCAGTGGCTTGGCGTTGGCCACCTGACATAGATCCGATTGGAGTTGTGACAGAAGGCAACTTGACCTTAAGTCGCTCTAACGACGCCCAGGCAGAGGTCCTCATCGACTTAAGATCGAGGATGCCAAAAATTCTGCCAAGTGAGCCAAATTTAGTAGGTTCACGACCGAGGAATAAGTTTCCTCCCACATCTATGTGCGGGACAAGGGCTAGGTCCTGGTAAACCGTTTCGATCCCAAGTTTGCGCGCTTGCGAAGGATCCTGGAATTCAACATCTTGACCAAGAAATTCAATTATTCCTGAAGTTGGAGTGATTGCACCCGAAATCAATTTAGCAAAGGTTGACTTACCGGCGCCGTTATCGCCAACAAGAGCCACGACATCGCCTGTGCGAATTTCCAAATCGACGTCGTTTAGTGCTTTAACTGCTCCGTACCACTTTGTAAGTTTTTTAGTGCGCAAGACTACGGTACCGGGAGTCCGGTCACGTAAAGTTGACTCGTACAAGAACAATCTCCTCTTCGGTGCCTAATGAGGTCGGTGCGGAAGATTTATCTCCTGCACCGGCCTCAGAGGCGTTCAATTGGTGGTAATTATTTGGCGTATTGGTTGAACATTTCGTCAGAAATGTTGCGACGGAAGCCTTCAAATTCCCAGAATAACTCTGGCAATTCTTTAAATACTGTCTCGCAATCGTTCACGACAGGAATAGGAGGCAAAGTGATCTTGTCGACCGCTTTACCAGCTACGGTATCCATAACAGTATTTGCAATAGTCGAACCCATCCGGAGTGAGTCGCGAAAGCCAGCGGCTTTAATGTCACCACGGCAGATCGCAGCCAGCTCGTCAAGTTGTCCACCCATACCAAGGATGTCGACATCAGCAAGTCGATTTTGGCCTGTAAGAGCCTCCATCGCACCCAGTGCAGTATTACTGTTTGCACCAATAATCAAGTCAAGTTTTCCGACTGGATACTTGGTAGCAATGTTTTCTGCGAAAGTAAATGCCTTCTCGCGATTGAAATCTGCATAGATTTCTTCAAGAACGACAAGTTTCTGGCCGCAGGCTTTAAGCACTTCTTCCATTGTGTCAAGCGAGCCACCCATGCGTTGAATGGAGATTTCAGATGCAATTGGACCGTAGAACGGTACAACGTTTGGGCTTTTACCCTCTGCGCAATACTGCTCGGCCATGTACTTGCCGCCGACTTCACCCATCAGTTTCTCGTTCACTGTGATCCAGGTCAACGGGTCAATTCGTGGGGTCTTTTCTAGCATTCCCGGGAAGTAATTCACGACGATAGTTTGAATTCCTGCCTCTTGAATTTCCACAAGTCGATCCTCTACTAGATCATATGAGGCTGGTAAAACCATTAAGTAATCTGGATTTATCGTTATCGCGTCTTGAAGTAGACGGTCAAATCCCTCATTGTCTTCTGCTCCAGCGGGCGCTGCTGTTTGAATATCAACTGCAAATCCAGCATTTTCAAATTCTATTTCCATACCTTCAAGAATCTGGCCAGCCATTTCAGTGATGTCATTCGTAAAGGAAATGAACAAAACTTTAGTTGTTTCATCTGCCTCTGCCTCTGCTGCTGGTGCTGCTGCACCATCTGCTGAATCTCCACCGCTGCACGCAGTAAGCGTTAGCAAAGCTGCAGCCGCGACTGCAATTCCGTGTTTCATTTTCATACTTAGTTTCTCCTTACTACTCTCCATCGAAGTTCGACGGAAATCTATTTTGCGTTAAACGCTTTCGGCTATAAGAAATCTCAACATCTAAATTTGGCAACGTCAATATCTCCCTCGCTGTCGCAGTCGTAGCATCTGTATCGCTACCGCCACAACAATTAATATTCCAAGAAAAATTTGTTGCCAGAAGAATCCAGCTCCAGCCAGCAATAAACCATTTTCCAACACAGCAATAAATACCATCGCTATAACGGTGCCGAACAAAGTTCCAAAACCTCCAAAGAGCAACGTCCCTCCGAGCACGACACCAGCTATTGCATGCAACTCATTATTTGCTCCCATATTCGGGTGTGCAGCATTCATGCGACCCATTAGGATAAGCGCTGCGATTCCAACCATTGCACCTTGGTATGCAAAAATTATTATTTTCCAGCGGTCGACTTTGATACCGGCGCGACGTGCGGCTTCCTCGTTGGACCCAATTGCGATGGTGTAGCGACCAAATCTGGTGTAGCGAAATAAAATTACTCCTACACCAACAACAACAGTGGCAATTATAACCGATATCGGAATTATGCCAATCGTTCCGCGGCCTATCGCAACAATGCCAGATGGGAAGCCAGTGTATTGTCCCCCGTACATGTACTGCTGAACAATGCCACGATATGCGATCAGACCACCAAGTGTGGCTAGCAAAGCGGGAATTTTTAGTTTAGTGACAATTAGACCATTGATTGTTCCAAAGAAAGCACCCAGAAACATCGAACCCAGTAAAATTACGATTAATGGGTATCCAGGAGCAATTAGATTAAAAGAGACGAGTGCCATGACTAATGCGAGCATGGACCCAATGGACAAATCGATATTCCCACTTGTAATCACAAAAGTCTGGCCAACGCCCAAGACAGTAAAAAAGGCAGCTAAGCGCAAAATGTTTTGAAAATTTCCCGTTGTCAAGAAGGCGTCAGAGAAAAACGAAAGTCCAATCACAACCCCAATTAGGGGCACGATTAAAAGATTTATCTCACTAAGCTTCTTAAAGCCATTTTTCACTCCTGAGAATGACAAAGCCTTTGAGGCACTGACATAGGAAAGCCTGTTCGACAAATTGAAATCCCTTCATAATGGGTTGCCAAACGCTACCTAGCGAGTTTGATACTTGTCAAGCATAATCACAAAAAAGAACATGAATTCTGCAAAGCAGCTCGGCAACGATATGAAGGCCCTAATTCCAAACATTTTGGGTTAAATAACTTGATAAGATTTGATATTGCAGGAGATCTACGAGTTACTTTAAACTGTTGTCAATCTCTTGGTGGGGTTCCATAATCTAGTAACAGTCTGAAAATGGGAGAACTGGGTAATGAAATTGGTCGTAGGCGTTGATTCTTCAACCCAGTCGTGCAAAGTAGAAATACGGGAGCAAGAAAAGGGCTTATTAATCTCCACAGGGGTGTCACCTCACGAGCCAACTTTTCCTCCGAAAAGTGAACAAGATCCTAATCAATGGTGGCAGGCTTTCGTGCTCGCATTCCAGAAGGCAACAGCAAATAATTCAGTGGATAAAAATTTAATTGAAGCCATTGCTGTTACTGCTCAATGTCACGGAATGGTGACCCTAGATGATGAATTAAATATTGTAAGACCAGCTAAATTGTGGAATGACACCCAATCAGCAACCCAATCAAATGATTTAGTTGAAAAATATGGTCGAGATTATTGGATAAACCAAGTTGGTTCATTGATTGGACCATCATTTACTTTAACAAAAATTTTATGGTTGAAAGAAAATGAACCAGAAAATTTTAAAAAAGTAAAAAAGATTTGCCTACCCCACGATTTTTTAACTGCTCGCTTAAGTGATCGACTTGTTACAGATCGAGCAGGCGCAACTTGTACAGGTTACTACTCGATAAAGGATAGTCGATGGACTTACGAAATTTTAGATACCATTGATAGCACAAAAAACTGGAGCGATGCACTTCCTGAAATATTAGGACCAGAAACAATAGCCTCAAAAATCTCAGAAAAAGTTGCAAAAGAATTAGGTATTAGGAGCAGTGTTGTAGTTGGTCCAGGCACAGGAGACCAAATGGCTTCTTGTATGGGATTAGGAACTCGCGAAGGAGATTTCGTTTTTTCAATTGGAACCTCGGCAGTAATTTTTACAGTTTCAAATAAGCCTGTTCATGATTTAACAGGAATAGTGAATGGAATGGCTGATTCTAGTGGAAAATACATGCCGGTCATGGTTAGTTTAAACGGAACAAAGATTACAGACTGGGCGGCAAAAATAATGGATTGTTCCCTAGAAGAATTGGGAGAATTGGCTTTATCGGCAGAACTTGACGAAAATTCAGCGGTGATGGCAGCTTTTTTTGATGGCGAAAGAACCCCTAATCTTCCTTATGCCACCGGAATAATTGCAGGGTTAAATTCCATGACTGATAGAAAGAAATTCGCAAGATGCATTTTCGACGGGGTGCTAATACCGTTAGTTAAAAACTATAATTTTTTAAAAAATTTAGTAAAAAAGTCAGATGGTAGATTGATTTTTACGGGAGGGGCATCAAGAAGTAAGGCTTATCAACAAATACTGGCTGATTTATTACAAAAAGATATTTATATTGTTGATGTTGAAGAATCTTCAGCCAGGGGTGCTTGCGTTCAAGCAACAGCAATTGCGCGTGGAACTACCGTTAGTCAAATTATTGAGCAATGGCAACCAAGGGTAGTAAAAATAGTCTCACCTAGAAAAACTCGAGATTTAACAGATTATTTCCTAAAATATGACGCATGCTCAAGCTGGCGCGGAATGGATAGAAATAATTAAGACTTGGGAATTTAACCATGCAATTTAATCAAAATTCAAAAATTCTCACTAATAATTACGGGGTAAAATAAAATGGAAGAACAGATTTTAACACCAATTATTGGCAGTGAGGACGGTCAAGCGGTCTTATCGACTTGGTCTGTCAAGGCTGGGGACCATATTGATATAGGTCAAATTATTGGCAGTATTGAAACTAATAAAGCTGTTCTAGATCTAGAATCAACTAAAAAAGGTGTTATCAAAGCATTATTGGTGGCTGCTGGGACTGAAATAGCAGATCTACAACCACTAGTTACAGTTATTGTTGAGTCCTAAAATTAATGGTTAAAACACTGGCCGTTGATCCGGAAGAAGTCAGAAAAAGTAAAGTTATTCATTTAGGGCAAATTCCGGTAAATTCTTTTTCGCAAACTTTTATTCAGTCTTTGACTCAATTGGGTAAAGATAAAGTTATTTTTTCTTTCAGAACTATGTTAATTATTAGAGAATTCGAACTAATGTTAGAAGAAATAAAAAAACTAGGTAAGTATCAAGAAACAGCCTTCAAATATGCAGGTCCGGCTCATTTATCAATTGGTCAAGAAGCCTCCGCTGTAGGCCAAGCTCTTGCCCTAGATACTGTCGACATAATTTTGGGAAGCCATCGCAGCCATGGTGAAACATTAGCTAAAGGTCTTTTTGCGATTGATAAATTATCCGACCAAGAGTTAACTAAGATTTTTGAAGCACCTGAAACAAAACACATAATAAAAAACTTTAATTCATCCAAAATAACAAAAAAAGAGAAAGCAATTGAAGTTTTTCTCTTTGGGTTAATTTCAGAAATATTTGGTAAAGAAACAGGTTTCAACAAAGGCCTAGGTGGTAGTATGCATGCTTTTTACACCCCCTTTGGAATTTATCCAAATAATGCAATTGTAGGTGGATCTGCACCCATCGCTACAGGTATAGCTTTATATAACAGAGTGCAAAGAAAAAATAATGTTGTGATTGCAAATATTGGTGATGCATCAAGTGCTTGTGGTCCAGTTTGGGAATCAATGAACTTTGCTGCTATGGGCCAATTTAAAACAAATAAGGAAAAGAAAATAAATGGCGGATTGCCTATAGTTTATTTCTTTGTGAATAATTTTTATGGCATGGGTGGTCAGCCCATAGGTGAAACTATGGGTTATGAAAATCTAGCCAGAGTTGGTGCAGGAATAAATCCAGATAGATTACATACCGAAGTTGTTGACGGTAACAATATTTTTGCAGTTCATGATGCAATAACTAGAGCAAAAAAAATTATTGCTCAAGGAAAAGGTCCAGTTTTAATTGACTGCCAAACCTACAGATTTTCTGGACACTCACCAAGTGATGCCTCCTCGTATAGAACTAAAGAAGAAATAGATTCATGGCGTGATGTTGATCCAATAAAAATACTAGAAACTGACATTTTGAATAACAACCTACTTTTACCGCAGGAAATAGAAGAAATGCATTTACAAGTTAAAAAATTAACTTTTGATGCTTTCGTAAAGGCAATTGATGATAAAATATCCCCAAGATTACCTCTGCATTCAAATCCTGAAATTATTGGAAATCTAACTTTCAATAACACTTCAAAAGAAATTGATTTTAGTTATGCAGCTGAAACTTTAATGGATCCACTTCAGACTCAACGTGTTAAAAGCACGAATAATAAATCCAGGATAGGAAAAGACCAAAATGGCATTTTGAGCGGAGTTAAAGCCATTACTTTTAGGGATGCATTATTTGAACCAATTTTAGAACATGCCATTCATGATGATTCTTTAGTAATTTATGGAGAGGAAAATCGGGATTGGGGTGGAGCTTTCGGAGTTTATCGAGGACTAACAGAAGTTTTACCAAGCCATAGATTGTTTAATTCCCCGATTGCAGAAGCAGCGATTGTGGGTACTGCTGTTGGTTATGCAATGGCAGGAGGAAGAGCTTTAATTGAATTAATGTACGCCGATTTTATTGGACGTGCTGGAGACGAAATTTTTAACCAATTAGCAAAATGGCAGGCGATGTCTGGAGGTATTCTTAAATTACCAGTTGTTTTAAGAATTTCTGTTGGATCAAAATATGGAGCCCAACATTCTCAAGACTGGTCATCTCTTCTAACTCACATTTCTGGACTAAAAGTAATTTACCCAGCAACAGCTTTTGATGCAAAAGGATTAATGGCTTCAGCACTAGAAAGCAATGATCCAGTAGTTTTTGTAGAAAATCAAAGACTTTATGACAATGTAGAAACAATAAATATAAGTGGAGTTCCACAAGAATATTACAAAATTGAAATTGGTAAGCCAGCAATTGTGCGGGCAGGTAAAGATTTAACAATTTTTTCTGTTGGGGCATGTTTGATTAGAGCCCTTGAGGCAGCAGAAGTTTTAGAAAATAAGTGGAATATTTCAACTGAGGTTATCGATGCTAGATCATTAGTTCCTTTTGATCCAGATCTCTTAATAAAATCAGTTTCAAAGACAAAAAAGTTAATCTGTATCTCTGATGCTTGTGAGCGAGGAAATTGGTTACATGGAATTATGAATTTAATATATGAGAAAAATAGTAATGATTTAGAAAATAAAATTTCTTCTGTGATGGCGCCTAATTGGATTACCCCAGCAGCTGAACAAGAGTGGAATTATTTTCCAAGTGTTGAAAATATTTTAGACGCAGTCCTTGACCAAGGTATTACACTGCTAGGACGAGTTCGCACAATACAAAATGATAGTTTAAATAATTTCAAAAAAGGGATATAGAAAAGGGGAAATGACAAACATGAACGAAAGAGAATCAGCAATCATTGCTGAAAGAATTTCTTCTTCAATTGATGCGATTACAGCATTGTCAGGAAAAATTGAAAAAAGCGTAATTGAAGTAGCAGATATTATTGAAAAAATCATTGGTAAAACTATTGTTTCTGGTTCCGGAACTTCTGGAGCCACCGCGAGGAGAATGGCACATCTATTAAATGTGACTGGTAACCCTGCCTATTTTCAACATCCAACAGATGCTTTACATGGATCAATTTCTACTGTAACTAAGCAAGATGTGCTCATAACTATAAGCAAAGGTGGGGGTTCTGCAGAAGTAAATAAAACATTAGAACTTGCCCTAAATCTTGGAGCATTCACTATTTTAATAACAGAAAACCCAAAACCTAGTGCGGCTAATTTTTGTAAAAAAATAGTTGTGTTACCCGAAATAGGACAACCAGGTGAACCTGGAGGAATGATTGCTATGGCTTCAACATTGGCAATCAGCACATGGGGAGACGCGCTGTGCGTAATTTTGATGAGTAGGAATGGACATAGTTTTGACGAAGTTTTAAAGTCGCACCCTTATGGCGCGGTAGGTAGTAGTACAAAAAAAATAAAAGGCAGTTAATCTCGATGAATAAAGTTGTGCTAGGGGTCGATACATCAACACAATCTTGTACGGTTGTCGCACGCAGTGTTGAAGATGGTTCGATCCTACAAATCTCAAAAGCAGCTCACCCTGTAACCCATCCGCCAGTAAGTGAGCAACATCCAAACGATTGGTGGATGGCTTTTAAAAAATGTTTAAAAGAAATTAATTTGACAAATGTTTGTGGTATTTCTGTTGCAGGACAAGGTCATGGACTTGTGGCGATTGACGATAAAGAGCAAATTATTAAGCCAGCAAAACTGTGGAACGATACGACCTCAGACAAGCAGTCGGAAAGAATAATTAAAGATTTAGGGCCCAAATATTGGGCAGATAAAATAGGAACTTTGCCATTAGCTTCGTTTACTATAACTAAATTACTTTGGCTACAAGATAATGAACCAGAAAACTACAAAAGGTTGAAAAAAGTGATTTTACCTCATGATTATTTTAACTATAAATTTACAGGTGTTGCCTCAACTGATAGAAGTGAAGCATCTGGCACAGGATTTATGGATATGAAGACAAATACTTTTGATAGATCTATTTTGAAAAAAATTGGATTAGAGGACGTAGATAAATTTGAGTTCTCTAAAATACTTTTACCTGATGCATCTGCAGGTTTTTTAACAGACAAAATTAGAAATGAACTGGAAATTCCCAATGCAGTAATAGTAGGCACTGGTGCAAATGATAATCCTGGTAGCGCTTTGGCTTACGGAGCAATAAATGAGGGAGATTTAGTCATCTCATTTGGAACATCGGGAACAGCTTTTGCCCCTTTTTCAAATTCTGTGCATGACGAATCTGGAACCATTTATGGAATGGCCCACACAGTCTCTGGATTTATTCCTCTGGTTTGCACGCTCAACTCAGCAAAAGTGACAGATCTGTTTGCATCCTTATTAAACTTATCCCTTAATGAATTTGGAGATTTGGCATTGACAGGGTCAAATAGTGCTAATAGACCAATTTTAGTTCCTTGGATCGATGGTGAACGAACTCCAAATAGGCCAAATAGTCGTGCCAGTTTTCATCAAATTGATAATAAATTTTCCAGACAAGATTTAGCTCGAGCGGCCTTTGAGGGAGTCATATTTGGGATTGTTAGCGCGCTTCAAAGATTTGAAGAGTATAAAATTCCCATTAAACGCTTAATTGTAACCGGGGGAGGGTCAAATTCCCCAGCGTACTTACAATTTTTAGCAGACGTAATGGAAATGCCCGTACATGTGGCTGACGTTAAAGATGCAGCAGCAGTCGGAATCGCAATTCAAGCAGCAGCTCTAGTCAAGAATGAACCAGTTCGTGATTTAGTACAGCAATGGGCCCCGGAAATAGTTTTATTTGCAAATCCAAGAAAAGGGCAAAATACAAAAGAGGTACTTAATAGATTTAATGAGGTAATAAATGCATAAGCGGTCTTTTCAAAGATTGAGAAAATTCTTTCATGCGTGCAACGACTCAAATCTCAAACTAATTTATCTGCTATTGACAGACGGGACTAGAATGTTTTCTTACCAAAGCCATTCTGGGGGTATAAATGAGTAAAAAAGTAGTAGCCGCAACCTTTTTAGCTAAGGCCCACACCAAGGAGGTGCTTCATGATTGGATTCTAAAAACTGCTCAAGCTTCTCGAAAAGAAATTGGTGTAGAGAAATATTTAATTAATTTTATTGATGAAGAATTGGGTTATTATTTACTAGTAGGAGTTTATTCTTCCGACAAAGCTTTTAA
>JAQCGN010000083.1 GCA_027730605.1 Actinomycetota bacterium
ATTTAATGAAACTGCTGAAACTAAAACATTCCTCAAGTTTTCAATATGTTTCATTTCTGATGCCATCATTAATTTTGATGCATCTTTGAGTCCAACAACTAAAACAGTTTGATTTAATTCAAGTGGTTTTGAATCCATGTAGGCAAGCCAAGCAACTCTGCTGACTCTGCTTAGTTCACCCATAATGTCTTTCCATCTAACTTCTAAATCAGCAACATTAGTTATGTCTTTTTTTACGACAGCTTTGACTGGTTGGGGTTTTTCTAGTTTCTTTTCAACAGGTTTAACTTCTGTTTTTGCAACTGGTGCTGATTGTTTCGGAGCACTGGTTTGAATTTGGGTAGCAGGTTGAACAAATAATCTGGCGATTGCTAAATCAAGTGATAATTCAGGATTTGAAGAGGATTTCAGTTGTGAAAGTGAAACTGAAACACTTGTGGCAGCGGTAACAAGAATTGACATAGCATCTCGATCATTTGTATCTGCCTCTCTGATTTGAATTCCTAAATAGTTAAGAAAATCACTTAGTAATCTATGAGGTTCAATTCCTTGCGCACACGCATTTCTTACCACTTCAAGTGCCTTAGCTAAATCATTTTCTAAAACAGAATTTCCTAGTTCATCCAATATGCCAAGAGGTGTTAAACCAAGTTGCCATTCAACATATTCAGTTGATAAACCTTTTTCATCCATACCTGCAGAAAATTGACCTAAAAGACTTAAAGCATCTCTGACACTTCCACCACTTGCTGTTGCTATTGCTTTTAGTGCAGCAGTATCACATTTAATGTTTTCTTTCTTACAAATTTCTGCTAAATGTTTAGCTAACACTTCTCTGTTTACTAAACGAAACGCATAATTGTGTGTTCTTGATCTAATTGTTCCTAACATTTTTTCAGGCTCAGTTGTAGCAAAAATAAATCTCAAATGACTAGGGGGTTCTTCAATCATTTTTAACATGGCATTATTTGCAGAAGTTGATAATTGATGTGCTTCATCAATTATGTAAATTTTGTATTTGTCTTTAATTGGCACATAACCAACTTGTTCCCTTAACTCTCTTGCATCATCAACTCCACCATGAGTGGCAGCATCGATTTCTACAACATCAACAGTTCCTACACCACCGGGGGCAAGCGCAATACAAGATTCACATTTTCCGCAAGGATTTGATGTTGGACCTTTTTCACAATTAAGAGATCTAGCCATAATCCGAGCAGTACTTGTTTTACCACAACCACGAGGTCCACTAAATAAATAAGCGTGATGAACTTTTCCAGAATCAATTGCTCTAGCTAAAGGTTCAGTGACATGTTCTTGTCCAATGACAGTAAGAAGTGTGTCTGGACGATAACGACGATAAAGAGCAAGCACCATGATTAGTTAAGCCTATGTCTGGGAGGCGACAGATAAGAAATTGCTCGCCTAATACCTACACAGACTAGATAATCTCTAGACTCAAAGCGAGCAATAGATGCAACAAGTGTTACCTGTGGGAAATGGACTAAAAACAAACAATGGTTAGCACACCGCAAGAACGAAAACGACTCATTCAAGGAGTCATCGTTGTAGGTGCAGGTTTAGCTGTGCCACAAGTACTTGCCTATGCCGCAAGTGTCATTGCTGCACGCTTACTTGTTCCAGCAGAATTTGGTGCATTTGGTGCGATGCAAGGAATAACCCAAATTGCTAATCCTATTGGTTTAGCAATTCAAGCGATTGTGGCAAGAAAACTAGTTAAAAATTTCAAAAAGACGCATCATGATTTACTAAAATTTGGACTGGAAGTCTCAATTGTTGTGATGATTGCAACAATACTTATTTCATTTCCCCTATCAACAATATTTAAAATAGATTATTTGGTATTAGTCCTGACCCTTGGAGCAATTGCTCCTTTTGTGTTTATCAGCACTCAGTTAGGAATTGCTCAAGGTAAAGAGTTTTATTTAAAACTTGCAGGAATTTATATTGTGTTTGGAATTGGAAGAAGTATTTCAGCGATTATTGGCTTAATCATTTACCCAGAGTTAATTTCAGTTGGAATTGGATTTTTTGGTGGAACATTATTAAGTGCCATTGTTGCTCATTTTATTTTAGGTAATAGTAAAAAGTTTTGGGAATCAGACCGCGCTAAAAAAAGTATCAAGGAGTTATGGAAGGCAACTCAGGCATTATTTGCACTCTATGTTTTAGTTAACATTGATGTTTTACTAGCAAGAATTGTATTAACTCCTGAACAATCAGGAACCTACACAGTGGGAATGCTAGTTGCAAAAATTGCTTTCTTTATGCCCCAAGCAATAACCGTAGTACTTTTCCCAAAGATGGGGAAGAATGATTCTTCTGCATTAAGACTTGCCGTTATTGGGACAGGATTAATTGGTGTTTTATATGTTGGTGTTTGTTATTTTGCTTCAGAATTTGTTGTTAATGCAATTGGTGGCTCAGGTTATGCTGAGCTATATTCAGAAGTTTGGTTATTTGCAGTAGAAGGATCCTTATTTGCCGTACTCCAAGTTTTACTTTATGGAAGAATTGCTAGAGAAGATACAAAAGTTTCTGTTTTGTTGTGGATTGGCACAATTCTTGCCGCAATTAGTGTGTGGTTAATTTCAGACGACACAGTTGTGACAGTGGTATTGGCATTAATTGGGGTTACATTTATTTTGGTAATAATCGCGGCAATTTCAGAACTAAGACATCGCGCTAGTGAAAGAAGCGACTCTTCGCACACCTAGCAAGAAAACAAGTAAAGACCTTGCTGTTTTTCAACCCTGGGGTTATTCACAAGTCGCGCTACCGCACGAAGAGTCATCATCAAGACTATGACTTGTAGTTAAGTAAGTAGTAAGTAAGTACGCTTCAATACGGAGGATTCGCCTAGTGGCCTATGGCGCTGGCTTGGAAAGTCAGTTG
>JAQCGN010000023.1 GCA_027730605.1 Actinomycetota bacterium
TACCAGAAATTACCAAGAAAAATCCTTAGATAGAACTTTTGAATGGGCAAAAAGATGCATTTCAGAACATGAGAAACTAACACTTGAGAGAAGTCATCGCCCGTATCAAGCGCTCTTTGGAGTTGTGCAAGGTGCGCAGTATGAAGATTTACGACGAAAAGCTGCAAAAGATTTAGCAAGCCTTGATTTTGATGGCTTTGGAATTGGGGGAGCACTAGATAAAAACCAATTAGGCACAATTGTTAATTGGGTTACCGAAGAACTTCCAGTTGATAAGCCAAGACATTTGCTAGGAATCGGAGAACCAGATGATTTGTTTATTGGCGTTGAAAATGGCGCTGACACATTTGATTGCGTAGCAGCATCCAGAGTTGCTAGAAATAACGCGGTTTATGGCCTTGACGGCAGATTCAATATTTCAGTTAGCGCATTTAAAAATGATTTTTCTCCCATAGATGAAAGTTGTGGTTGCTACACCTGTAAGAATTACACGAAGGCTTATTTAAATCATTTAATTAAAGCCAAAGAAATGCTAGGGGCAACATTGCTAACAATTCACAACGAATTTTTCATCGTTGATCTAGTTGCAAAAATGAGGCAAAGTATTATTGATGGTAATTTCTTTGATTTTAAAGAAGAATTCCTGGGCAGATATTATGCAACTAAAGTGAGTAACTAGCTTCCTTTTTCTTAATAATTTTTATCACGTTATAGGTAACGGGTAGTAGTAAAACTTCCACAAATGTTTTATACAGATAACCAACTATTACATAATTAACAAAATTCCAACCCGTAATAACCCCATAGAAAGCTATTGTGCAAAACACTAATGTGTCTGCTAATTCTCCAACTGCGGTTGAACCAATTAGTCTTAACCAAAGCTTCTTTTCTTTAGTTCTTTCCTTGATTTTCACAAGGACCCATGAATTCAATAATTGTCCAACTAGAAATCCTGAGATACTCGCTAAAACTATTTGTGGAACAAATCCAAGTACAGATTCAAATGCGGATTGATTACCCCAATCACTTGCAGCAGGAGATACTTGGACTAAATAAAAAGTAAAAGACGCCAGTACTGCCATGGCAAATCCTGTATAGATTGCTTTTCTGGCTGCCTTAAATCCATAAACTTCACTAAGAACATCTCCCACGATATAAACAAGTGGAAAGAGAAATACTCCACCATCAGTGATGATTGGACCAAACTCAATAAGTTTTACGGCACCGATATTTGAGATTAAAAGAAGCCCCACAAAAGCAGCCATTAAATATGGGTATAAACCTTTATATTCTTGGGCAAAACGAACTTGGTTTGTTTGATTGTTAGCCGTGGTCACAATTGAATATCTAACCACGGCGTACCCTAGTAGTTATATGACAACTCGCACTTACTTCGTTAGAACATTTGGTTGCCAAATGAATGCGCACGATTCTGAAAGACTCTCAGGCCTGTTAGAAGATGCTGGGTATCAGGCAACCGATACAGAAGACGCAGACGTAGTTGTTTACAACACTTGTGCAGTTCGAGAAAATGCTGATAACAAATTGTATGGAAATTTAGGAATGCTCTTTAGACAAAAAGAATTAAGACCTGACATGCAAATTGCTGTTGGTGGTTGTTTGGCCCAAAAAGATCGCCACGAAATACTAAGAAGGGCACCTTGGGTAGATGTTGTATTTGGAACTCATAATTTTGGTTCACTTCCAGTTCTATTAGAAAGAGCTAGAGCAAATCAAGAAGCTCAAATTGAGATCCTAGAAGCTTTGGAAGTTTTCCCTTCCAATCTGCCTACCAAGAGAGACTCAATTCACTCAGCACTCGTTTCAATTAGCGTTGGCTGTAACAACAGTTGCACTTTTTGTATCGTGCCAAGTTTGCGTGGTAAAGAAAAAGATCGTAAAGCAGGTGAAATACTTGATGAAATTAATTCACTAGTAGCAGAAGGTGTGCTTGAGGTGATGCTTTTAGGTCAAAATGTTAACTCTTACGGTGTTGAGTTTGGTGATAAATACGCATTTGGAAAATTACTTCGTGCATGCGGAGAAATTAAAGGATTGGAAAGAGTTAGATTCATCTCTCCGCATCCAAAAGATTTCACAGATGACGTAATTGCAGCTATGGCAGAAACCTCAAATGTTATGCCCCATTTACATATGCCGTTGCAATCTGGGAGCGATGCAATTTTAGCAAGTATGAAGCGAAGTTATAGAACAAATAAATATTTAGGAATCTTAGAAAGAGTAAGAAAAGCTATTCCTGATGCTGCTATCACAACAGACATAATTGTTGGTTTTCCTGGTGAAACTGAACAAGATTTTCAAGACACAATCGATTTAGTCCGTCAAGCGAGATTTGCTACGGCTTTCACATACAAATATTCAAAACGGCCAGGTACTCCTGCTGCAGATATGCCTAACCAGGTTGATCCAGAAGTTATCGCACAGCGATATGAACGATTAACAGAAGTAGTGAATCAAGTAACTTTAGAAGAAAATCAGATGCAAATAGGAAAAATTGTAGAAGTACTTGTCACCAATCATGAAGGTAAAAAAGATGACGCAAACGCAAAACTTTCTGGAAGAGCAAAAGATAACCGTTTAGTTCATTTTTCTTTCGCAGATAATAAAGAGATCAGACCTGGTGATTTTGTTAAAGTTGAAATCACTTCAGCAGCACCATTTTTCTTACTAGCCGATAAACCGATAGTGAGTGTGAGAAAAACTAGGGCTGGAGATTTATTTGAAGAAAATAAGAATCCACCAATAAAGTCAGTTTTACTGGGATTACCAACTTTAGTTGGTTCTAAGTCTTGAAAGTAATTGCTTTAGTAGGACCAACAGCCGTTGGGAAAACAGCACTGTCCCTAGATTTAGCAGTCGAGTTGTCCGCAGAAATAATCAATGCAGATGCCATGCAAATTTATAAAGGTATGGATATTGGTACAGCAAAATTACCGTTGTCTCAAAGACGAGGCGTTATCCATCATCAAATAGATGTGCTCGATCCTATAGATGAAGCAAATGTTTCCCAGTATCAAAAACAAACTCGAGAAATAATTAGAGAGTTATTAAACAGAAAAGTTCAACCGATTTTAGTGGGAGGTAGTGGTCTTTATGTTAATTCGGTGTTGGAGGATTTAGAGTTTCCTGGCACAAGTCTTGAATTGAGAGCGAAATACGAAGAATTGTTAGAAGAAAAAGGGGTTGAGCACCTGTTCAAGATGCTAGAAGAAATAGACCCTCTTGCTGCTGAAAATATTTTGCCCAATAATGCCCGAAAGATTGTTCGAGCCCTAGAAGTAAATGAATTAACCGGCAAGAGATTCAACGCAAAACTTCCTGAACCTTCACCCATTTTTCCAGACGTGAGAATTGCCTTAGATATGCCCAGAGATCTCCTAGATAAAAGAATCACTGAGAGAGTTCACCAGATGTTTGCTGACGGATTTATAGATGAAGTTCAAAAGATCGAAGAAAGTTTAAGAAATGGCAAAACATCACTACGCGCTCTGGGATATTCCCAAGTATTGTCTTATTTAGCTGGGGAAATCCAGAAAGAAGAGGCTATAACATTGACGATTAATGCAACAAAAAAGTTTGCTAGAAGACAGCTTTCCTGGTTTAGACGAGATCCACTTATTCATTGGCTAGATGCAACTAGTTCAGATTTGTTTGAGCAGTCTATGAAACTAATTCGATGAATTCCTTAGTTCAATATACCAAAGGACATGGTACTAAAAACGATTTTATTTTAATTGAAGATCTTGAAAACAGAATTGATTTAAGTGAAAAGCAAGTCTCCCAAATTTGTGATAGAGAAAAAGGTATAGGTGCGGATGGAATTCTTCGAATAACAAAGCGAAATAATGAATTTTTCATGGACTATCGAAACTCAGATGGATCCATAGCTGAAATGTGTGGCAATGGGGCAAGAGTTTTTGCGCAGTACTTGTTTGACAAAAAACTAGTAAAATCTAATATTTTCACATTTCAAACTCGAGCAGGATCAATTCATGCTGAAGTACATTCTCCAGGAGATGTCAGCGTGACTATGGCTGAAGCGATTCTGCGGGGCAAAGTGGTTGAAGTATTAGTCAATGGGCATAAATTCAACGCCCAAACAGTTGATGCACCTAACCCTCACGCTGTGGCATTTGTTCCTGATTTAACTAGCATTGGAAATCTCAAAAATCCTCCTCTGGTCGAACCTAAGAGTGAATTTCCGCAAGGAGTGAACTTTGAATTCGTAAATAAAATTGCTGATGATCATGTTTCAATGCGAGTGCATGAAAGAGGAAGTGGTGAAACACTGTCATGTGGCACTGGCGCATGTGCAGTAGCTGCTGTAGTTCGTGATCAAAGTGGTAAAAAAATTAATAGTGTGAAGATTGATCTACCAGGGGGAAGTCTACAAATCACATTTGTGAATGGAAAAATGATTATGAGGGGACCTGTTGAAATAGAACAAACTGGAACTCTTAATGAGAAATGGCTCACCAATTAAAATGGCTGAAGCATTTAATGTAGGACAACTAGACCTACAAGATAGAGCCGCTTTAAGAAGAGTCACAACTTTTTCAACTGAACTTCAAGACATTAGTGAAGTTGAATATAGGCAAATTCAGCTTGAAAGAGTTGTTTTAGCAGGGGTGTGGACTTCTGGCACATGGGAATTAGCAGAAAGATCTTTACAAGAATTAGCAAGATTAGCTGAAACTGCTGGTTCAACTGTTTTAGAAGGTGTTATACAAAGAAGAGACAACCCAGATCCTGCAACATATTTAGGTTCAGGAAAAGCCCAAGAATTAAGAAAAATTGTTTCAGAAACTGGTGCAGATACAGTAATCATAGATGGCGAATTGAGTCCGGCTCAGCTTATTCATTTAGAAGATGTTGTGAAAGTAAAAGTTGTTGATAGAACTTGGTTAATATTAGATATTTTTGCAAAGCATGCTAAAAGTCGTGAAGGTAAAACTCAAGTATCACTTGCTCAAATGCAATACATGTTACCCAGACTCAGAGGTTGGGGTGATGCGTTAAGCAGACAAGCTGCAAGTGGTGGTAATCCAGGAATTGGTACTAGGGGACCTGGAGAAACAAAACTTGAAACTGACAGACGAAGAATTCATGATCAAATGACAAAACTCAAAAAAGATTTGAAAGATATGGCTCGCTCTCGCGACGTGCAAAGAAACTCACGTCGTAAAAGCAATATCGCATCAGTTGCTATTGCTGGTTATACAAATGCTGGAAAATCAAGTTTACTTAATCGATTAACTGGAGCAGGAGTTCTAGTTGAAGATGCATTATTTGCAACTCTTGATCCCACAGTAAGAAAATCTCAAACACCGTCAGGACGAAATATAACTTTAAGTGACACGGTTGGATTTGTTAGGCATCTACCGCATCAATTAATTGATGCTTTCAAATCAACACTTGAAGAAGTAAGTGACTCAGATTTAATTGTCCTGGTAGTTGATGGGAGTGACCCAGATCCATTGGAACAGTTCAATTCCGTTCGTGAAGTTTTAGAAGAAATCGGGGCAAACAATATCCCTGAAATTATTGCGGTCAATAAATGTGACCGATTAAATGAAGAACAACTTGGAGAATTAAAGAGAGTATTTCCACACTCAATATTAGTTTCAGCTCACACAGGCTTAGGGATTGACTTATTGCTGCAAAGAATTGATGATTGCCTTCCTGATCCAAGTGTTGAGGTAATGTTAGTTATTCCTTATTCCAGGGGAGATTTATTAGCAAAAGTTCATCAAGATGGAAAAGTTTTAATGACTGAACATAATGATGATGGAACTCAAGTACATGCATTTGTGCCATCAGAATTAGCTCATCAATTAAAACAAATTTAATTAATGTCTATATTCAGTAAATATAAAGGACCCATTTTTTCTGTTGTAGTCACCTTACTTGTGTTGTGGTTTGTAGGAAATTGGTTCTTGAAAGATGCTGATTTAAATCAAGTTATAAGTACTTTACAAAATATTTCATTTGCATCAATAATTTTGCTTTTAATCAGTGCCATATTTAACATTTGGATTTTTCAATATCCTTATCTAGTCACAACACCAAACCTAAAATTTTTAGAAGCTTTTCAAGTAAGGCATACGTCTTTTGCCATCAGTAATGCCCTTCCAGCAGGTGGAACTATTGGACTTAGTTTTCAATACACGATGCTTCGCTCATTTGGGGTTGGAATAAAGGAAACAAGTGCCACCATTGGTATAGCAAGTCTTTGGAATGGGCTTATTTCTTTTTTTATGCCGGTATTAGGGCTAGTTGCATTGGTTTTGGCAGGAGAAATCACTCAAGGATTAGTCCGTTCGACAGTTTTAGGAGTAGTTGTGTTAATAGTAAGCATCATTATTTTTTATATTGCCCTTAAATCAGCGCAAGGATCCTTATGGGTGGGAAGCCTAATTTCAAGATTGATTAACCCGTTGCGAACTTTTTTTAAAAAGCCCCGAATTGACTTAATTAAGGCCATAAATACTTTTAGACAGGAAGTAAATCACCTAGTTGCAACTAGGTGGAAAGCTATTTCTGTCTCAAACTTTGTTGTGCAAATGGGAATGTTTTTTGTTTTTTGGGCAAGTGCTGATGCATTAGGGATAAAAGTATCAGTTGGAATAATATTTGCTGTTTTTTGTTTTGGAAGATTGGGCACAACTATTCCTTTTACCCCCGGAGGTCTTGGAACAACTGATTTGATTATGTCTGCGATGTTGCAGATTTATGGAGTTTCAGCAGAATTGAGTTTGGCAGCAGTGCTCTTGTGGCGAGGATTCTTCTATGTTCCGCAAGTTTTACTCGGTTTATTGAGCTTTATTTACTGGCAATTGAGTCGGGTCAAGTAAAGATTTAAGACAATTACTCACAATTATTAAGCCAAATTTAAGGTATTTGAACTTGCGGCTTATCCCTGCTTGGTTATATTTGAATTAGCACGAGGGGAGTACCCCTACCAACGCATTAGTCGTCAACACGAAGTAGAGATTCTTCCGGCTAAGCACCAGAAGTATTTTCTGGTTGGGAGAGACCTCGGGAATACAAATAAGCAACACTGCTTGTTTGGATGCACCCGGGAGTCCTTTGATGAAATCTATAAGCAAGAAAAAAGAAACAGCCCCAATAGTTATTACCGAACTGGGTCGAATCGAATTACTCAAGCAAGTTGATGAGATCCGAAACGTTACGTTGCCAGCACTAGCCCCCCTTATTGCATCTCCTGATCGAGATGAAAGAGATGTTGCTGAATTCACTCGATTAACCGAAGAAGCAAACTCTTTAGAGGCACTAGTTAGTGAAGCTGGGAAACCAGATTTACTTTTAGACAATAAAACCGTGCGCTTAGGTTCGGTTGTCAAGATTCAAACACCTAAAGAAACTTTTAAAGTAAGAATTGTTCACCCAATTGAGGCACATCTAGATGATGAAAGAATATCTGTTGATTCTCCATTGGGTCAGGCAATCTTTGGTAACAAAAAAGGTGATCGCGTGACAGTTATTGCCCCAAGTGGTAACTGGAGCGCATTGATCAAATCTGTGGATTTGCTTCCTTAAAATCCTCCCTTTCGGGAAGTAATTTCACTACGAAATACCAACTAAGCCCTGGGTGATCATTATCCCCAGGGCTTAGTTATACCCATATTTGATTTTTCTTTACACCCGTATTTCGTAATTACCTCAAAATGGCGTTATGACAAAACCTAAAAAAGAAATTCAAATTGATGGTCCAGCAAATCTTTTGGCCACTGTGCCACACCTTTTGGGATTCAATCCTGAAAATTCACTGGTAATTGTGGCCGTCAAAGGTGAACAAGACCAAGTTGTGGTAACCATGACAATTGATTTACCAGAAAAAATAGATGAGGATTTTACGCAAAATCTGTGTGAGACTATCAAACGATCGGGAGCCGATGGCCTGGTGGCAATTTTTTACCTTCAAGTCAAACCAAATATTTACAAAGAATTAGCAGAGTTATTTATGGAAAAATTTCTCCTCAATTTCATATCAGAGATATCTTGTGGGTTAAAAGCAAAAAATGGGCCTCATATCTTTGTAGCGATGAAAGATGTTGTCCTGTTGAAGGCCGAATACTTGAAGTTGATTCTTCGCTAGGACTTAAGTCAGAATTATCGCTAGTGAGCAATCCTGCCTCAAAAACAAAAGATGATTTGGAGCAATACCTTCGTGTTACAAAAGTGGATCAAACTCTTATCCCATTTATTAGTAAATTGGCGAAGCAAAAAGCAAAATCAAACCACGGTGAGAAATTGGCAAAATGGGGTAAAACTCAATTTACTTTTCTCTCACAACGAAAAGTGTTCAACGAATATGATGAAAAAACCTGGACACGCTTATTAGTGGGTTTATCAGATATTCCAGTTAGAGATGCGTTGTTGTGCCACCACATTGAGATTGCTCAAATAAGTGAAGATGCTAATCGTTATTTGATTAAAGTAGCCCAAAATTGGGCAAAGGTTGCTCAAGTGGCCCCCAAATCTTTTAGAGCACCAATTTGTAGTTGCGTGGCAGCTTTGATGTGGCAAGCAGGGGAAGGGATTTTGGCTCGGATCGCAGTTGATTTTGCATTGGTCGCAGATCCACAGTTTCACTTGGCAAAGCTTTTAAACAATGCCTTAAACAGTGGGATGCCAGCTTGGGAATTTCGAGACGCATTCACCAAAATCACTAACCCCTGGAGTTGAGATTTTTAGTTGGGTTTAGTAACCTTTCTGATAGGTCAAGAGTTTCAGTATTAAGCCCCGGCTAGCTGAACGGCAACCCTCCACCGCGGTGGGGTGCTCCGGGTGTAGACCAGGTCGATTGTGAAACCACATTCGACAAGCGCGGGTCTTACGCAAATCCCTTGAGTGGGACCCCGAAACACAAAGGGGCACTGAGTTTGCGTTGTATCTATAAAAAACTAATTAATTAAATTGAGCTGGTGCATTGCTATGCGCCTAATTAATTTAGTCCTATATAGAAACTTTCGCCCAACTTATGTGAACCACAAACGACTATCAAAGAGATAGGCGTAAGACCCAAAAACTGAAAGAGGAAATAAAAATGAGTACAGCCTGGAGCTTTGAAACCCGACAAATTCATGCGGGACAAACACCTGATTCACAAACAAATGCAAGAGCTTTACCGATTTATCAGACAACGTCATACACATTTCGTGATACAAAGCATGCTGCGGATTTGTTTGCGCTAGCTGAACCAGGAAATATTTATACCCGCATCATGAACCCAACTCAAGGTGCTGTGGAAGAGCGCATTGCATCTTTAGAAGGTGGAGTGGGTGCACTTTTGTTAGCAAGTGGTTCAGCTGCTACGACGTATGCAATATTGAATTTGGCTGAAGCAGGAGATCATATTGTTTCTAGCCCAAATCTTTATGGTGGAACTTATAACTTATTTCACTACACATTGCCTAAGTACGGCATTGAAGTGTCATTTGTGGAAGATCCAGATAATTTAGATTCTTGGAAGAAAGCAATAAAGCCGAACACCAAGGCGCTTTATGGCGAATCAGTTGCAAATCCATTGAATTCAATTTTGGATATTGAAAATGTGGCCAAAGTTGCCCACGAAAATGGGATCCCATTGATTGTTGACAACACTGTGGCTACACCGTTCTTGTTGAGACCAATTGAATTTGGCGCAGATATTGTTATTCATTCTGCAACTAAATACATAGGTGGTCATGGCACAGCGGTAGCTGGAGTAATAGTTGATAGCGGAAAATTTGATTGGAAGAAAAACGCAGCCAAGTTCCCGCAATACAACACACCTGATCCTTCTTATGGTGGCTTGGTTTACTCCGAAGCTTTGGGTGAATTGGCTTACATACTTCGTGCTCGAATCGTGTTATTGCGCGACTTAGGGGCTGCAATTTCTCCCTTTAATGCATTCTTGATCGCTCAAGGGCTAGAAACACTTTCTTTGAGAATTGAGCGCCATGTTCAAAACTCCAGAGTTGTTGCAAATTGGTTAGAGAAAAGAGATGAAGTGGAAAAAGTTAATTATGCTTCACTCGATTCAAATCGATTCAACAAATTGGCCAAGAAATACACTCCAGCAGGGTCAGGAGCTGTTTTGTCATTTGAAATTAAAGGTGGCATTGAAGCAGGTAAGAAATTTGTTGAAGCATTGGAATTGCATTCACACGTTGCCAACATTGGTGATGTGAGAAGTTTGGTAATTCACCCTGCTTCAACAACACATTCACAACTAACACCACAAGAGCAACTAACAGCTGGTGTAACTCCTGGATTAATCAGATTAGCCGTTGGTATTGAAAATATTGACGACATTTTGGCTGATCTAGATTCAGGCTTTCGCGCAGCAAAAGGTGCATAACTAAAATATGGCAATTACCTACACTGGTCCTCTTCCTGCCACGGGTGCGTGGCAGGAGGGTGATCACCCTGGTCAAAGAAAATTTGTTGATGTTGGATCAATTGAATTAGAACTGGGTGCAGTTTTGCCTGAAGTAAGAGTTAGTTATGAAACATATGGAAAATTAAATTCGAGTGCATCAAATGCAATCTTTATTGCTCATGCACTAACTGGTGATTCACACGTTGCAGGATTGGACACAGAGGGGCATTTAACTCGAGGTTGGTGGGATGGATTAATTGGTGATGGTTTAGCAATTGATACCAAAGAATGGTTTGTGGTTTGTGCAAATGTTTTAGGTGGATGTCAAGGAACTACAGGTCCATCTTCGTTTGACTCAAATGGAAAAAGATGGGGATCAAGATTTCCTCGTGTGACTGTTGCCGATCAAGTTGAAATTGAAAAAAGATTAACTGATGCTTTAAATATTGAACGTTGGGCATCTGTCATGGGAGGTTCAATGGGAGGAATGAGAGTTTTAGAGTGGGCAGTTGAACATCCAAACAGAGTAAGTTCTGCATTTGTTATCGCATCTGCTCCTGGATCATCTGCAGATCAAATTGCAACTCAATCAGCACAAATTGCTGCTATTAAAGCTGATCCAAAATGGAGAGGTGGAGATTATTACGAAGCTAAGCCTGGAGATGGACCTCATGTTGGTTTAGGAATTGCCAGAAGATTTGCACATCTTACATATCGTTCCGAAACAGAATTAGACGTTCGATTCGGTCGAGATCATCAAGATGGAGAAGATCCATATTCTGAAGGTCGATTTGCCATCGAGTCATATTTAGATCATCACGCCGAAAAATTAGCCAGAAGATTTGATGCCAATTCTTATATTGCTTTAACCGATTCAATGTCTACTTTTGATATTGGTCGAAATCGAGGTGGGGTTGCAGCAGCGTTGCAAAAAATCAGTGCACCAATTGTGGTGGCAGGAATTGATTCAGATCGCCTATATCCCATCAGGCAACAAGCAGATTTAGTTTCAGCTTTGCCTATTAAAACAGACTTAAATGTTATTTCATCCCCATTTGGACACGATGGGTTTTTAATTGAAATTGATCAGGTAGCACCCATTGTTAAAAAAGCACTAGATAAGGCTGTTTCAAAAATAAAGTAGGGGACAAATCAGTCCCAACGAGATTGAATTCATTTATAGAATATATCAATATGTGTGAGTGAAAAATCTAAAAATCTTTTTATTAATCCTTAGTTCTTTTCTGGTAAACCCAAGTGTTTCGTTTGCAAATACTTCAGTGCAATCAGATCAAGAATCGCAAGGCTACATTATAAGTGGCGAAATTTTGCTTGATGAGACTTTTAACGGTTCAGCAGAAACTCAAAAGCAAGGCTCAATCTGTGATGGGTGTGCTTGGTTAGTAACTGCACTTTGTTTTTCGTTTGAGCAAAGCGTTTTGGACTCTTCTTGTCACACAAATACTGAATGTAAAACGGTGGAAGACACAATTGGAATAAGAAAGAAAATCTGGAGGAAACTTGGTGTGAATGAACCATGGTTAGCAGTTGGAGCTATGTGTGTTGGACCAAGTGGTCCAAATACACCAGAGAAATTGACAACCTCATTGAGTGAACAAACAATTGAATATTTACCAAGGCTTCTTCCCACTACCCAACCTGAAAATGATGTCTTAGTAAATGTTGATGTTTATTTTATGAGTAATCAGAGTAATTATTTTGGGCCTAAAACAGTTGTGGTGACAGGAATTCCAATTACTTTGACTGCAACATCGAGTTGGGTTTGGAAATTTTCTGATGGCACAGTTATAAATACAACTAACCCTGGTGGAAAGTATCCTGAAGGACAAATTCGACACAGTTTTAAAACAAAAGGATTACAAACAATTTCAGTAACAACTACTTGGAATGCAAGCTGGAAAACTAACTCAAAAGAATCAATTCCAGTTCCTGGAAAATCTCTCACTCAAACCACAACTTTTTCTCTGATCTCTCATGAAGCCAGAGGTGTGCTTACACGCTGAGCAATTGACCCAAAGATGGCAGATCGTGCCAAGTCGTGACACAATGGGAATCCGGGCCGGTCAATTTGACAGGCCCTTAAGCGCGTAATCACTTTGAAAGGTTGTCTTCGTGGCACTGTTTGGAAAAATTTTAGGTAAACCAGCCGCGAAAAATGTCATCAAAAAGCCAGCAGCCAAACCTGCTGCTAAAAAACCTGTAGCGAAAAAAGTTATTACTAAGCCGGCAGCAAAACCTGCTGCTAAAAAACCTGCAGCTAAAAAAGTTATTACTAAGCCGGCAGCAAAAAAAGTTATTACTAAGCCGGCAGCAAAACCTGCTGCAAAAAAGCCTGTAGCTAAGAAACCTGCCGCTAAAAAGCCTGCTGCAAAAAAAGTTATTTCAAAACCTGTTAAGAAAGTAAAACCAAGTAAACCAATAAAGATTGCTAAACCTGTTAAACCAGTTAAAGGTGCAACTGCACCAAAGGGTAAAGCTGACAAAGGTTTTGCCAAAGTCATCATGGTTAATGGGGAATTAGTACCCATTGATGATGTTGAAGAAGTAGATCCGGCTGAACTTGAAGCAATTGCAGAATTAGAAAAAGAAAGTCTTGCTGAATTAAGTGAAGAAATTGCAGAAGTTGAAGAAGCAGAAGAGGAAAATACTAAAACAAGTGCCACAGTTGATGAATCTGAAGCATTCATAATTTCGGACACTGATGACGCTGATGAACCAACTCAAAAGGTTACGGTAGCTGGAGCTACAGCTGATCCGGTAAAGGATTATTTAAAACAAATTGGAAAAGTAGCTTTGTTAAATGCAGAGCAAGAAGTTGATTTAGCAAAAAGAATTGAAGCCGGTTTATTTGCAGAAGAAAAAATTGCTGCTGGGGGAATTAAGGATCGTAAACTCAGAAAAGATTTGGAATGGATTGCAGAAGATGGGCAAAGAGCAAAGAATCATCTTCTAGAGGCAAACCTTCGACTAGTGGTTTCACTTGCTAAAAGATACACAGGACGAGGCATGCTATTTCTTGATTTGATTCAAGAAGGAAATCTAGGACTTATTCGCGCTGTTGAAAAATTTGATTACACCAAAGGATATAAATTCTCCACATATGCAACCTGGTGGATTAGACAAGCAATCACTCGCGCTATGGCAGATCAAGCAAGAACCATTCGTATTCCTGTACACATGGTTGAAGTTATTAACAAACTTGCACGTGTACAAAGACAAATGTTGCAAGACTTAGGTAGAGAGCCAACCCCAGAAGAATTAGCTCGCGAACTAGACATGACACCAGATAAAGTCGTTGAAGTTCAAAAATATGGCCGTGAACCAATTTCGTTACACACTCCACTTGGTGAAGATGGGGATTCAGAATTCGGTGACTTAATTGAAGATTCAGAAGCAATCGTTCCAAGTGATGCTGTTTCTTTCACACTCTTACAAGAACAATTAGATAGTGTGCTTGACACCTTGAGCGAACGCGAAAGAGGCGTTGTGCGTATGAGATTTGGTCTTACCGATGGTCAACCAAAAACACTTGATGAAATCGGACAGGTTTATGGTGTGACCCGAGAAAGAATTAGACAAATTGAATCAAAAACAATGTCTAAATTAAGACATCCATCACGTTCACAAGTTCTAAGGGATTATTTAGATTAATTAACTGAATTGAGACGATTTGTTTCGTCAACATATTCAGCAGCAATAAGTTTTAATTTATCTTCATGCTTTTTGGCATGGTGTCCGCAAAAAATTAAAGTTCCACCTGTTGGCAATGTCACTCGGACATAACCTTGTGCTCCACAGCGATCACAACGATCAGATGAGGTTAAAGCTGGTCCTGCGGAAAGTGCTGTGTTCAACGTAGGGCCCCTTTTCATTTAATGGTGATACTTCAATCATCCTTGCAAAAGGAACTTATGCAACTCGAAGCCGGCACCGGTGTGTCGAATATTTTCAAACAGAGTTCAAATTAGGCGTGCCGAAGCCCTATAAAGGCCTTCAAATCTACGAGAATAAACAAACAGACTTTCGCACACCATTACAAGTTGAATGTCACCAAAAAGGAAAAGAAACCTTGAGTCCTGTAACTAAAACTAATAACGCTGAATATAACGCCAAGAATTTATCTGTCTTAGAGGGTTTAGATGCAGTAAGAAAACGCCCTGGAATGTATATCGGTTCAACCGATGGCCGGGGATTAATGCACTGTGTATGGGAATTAATTGATAATGCTGTGGATGAAGCTTTAGCTGGTCATTGCAAAAAGATTCATATCAAATTGATGCCAGATAATTCTGTGATGGTAATTGATGATGGTCGAGGAATTCCTGTTGACATTGAACAAAAAACAAAACTTAGTGGTGTGGAATTAGTAATGACCAAACTACATGCGGGTGGAAAATTTGGTTCGGGTTCATACACTGCCTCAGGTGGATTGCATGGCGTTGGCGCATCTGTTGTTAACGCACTAAGTGTTCGCTTAGATGTTGAAGTTGATCGTGGGGGTAAAACTCACTCAGCTTCTTTTCAACGAGGAGTAACGGGACTTTTTAAAGGGGATGGCCCAAACGGAAAATTCACTAAAGAATCAGGTTTAAAAGTTTCCTCAAAATCGGTTAAAACCGGAACTGGGACCAGAGTTAGATTCTGGCCCGATCCAGAAATATTTGTGAAAGAACTTCACCTTGATGCTGCTGCCCTAATGCAGCGTGCCAGACAGACTGCTTTTCTGGTTCCCGGATTAGCTGTTGCTGTTTCAGATTTGAGAGATAAAGAAAAAACAGAAGTTGAGTACAAATTTAAAGGTGGCATAACTGAATTTGTGGAACATATGTCAAGTGGGGAAGCCATTACAAGTGTTATTCGATTGCAAGGACATGGGAATTTCACAGAAAATGTTCCAGTTTTAGATGACCATGGTCATATGAGGCCACGTGAAGTGGAAAGAGAAATGGCAGTAGATATTGCACTTCGTTGGGGCAATGGTTATGACAATGAAGTTAGATCTTTTGTAAACGTTGTGGCAACGCCAAAAGGTGGCACACATGTCACAGGGTTTGATAGAGCAATTGTGAAGGTTATAAACGATCAGTTGAAATCACAACGAGTTCTTAAAAATAATGAAGAAAGTGTAATGAAGGAAGACATACTAGAAGGTCTAACTGCAGTTATAAGTGTTCGTTTACCTGAGCCACAATTTGAAGGGCAAACTAAAGAAATCTTAGGTACTCCTGCTGCCCAGAAAATTGTCACCACAGTTGTAACTGATGAATTTAATAAATGGTTTAAAAATCCTCCGCGAGGCGATAAAGCAAAAACAAAATTATTGTTGGAAAAAATAGCTAATGCAGCTAGAGCCAGGTTAGCTGCCAGAAATCAACGAGATGTGCAACGTAGAAAAAATGCTATTGAATCTTCATCTTTGCCCGCGAAGTTGGCAGATTGTCGTTCCAATGATGTTGAGCACACAGAATTATTCATAGTTGAGGGTGACTCAGCTTTAGGAACTGCCAAATTGGCCAGAAATTCTGAATTCCAAGCATTACTTCCAATTAGAGGAAAAATCTTAAATGTGCAAAAAGCCTCAGTTGCTGATGTTTTGAAAAATAATGAGTGCGCCTCAATTATTTCAGTTGTCGGTGGAGGATCTGGAAGAACATTCGAACTTGAAGATGTCAGATATAGCAAAATTATTTTGATGTCAGATGCCGATGTTGACGGTGCACATATTAGATGTTTGCTTTTGACTTTATTTCAAAGATATATGAAACCACTTCTTGATAGTGGACGCGTCTTTGCAGCTGTGCCACCATTGCACAGAATTGAAACAGTTGCATCAGGAAAGAAACCAAGGGAAGTAATTTACACTTATAGCGATGAAGAGATGCAAAAAACCATAGTGGCATTGGAAAAAAGTGGTCAAAAAATTAAGCAACCAATTCAAAGATATAAAGGTTTGGGTGAAATGGATGCTAAGCAATTGCGCGAAACAACAATGAATCGTGAATCTAGAACTTTGAGAAGAATTAACGTCAAAGATGCAGTAGAAGCTAGTGAAGTGTTTGATCTTTTAATGGGGTCAGATGTTGCACCAAGAAAAGAATTTATAGTTCACGGTGCTGATGAACTTGATAAATCAAGAATTGACGCTTAAGTTACTCAACATTTCCTGAAGAGTGCCCCGGCGCTAAATGTGCTTCTGGGTTAATTGCCACGGCAGCATTATTAACTGCTGTTGCAGCTTCACCAAATCCCACAGAGATCAAGGCAACTTTTCCCGGATAAGTTGAGATATCACCGGCAGCAAAGACTCTTTCAATATTGGTGTGAGTTCCTGAATTCACCACAATTTTTCTTGATTCCAAATTAAGACCCCAGTCGGCCAGTGGACCAATATTGGCTGTAAAGCCAAGTGCTGCAACTAGTGTTTGACAACTTATTTCTTTAGATTCTTTTGATTTAGAATTGGTGTATTCAATTTTTTCTATATGAGAATTACCAGAAACCTTTGTTACCTCAGCTTCAGTAATTAGAGGAATTCCTAATGCTTTTACTTGTTCAACGGTTGCTTGATGTGCACGGAATTTATCTCGACGATGAATCAAAGTGACCGATTTGGCGATTGGATGTAACTCATTTGCCCAGTCAAATGCAGAATCTCCACCACCAACAATTACCACGTCTTTTCCTGCATGGTCAGACATTTTGGGCACGAAATGAACTAAGCCTTTTCCACTCCAACCATCTGCAGCAGGAAGTGGGCGAGGGTTAAATCTTCCAATTCCTCCTGTGATTATGACAGCTTTTGCGTTAACAGTTTCACTTTCAGAAGTTATGGTTAAAGACTTATCAGGATTTTTAGTCAAGGTTGTGGCAGTTTGGTTTAACAAAAACTTAGGATTTGATGGTTTTGCTTGAGTTAATAAATTATTAATTAAGTCGCGACCCTTAATGGAACTAAATCCACCCACATCAAAAATTGCTTTCTCTGGATACATGGCAGTAATTTGTCCACCTGGTTCTTCCAAACTATCCATCAGTGCAACACTCATGCCACGAAAACCTGCATAATACGCACCATACAAACCAGCCGGCCCTGCACCAATTATCAAGATGTCTACATTATTAATTGCCATAATCCTATTCTGCTCTATCCATAGATTTTTGCTACTTGGGACTTGATAGTACTTACTAAACCAGTGCTAATTCATCTGGGTTTTTTAGCGCTTCACTAATAACTTTGCCTGATTCTG
>JAQCGN010000024.1 GCA_027730605.1 Actinomycetota bacterium
CTAATGCGCGCTATGAGGGATCTGACATTGAAGGAAATAATGACAACTAGTCCTAGTCCATCAATTTCTATTGATAATAATGACAAGATCATTGAAAAATTACAAATAGCTGTAGAGGGTGAAAATGCTGCTATATGGGCTTTTGGCTATTTGTTGTCTTTTATCCCTGATGAGAACAAAAGTTATGCGTTCTCTGTCTTTAATATTCATAGAAATAACAGAGACAATCTAAGGTTAAGATTAAGACAATTAAATTTAACTCCACCAAGACCTAAAGAAAATTACGAATTACCAATAGAAGTCAAAGACATAGTTACTGCTTATGAATTAGCTAGTTTCATTGAAAATAGATTGATTGGAATTTATATTCAACTTTACGCCATCGAGGAAAAATCAAGCCGTAAACAAACTTTGCAGTTAGCACTTGATGGAGCAATTAGAATTTTGGAGTTCAAACAAACACCACTGGCACTTCCAGGAAGTATTACCTAGCCCCATATTTGTAAAGCAAGTCGAAATGCACTAGCAAAAGTAACTGTGGCAACTATGATTTTTACAAAATTTGACCCCTTGCCAATAGCGGTTTTTGCTCCAAAAATTCCTCCCGCAAAATTGGCAAAAGCCATCACTAATGCCAGAGACCAAATAATTGAACCAGATATGGCAAATATTATTACTGCTCCTAAATTAGTTGCCAAGTTAACAATCTTTGCTCCTGCACTGGCAGCTAAATATTGCTTTCCTAATGCTCCAACAAAAAGTGCAATTAAAAAGGCTCCTGTGCCAGGACCAAATGCACCATCATAAAAACCAATTGCGCTACCACCTACAACTAAAACAAGTTTATCTTTTAACCAAGTTTGTTTTACTGGACTTGATATTTTGGGAGTAAATAAAATCCAAGACCCAACAATTATTAAAACAAAGAAAACAATTGGTTCAAAAGAGCTTCTGGGTAAGTTTGAAGAAAATATTGCACCAAGAATAGATCCTATAAACGCAATAATGGCCATGGGAATTGTTGCTTTTATTTCGAGGGGCATTTTTTTGAAATAAGTTGTAGTCGCCCCAGCTGTACCAAAAATGGATGATGCTTTATTTATTCCTAGCAGTTGAGCTGGAGTGGCATTTGGTAAACCAAAAAGTAGGGCAGGAAATTGAATTAATCCTCCTCCCCCACCAATAGCGTCAACCCAGCCTGCAACAAATGCAGCAAACATAAGAAAAATAATTACTTCTAATTCAGGCATTTATTTAATTAATGATTTTAAGTGTGAAACAATTTTTGAAACTTCAACATCTTGTCTTTCCCCAGTTTTTCTGTTCTTAACTTCCACTTTTGACTCAGCAAGTTTTTTACCAACTACTACAATCCATGGCATACCTAATAATTCTGCATCATTGAATTTAACTCCTGGGGAAACATTTTTTCTATCATCAAACATGACCGATATTCCAGATTGTTCTAACCCTTGGGCTATTTCTTGAGCAGCACTAAATATTTCATCTTCTTTGCCCGCTGCAACCAAATGCACATCAATAGGTGCCACACTCTCGGGCCAAGTAATTCCTTTATCGTCATGGTTTTGTTCAATAATCGCGGCAACTGCTCTTGAAACTCCTATTCCGTAAGAACCCATAGTTACAACTTGAGATTTTCCGTTTTCGTCTAAAACTGTTAGCTCAAGTGCTTGTGCATATTTTTTACCTAATTGAAAAATATGACCAATTTCAATTCCGCGAGCAATCTCTAAATTACCCTCACATTTTGGACAAACATCACCTTGTTTTACTTCAACTGCTTCAATAAATCCATCAGCACTGAAATCTCGTCCTGCAACCAAATCAAATACGTGTTTTCCAGCAATATTTGAACCTGTAATCCATCTTGTACCAGTTACTACTCTTGGATCAACTAAGAATTTAATTTTGCTTTGAGATTTAAGCCCTAGCACTTGTGGTCCTATGTAGCCTTTAATAAGTGCTGGATATTTTGGGAAATCTATTTCTTCAAAAACTCTCACAGTTGCAGGAGAAAGTGCTGCTTCTAGTCTTCTCATATCAACTTCACGATCACCTGGAATTCCCACCACTAAGGGTTCATTTTTCCCATCAGGACCTGTAAGCATCACCACCACATTTTTTAGAGTGTCAGATGCTTGCCATTTTCTATCATCTCTATTTAAATCTTTTCTTGAATTTGAAATATCAACCAAAGTCTCAATTGTTGGGGTATTTGGGGTGTCTTCAACATGTGCAGCTGGAACTTTTGAAAAATCTACATCTTTAGGTTTAGGTGTTGTGACTGCTTCAACATTGGCAGCGTAATCACATTTTGAACACTTAACATAGGTGTCTTCACCAAATTCACATGGTGCTAAAAATTCTTCACTTTTTGATCCACCCATCGCACCAGACATGGCTGAAACTATTACAAAATTTAAATCTAAGCGTTCAAAAGTTTTAATATAGGCATCACGATGTTTTTGGTAAGAAAGATCTAACCCATCTTGATTTAAATCAAAGGAATATGCATCCTTCATAACAAACTCTCGACCTCTTAAAATTCCAGCTCTTGGTCTTGCTTCGTCGCGGTATTTTGTTTGTATTTGATAAATAATTAAAGGTAAATCCTTATATGAACTGTATAAATCTTTAACCATGAGAGTAAACATTTCTTCATGAGTTGGGCCCAGTAAATAATCAACACCACGTCTATCTTTTAGTCTGAAAAGATTTGGACCATATTCAGTCCATCTATTGGTTGCTTCATAAGGTTCAGTTGGTAAGAGTGCTGGAAAGTGAACTTCTTGAAATCCAGCAGCATCCATTTCTTCTCTAATTATTTGTTCAATTTTTCTATAGGTTAAATAACCAAGTGGTAACCAACTAAAAACACCTGGAGCAACTCGTCTTACGTATCCACCGCGAGTCAGTAATTTGTCACTTGGCACTAACGCATCTGCGGGATCATCTCTGAGCGTGCGCAAGAAATAGGTAGACATTCGAAGCAACATATGCACAGCCTACTTCTTTTTTACTATTTAGAAGAGAACCGTTGCAAATATGGAGTGTTCTTGAAAGCCCACAGATTTATAAACAGCACGTGCTCGTTCATTGTAATCATTTACATACAAGCTGACCTTCGGTGAAAAATGTTTGCGCGTTAAATCCACTACACCAGCCATTCCTGCTTTACCATAATTTCGACCTCGCAATTGGGGTGGAACCCACACACCTTGAATTTGGCTGACTTTATCTGTGGTAACTCCAATTTCTGCCTTGAAGGTAACTTGAGAATTGTCAATTCTTGCAAACATTTTTCTTTGTTGAATTATCTCTGCAACTCTTGATCGATAAATTTGTTCACTACTACCAACGACAGGTGAAATTCCAACTTCTTCGGTAAACATGGAAACACAAGCTGGTAATAAAACTTCTAAATCTCTGAGCACAGCCGGTTTCACGAGTAGATCAGGTGCAACTAAAGGTGAATCATCTATTACTAAAAGTGGTTGATTATTTCGAATTTCTCTTGGTTTAGTCCAAAAAGGTTTGAGTAAATTCCATAAATCTAATACTTGATTTTTCTCTCCTACTATTGATGAAGCCCGTCTTGGTTGATCTAATAAATACTGTGCAAACATTATTTGAGAATCTTGGTTAGTTTCTAAAGGAACAATATTAGCCCCGTTATACACAGCTGATTCTATTTTTTTGTCATTTACAAATACACTAATTTCATTTTGTAAAGACCATGAATTGTTTTCTAATTCATTTAATCTACTGATGATAAAGCAATTACTGATCGGATCTTTTAGTGCAATATTTCTTACTTGATCAATTTCTGTGCGAAGCATTGAACGCACATGTTTATTACTTGACCAATACCGTAGGTTCACCGACTGCGCCTTCGCCCATCGCTTCCGCGATTCGCGTAGCTTCTTCAATTAGCACTTGCACAATTTCAGATTCTGGCACAGTTTTTATTACTTCACCCTTTACAAATATTTGACCTTTGCCATTTCCTGACGCAACACCTAAATCTGCTTCACGAGCTTCACCTGGACCATTAACAACACAACCCATAACAGCAACTCGCATTGGTACTTTAAAACCTTGTAAAGCTTCTGTTACTTGTTCGGCCAAAGAATAAACGTCAACTTGTGCTCTGCCACATGAAGGACAAGAAACTATTTCAAATCCACGTTTCTTTAAATTCAAAGCTTCTAATATCCCAATACCAACTTTTACTTCCTCAACCGGAGGAGCTGATAAGGAAACTCGAATAGTATCGCCAATTCCTTTACTTAATAATGCGCCAAATGCGGTTGCAGATTTTATAGTGCCTTGAAATGCGGGACCAGCTTCTGTAACGCCTAAATGAAGTGGATAATCACAAGCTGCTGCAAGTTTGGTGTAAGCAGAAACCATAACCACAGGATCATTATGTTTAACAGAAATCTTTATGTCACGAAAGTCATGTTCTTCAAAAAGGGATGCTTCCCAGAGTGCTGATTCAACTAATGCGTCAGGAGTTGCTTTGCCATATTTTTCCAACAATCTCTTATCAAGAGAACCTGCGTTAACACCAATTCTGATTGGGATTCCAGCATCTTTGGCAGCTTTTGCAATTTCTCCAACTCGATCATCAAATTGTTTTATATTTCCCGGATTAACTCTTACCCCAGCACAACCTGCATCAATTGCGGCAAATACATATTTCGGCTGAAAATGAATATCTGCAATTACAGGAATAGGTGATTTTTTTGCAATTGCTGATAATGCATCAGCATCATCTTGACTTGGCACAGCAACTCTTACTGCTTGACAACCTGAAGCATTTAATTCTGCAATTTGTTGCAACGTTGCATTGATATCAGCTGTAAGTGTTGTACACATTGATTGCACAGAAATTGGTGCATCTCCACCAATTTCTAATGGATGTGAATGGTGTTTCAAAGTAATTTTTCGACTTTTTCGGCGGGGAGCCAAAACCGGTGGAGGACTTTCGGGAATTCCTAAGTTAATCGCAGTCATAACTTAATCCTATCCCCCAAGCCTGATCGGGTTAACAACATCAACATAAAGCAGCAACATTGATAAACCTATTAATAATATCGCCATGGAATAAGCGAAAGGCAACATTTTTGATGTGTCAGCAGGTCCTGGATCTGGTTTACTGCGTAGTTTTGCAAATTGTCTTCTGATTCCTTCATAAATTGCACCCGCAACATGACCACCATCAAGAGGAAGCAGTGGCAACAAATTAAAGAGAAATAAAGCCATATTTAATCCACCAGCAAGATTTAAAAGTGTTCCAACTCTCCAAATTACTGGAATTTCAGCAGCAGCAATTTCTCCACCCACTCGTGTCACCCCGATTATTCCAACAAGGCCTTCACGATCTCTTTCTTCACCTAAAAAAGCAGCTCCAAATAATTGACCAACACGGTCAGGTAAATTCCACAAAACTTTTCCAGTACCTACAGTTATTTCTCCTAAAGTTGCAAAAACACTTGTCAGGGGTTGTCTTTCCATAACAATTTCAGGTGCAATTCCTAAATATGAGGATGCCTTACTTTCAGTTTGGTCAGAGACAGATTGTGGTCTTGCTACTTTAACAATGTCTGCATTTAGTTTTACGATTTCATCATTTCTCAAAACTGAAATTGCTACAGTTTCTTCGCCACTGCTTTGAATGGCAAGAGCTAAGTCTTCCCAATTTGAAATTTCTTTACCCGCAAAGCTAACAATCTTGTCATTGGCTTGTAGCCCTGCAGAAAGCGCAGGCGATGGGGTTGTTCCTGCTAAGCAATCTCCCAAAACATCAACATCACTAGGTAAACAATTAATTACCTGTTTAATTTGATTTGTAGCTGCAGGAAAACCAATAGCTGAAAATGAAATAGCAAAAAAGACAAAAGCTAAAATTAAGTTCATGAAAGGTCCACCTATCATGACTGTTAATTTCTTTGGCACGCTTAATTTATAGAAAACTTGATTTTCATCTCCCGGGCCTATTTCTTCTAGGCTTTGCTGGCGAGCGGTATTAACAACTTCGGCAAATGGCCCCTTGGCAACTCTGCCATCTTTTGGTGGAGGAATCATTCCAATCATTCTGATGTAGCCACCCAAAGGAATTGCTTTGATGCCATATTCAGTGTCACCTTTTGTCTTGGACCAAATTGTTGGACCAAAACCAATCATGTATTGAGTTACCTTGACACCAAATTTTTTTGCTGGTGCTAAATGTCCTAGTTCATGAAGCCCAATTGAAATCATTATCACAAAAATAAGCAAAATAATTCCTAAGATTTCCACTCTAGACTCGAACCTCTTCAATAAATTTAGTTGCAGAAATTCTAGAATTTTTGTCACAGTTGAGCAATTTTTCTAATGTTAAATCCTGATTTGAGACAAAATCATTACTTTTAATGTGTAATTCTAAAACTTTATTCACAATTTCAACTATAGACAAGAATGATATTTTTCGCTCTATGAAAGCTTTAACACATTCTTCGTTTGCAGCATTCATTACAGCAGGAGCAGAACCTGCGTGCTCCCCTGCTTTTCTAGCAACTGCTAAGGCCGGAAAAACTTCTTCATCAAGGGACTCAAAAGTCCAGTTAGAAGAACTTGTCCAGTCGATTGCTGGAGAAATCCCAACTAAACGATCTGGCCAACTAAGTGCCAAAGCAATTGGTAATTTCATGCTGGGAGGTGATGCTTGAGCCATTGTTGAGCCATCAACAAATTCAACCATCGAGTGAACAATTGATTGTGGATGAACTACAACTTCTATATCATTAAAAGCAATTCCAAATAATAAATGTGCTTCAATAACTTCTAATCCTTTGTTCATTAATGTTGCTGAATTAATTGTGACAACTTGACCCATTGACCAAGTTGGATGTTTTAAAGTTTGCTCCAGAGTGACATTTTTTAATTCTTCCCTAGTTTTTCCTCTAAATGGTCCCCCACTAGCAGTGAGAATTAACTTTTTGATTTGTGACTTTTCTTCTCCTCTTGAACACTGTGCAAGTGCTGAATGTTCTGAGTCAACAGGAATTATTTGATCTTGTTTTGCCAAATCCAAAACTAATTTGCCACCAATAACTAAAGATTCTTTGTTTGCCAAAGCAAGTTTGGCTCCAGTTTTCAAAACAGCAATTGTTGCTGGCAATCCTGCTGCACCAGTTATTCCGTTTAACACCACATCGCAAGTGTTTTCTACAATTTGAGCACTTGAATCTGGACCTATCAGTATTTCTACTTTGGATGAGTCTATTAATTTGCCTAATTTAGTGGCAGATTCTTCATCGGCTATAGCAACTATTTTTGGACTAAATTGATTTATTTGTTTTGCTAAAAGTTCCACATTTTTACCTGCCGAAAGGCCTATGACCTCAAATTTATCTTTATTTTTCTCAATTACTTCTAAACCTTGAGTTCCGATGGATCCTGTGGAACCTAGTATGGTTATTCGGCGTTTTGGCACACTCCAATTGTGCGATATTGCTATTTACGCGTAATCTTGCGGTAGGAAATTAAGCACAGGAGCAACATGTCAAGCAAAGTAACTGGTGGCCCAACACTGGAACAAAAACGTCGGATAGTTACTGCAATTCCAGGTCCTAAATCTGTTGAAATGCAAAAACGTCGTAACGAAGTTGTCAGCGCTGGAGTCAGCAGCACTCTTCCAATTTATGTAAAGAGGGCTGGTGGCGGAATAATTGAAGATATAGATGGAAATTATTTCATCGATCTGGGCTCAGGAATCGCTGTGACTACGGTTGGAAATTCAAATCCACTGGTTGTTGCAAATGTACAAGAAGCTGTTGAACAATTCACCCACACTTGTTTCATGATCGCCCCGTATGAATCTTATGTTCAAGTTTGCGAAGCACTAGCTCGATTAACTCCTGGAAATCATGCCAAACGATCAGCGCTATTTAATTCTGGAGCTGAAGCATTAGAAAATGCTGTCAAGATTGCAAGATACTTCACAAAAAGAGAAGCTGTGGTAGTAGTCGAACATGGTTATCACGGCAGAACAAATTTAACTATGGCAATGACTGCAAAAAATATGCCATACAAAAAGGGTTTTGGCCCCTTTGCTTCTGAAATTTATCGTGTTCCAACTTCTTATCCATTTCACGATGGTTTAACCGGTCAAGAAGCAGCAGCTCATGCAATTTCAAAAATTGAGAAAGAAGTTGGACCCGATCAAGTTGCTGCAATTGTAATTGAACCAATTCAAGGCGAAGGTGGATTCATAGTTCCAGCACCTGGATTCTTTAGTGCGCTAGCTAAATGGGCAAAAGAAAATGATGCTCTATTTATCGCAGATGAAGTGCAAACTGGGTTTGCTAGAACTGGAAACATGTTTGCATCTGATCATGAACAAGTAATCCCAGATTTAATTACCATGGCAAAAGGAATGGGTGGAGGTTTACCAGTTGCAGCAGTAACAGGTAGAGCAGATGTGATGGATGCTGTTCACCCTGGTGGACTAGGTGGAACCTATGGTGGAAATCCAATTGCTTTAGCAGGTGCACTTGGCGCAATTGAAACTATTGAAAAAGAAAACTTAGTTGCTGCTGCTAAACATATTGAATCAGTAATGATGCCAAGACTTCAAAATATGGCAAAACAACACCAATTAATAGGTGATGTCAGAGGTCGCGGTGCAATGGTGGCAATTGAGATAGTTAAGCCTGGAACTAAAATTGCTGATGCTGACACAACCTCAAAAATTGCTAAAGCATGTCACGCTGAAGGAGTTTTAGTATTAACTGCTGGAACTTATGGCAATGTTTTAAGATTTTTACCACCGCTAATAATAAGTGATGAATTACTTAATGAGGGGCTTGATGTCCTCGAAAAGGCAATTGCCTCAGCTAGTTAATTCTTTCTAAATACTGCTAAATATGCAGGGTGAATTGGAATGAGTCGAGTAAGTGCTGCGGGAAAATGTGGCAAAAAGGAATCTCTTAAAGTAACTAAACCGTTTTCTTCAAACATTCGTCTAATCTCTGAACCTTTTGGTCTGTAAATATGTGTTGGATCAGAGTCATAAAGATGTTTATATTCCCACTTATTTAGGGCATTATTTATGGTTGGCAAATGAACTAATGTTATGCCACCGGGTTTAAGTGCTTCACAAATTCCTTTAATTCCTGCTTCAGGATTTGGCAGATGCTCAATTACATTAATGGCTAAAACTAAATCAAATTTGTCCTCAAAAGCCACACCGTTTTGAATATCAGCTACTTTAAATTCTCTGTTAGGTGAGCGCTTTTGAGCAACCTCGATGGCATGCTCTGATATGTCTGATCCACACACTCTTTGTGCTGAATTAAAATAATCAAGTAACCACCCATATCCACAACCAATATCAATTACACTTGCGTTTATTAAGTCAACTGAACCATATTTTTGAAACATTTTTACCAGCAATTTATCGCGTAAAATGTCTATTTTGGTTTGACTTGGATTTCCTAGTTCATCTTTCGCACCATATAGGTCAACAAAATATTCTTGGGAAGCAAAATTTTCATTAAAATCCTGATGATTTTTTTGACTTTGACTCATAATTATTTTTTAGCCTAGATCGCACTCGCTGCTAATTGGCCACAAGCACCATCAATTTCACGGCCTCGCGTGTCTCTTACTGTCACAGCAATATCTGATTGCTCCAAGATCTCAACAAAGTTCTTTTCATCTTTTGGATCAGATGCGGTCCATTTAGATCCAGGTGTTGGATTTAAAGGAATTAAATTCACGTGCACATCTTTTCCTCGCAATAAATTTGCAAGTTGTTTAGCATGAATTATTTGATCATTTATGGATTTGATCATGGCATACTCAATTGAAACTCTTCGTCCACTTGTTTGGGCATAACTCCAAGAGGCATCAAGAACTTCTTTAATCGGATATCTCTCATTTATGGGCACTAAGGTATCTCTTAATTCATCCGTTGGTGCGTGCAAACTTACAGCCAGTCTCACCGGTAAGCCAAGTGCTGCTAAATCGTTTATTCGAGGAACTAAGCCAACTGTACTTACGGTTATGTTTCGAGCACTTATTCCCAAACCCTCGGGTGATTCGTCATGAATCCTATGAATGGTGCCAACTACTGCATTAAAATTTGCCATTGGTTCACCCATGCCCATAAAAACAATATTTGAAAGCCTTGAAGGACCTTCTGGTAAAAATCCTTGCGCCGCATATCTGGCACCAGCTTGAACTTGAGAAACAATTTCTGCTGTCGAAAGATTTCTTTTTAAACCACCTTGACCTGTTGCACAAAATGGACAACCCATTCCACAACCTGCTTGGGAGGAGATACAAATTGTGGTTCTATTTGGATAGTGCATCAACACACTTTCAATTAGTAATCCATCATGAAGCTTCCATAGCGTTTTAACAGTATTTCCACCATCTGCTTTTTGAACTTTTAGTTCATTGAGTAATTTTGGGGTAAGACTTTCATGAATTTCTTTTCTTTCACCAGCTGGTAAATCTGTCCATTCTTGGAAATTATCTGATAATTGACCAAACCAATGTCTGCTAACTTGATCTGCTCTAAATCCAGGTAGTCCTAATTCTTCAGCAAATTTCTTTCTTTCGGGGAGATTAAAATCTGCAATATGTTTAGGAGGTTTTTTTCTACTTACTTCATTTTCCACAATATCTAACATTTAATTAAATCCTAATAAATAACCAAATAACAAAAATGACATTAAGGCATTTGGTGCCAAGGAATCTAGGCGATCAAACATTCCCCCATGGCCAGGAATAAGGGTTGAAAAATCTTTAATCCCAAGTTTTCTTTTTATTCCACTTTCAAAAAGATCCCCAAGGGTGCCTGAAAATGCTAAAACAATTCCAATAATTACTCCTTGCACAGAAGTAATATCTAAAAATCTTGGTCCGATGATTCCTGCAAATAGGCTTGCAAAAATTATTGATCCAATTAATCCTTCATAAGATTTGTTAGGGGAAATGTTTGGTGCTAGTCGATGCTTTCCTAACACAATTCCTGTTAAATACCCACCAGTATCACTTAAGGCTGTAATTGCAATAAAGAGAAAGACTCGGCTTGCCCCATCTTCTACCCGCAGCATGAGCATAGCTAGAGAGCCAAAAATTCCCAAGTAAGAAATAACAAAAGTAGTAACCCAAAATATTTTACTGAAGTCAACTTTTTTACTCTTGAAAATAGAATAAAAAGCATTTAGTAAAATAGCTATAAAATAAGAAATCAATAAACCATTTATCCCAGATAAGGCAGCTGAAATTGTCATAGCAATAATTGATAAAGAAACTAACAGAAAAGAAATAGGAACATTCTTAGTTTTTGACCACTGATTAGTAAACTCACGAGCACCTAATAACAATGCTATGAGAGCAAGAATGATAAAAACATATTTATAAATAAATAGAGAAGCTATCACCAAAATTATTAAAAATAAGCCAATTAATGTTGCTAAGGGTAGATTTCTACCAGTTTTAATTTTACTCACAATTGGACTTTAGCCCAGGTCAGATTCAAAGAGGATTTAGTTATACCTCTAAGAGTTCAGTTTCTTTGTGCTTAAGCACATCGTCAATTGCGTGAACACCCTTATTGGTGATTTCGTCCAAGGCTTTTTCTGCTCTTTTAACGTCATCTTGGCTGACATCCCCATCTTTCTTGGACTTATCCAGAGCGTCTTTGGCATTTCTTCTTATGTTTCTAATTGAGATTCGAGCATCTTCAGCTTTATTTTTTGCTACTTTAATGAATTCTTTTCGTCGTTCTTCGGTTAGTTGTGGAATTGCCACTCTGATTATTCCACCATCATTTGATGGATTAACTCCTAAATCACTTTCGCGGATCGCTTTTTCAATTGCTTGTATGGCACCTTTATCAAACGGTGTGATGATGATCATTCTTGCTTCTGGTGTTTGAAATGTTGCCATTTGATTTAATGGCGTTTGGGTGCCGTAATAGTCGGCAGAAATTTTGTTGAACATAGACGCATTGGCACGCCCAGTTCTAATGGTTGCAAAATCCTCTTTAGCAACCTCAATAGCTTTATCTATTTTTAGTTGAGCCTCTTTAAGAATTGAGTCGATCAAGATTAGGCCCTTTCAATAATTGTGCCGATAGTTTTACCAGCAACCGCTTTAGCAATGTTGCCATTTTCTAATAAGTTAAAGACCACAATTGGTAAATCATTATCCCGACAAAGACTAATTGCAGTTGCATCAGCAACTTTCAATCCTTTTTGTAAAACTTCATCATAGGTTAATTTGTCATACTTTTTAGCTGAACTATTCTTTCTTGGATCTGACTCATAAACTCCATCAACACCTTTGGCCATCAATACAACTTCAGCACCAATTTCTAGAGCTCGTTGAGCAGCAGTTGTATCTGTTGAGAAAAATGGTGCACCCAGGCCTGCGCCAAAAATGACTACTCTGCCTTTTTCTAAGTGTCTGATTGCTCTTCTGGGAATATAAGATTCAGCAACTTGTCCCATGGTTATTGCTGTTTGAACTCTGGTTTCAACTTTTTGTTTTTCTAAAAAGTCTTGCAAAGCTAAGCAATTCATTACAGTGCCAAGCATTCCCATGTAGTCAGCTCGTGCCCGATCCATTCCTCGTTCAGATAATTGAGCACCGCGGAAATAATTTCCACCACCAATTACTACTGCTACTTGGGCACCTTCTTGCACAACATCAGAAATTTGAGCGGCAATACTTGAAACAACGTCTGGATCAACACCTAATGCACCTTCTCCGGCAAAAGCTTCACCTGAGAGTTTCAGTAGGACTCGTCCATAACGTTTTGACATTTAGCTTTGACCAACCTTGAATCTGGCAAATTGTTTAACACTCACGCCATTTTCTTTCAAATGATCAGCGATTGTTTTTTTATTATCTCTTACCCATGCTTGTTCTAATAAGCAAAAATCTTTGTAATAGGAACCAACGCGTCCTTCCACAATCTTTGTGATAGCAGCGTCAGGTTTTCCTTCTTCACGAGCAGTTTGTTCAGCAACTCGTTTTTCAGATTCAATAACTTCTGCAGGGACACTTTCCCGAGTTAAATACAAAGGGGCCATTGCAGCAATTTGTTGAGCAACATCTTTAGCAACTTGTTCATTTTCTTTATCAAGTTGCACCATTGCACCTACTCCTGCGGGAAGTGATGGATCTGGTTTGTGTAAATAAACTGAGACATAGCCACCGGAGAATTGTGCGAATCTTCTAATCTCAACTTTTTCACCCATAAATGCATTTGCCTCATCTAAAAGCTGCTTAACTGATTTTCCTTCTGATTCTAGATTTAACAGGGCATCAACATCTTTTGGTTTTTCTTGCAAGATTAAATCGGCAACTTTGTCACCAAGTTTGATGAAATCATCTGTTTTGGCCACAAAATCTGTTTCGCAATTTACTTCCACAAAAGCACCATCAGTGTTATTAGTAACAACACCTGAAACTATTCCAGCAGAAGCATTTCTTCCTTCACGCTTACCGACATCTTTGGCACCTTTAATTCTTAAAATTTCAACAGCTGCATTAAAGTCTCCGTTGGTTTCATCCAACGCTTTTTTGCAATCCATCATGCCTGAACCCGTTTTTTCGCGTAATTTTTTTACATCTTCTGCAGAGTAGTTTGCCATTTACTTTTCGTTTCCTATTCGAGTTTTAGTTTTTACTTTTCTTCCGGTGTTTCAGCAGCAACTGCTTCAACAACGGCTTCTGTGTTTCCTGCCAATAATTCTTTTTCCCAATCAGCTAATGGTTCAGCAATAACTCCTGCTGCATCAGCATTTTTGGTGGCTCGAAGTTGTAATCCTTCGGCAACTGCATCAGCAATAACTCTGGTTAAAAGTGAAATTGATCTGATGGCGTCGTCATTTCCTGGGATTGGAAAATTAACTTCATCTGGATCACAATTTGTATCAAGAATTGCCACAACTGGAATTCCGAGTTTGCGTGCTTCGTCAACAGCTATTTGTTCTTTTTTGGTGTCAATTACCCACAGCACATTTGGAACTTTGGTCATATCTCTAATACCACTTAAAACTGAATCCAATTTGTCTTTTTCACGACGCATCATCAAGAGTTCTTTTTTGGTATACCCAGAACTGGTGTCATCAAAATTAATTAATTCAAGTTCTTTTAATCTTTGAATTCTTTTTTGAATGGTTCCAAAGTTAGTGAGCATTCCTCCCAGCCAACGCTGGGTTACAAATGGCATTCCCACTCTTTTGGCTTGTTCGTGAATTGCTTCATGTGCTTGGCGTTTTGTGCCAACAAACATGATAGATCCACCACGGGCAATAGTATCTTTGATGAATTCATATGCCTTATCAATGAAGGCTAGTGATTGTGTTAAATCGATTACATAAATACCATTGCGTTCAGTCAAGATGAAACGTTTCATCTTTGGATTCCAACGACGGGTTTGATGCCCGAAGTGAACACCTGATTCAAGCAATTGGCGCATTGTTACTACGGCCATGAAATATCCTTCTTCTGTTTATTTGTCTTTAACAAATAAACTATTTGGTTGTTTTGAATTAATCAATTTGATTAATTCACCTGACATCCGCTCATTTGCTTTAGCGCTACAAAATTTCTGTAGACCGTGCCCGCAAGTGGTCTGGGGTGAATTTCTTCCAGCTACCGGATGTGCGAAGTCACCGAGATTTTTGAGGATCTGGTGCTGAAAACAAATATTACTTAAGAGCAACTTCTTGCTTTTGCCCTACCCTTATTTGTCTTCCACAACCCTTCGTTATTCACAGATAAATAGCAAAAAGTCCCAAGATATCCAGGTTCCATAAAGAATTGATGGATGCCTTTACTAATCCTTTTTGCCTCAATATTTCTCATTCCTCCAATTCCAGGTGCAAATTTGGTGAAGGATTTTGATTTACCAATCAACACCTATTCCTCAGGCCATAGAGGACTTGATTATCTTTCAACATTTGGAGCACCAGTAGTTGCATCTGCTGATGGGGTTATAACTCATGCAGGTCTAATCGCAAACCGGTTTACTATCACTGTTACTCACAATAATTTAAGAACTACATATGAACCTGTGAAACCAATAGTCAAATTTGGGCAATTTGTTAAGCAAGGACAAATTATTGGATACTTACAACAAATCGGTTCACATTGTTTTCCAGAGAGTTGTTTACACTTTGGGTTAAAAGAAGGAAAAACATACCTAAATCCAATAATTTCAAATCTGAGAAAATATCCTCGATTATTACCCTTATATTCCTAAGCTCTGGGGTGAGCGTTAGCAAAAACTTCTCTTAATCTTTCTATTGTCACATGGGTATATTTCTGAGTTGTAGCTAATGAAGAATGGCCTAATAGTTCTTGAACAATTCGTAAATCTGCTCCCCCTTCTAACATGTGAGTTGCTGCACTGTGTCGTAGATCATGAGGTGAAATATCTGGGGCACCTTCTACTCTAAGAATTGCGTTTGTAACAATTCTTCTTACTTGTCTTGTGTCAAGTCTTTTACCTCGAGTGCCGATAAATAAAGCATTTGCAGATTTTTCATTTACAAATTCAGATCGTGCTTCTGCCAGATAAGTTTTTAAAGCTTGTTTAGCAGGTTGCCCAAATGGGACAACTCTTTCTTTATTTCCTTTACCAATTACTCTCATTGTTAGTCTAGAAAAATCTATGTCTTTTATATCTAAACCTGTTAACTCACCAACTCTTAGCCCAGATGAATATAAAACTTCTAATATCGCGTGATCACGCATTCTTATTGCTACAGAATTTTCTTCATCCTCCATATTTCCAGAGGTTTGCATCAACGAAGATGCTTGCTTTTGACCTAAAACATGAGGCAATGTTTTATTCACTTTAGGTGAAATAAGCCTTATTGCTGGATCAGTTTTAATTAAACCTTTTTTAAAAGCCCAAGTGCTAAAAACTCTGGCGGTACTACTTCTTCTAGAAATTGTTGAATTAGAGGAACCTTTATCTTTTTGATCAGCCATCCACAGTCTAAAGATATTTAGATCAATATCACTTAATTTTTTAATCCCCTGGTTTGTAGCAAATTGTAAAAATAACTCTAAATCAGTTCGATAAGTTCTAACAGTATTTAAACTACGATTTTTTTCAACAGAGAGGTATTCAACAAAGTCCTCAACCACATTTGAAAACCAATCAGTTGAATTAGTCATATATTTATATTCTCACAACTTTGACAAATTTATCCTTTTAAACTTACCCCTTATGAGATTTGCCCCAGTGGATCTGTCACTTCACCTCACTTTTAAGTCTTTAACGATCTTTCAATAACGGTTGAGAAAGATTAACACCTTGTCCACCTTTTATGGCTTTTCTTCTTGCAGCAATTCCAGATAGTGCCTCCAAGACAACTCGGTTTGCTAATAAAGCTGTGATATCTGCATGATCGTAGGCTGGGGCAACTTCAACGACATCCATTCCCACGACTGGTAATTCGATGGCAATTTTTCTAACAGCATCTAGTAATTGCCTGGAAGTCAATCCCCCAGGCTCTGGTGTTCCTGTTCCGGGAGCAGAACCTGGATCAACAACATCAATGTCAACACTTAAAAAGATGCCCTCAACATCTTTAATGGCATCTTTCATAACTTCTTCCATGATCACATCAAAGCCGCGAGCAACGATTTCACTCATTTCATATGAGCGCATTTCTTGTTTTGCCATCCAAGCCAAAATGTCTTCTGGTGGCCAATAACCTCTTAAACCAATTTGAAAAAACTTATTTCCTTTTACAGCTCCTGATTCAATCAACTGTCGCATTGGTTGACCATGGCCTACTAATGACCCAAAAGTTATTTCACCAGTATCTGCGTGTGCGTCAAAATGTAAAATAGCAATTTTTCCCCAACCAATTGCTTTGGCAACACCTGTGGCATTTGGCCAAGTGACAGTGTGATCTCCACCCAGAATCAATGGAATAGCACCAGATTTGGCAACTTTTTCAACAACAACTTCTAATGCTGCACAGGATTTGTTAATGTCACCTGAGAACATTTCCACATCGCCTGCGTCTTTAACGACAATATCTTTTAAACCATCTACTCTGGCAGCTAAATGGGGGCGAGAGCCATCATGGGGCAAATAATCTGTACCTCTAATTGCAGAGGGCCCAAGTCTTGCACCAGATCGATAACTTGTTCCTCCATCAAAAGGAGCACCAATAATTACTACATCTGCGTCTTTGTAAGTGTTTGCTTCATTGAAATCACATTCAGGAATGCCTAAGAATGTAATGTTTGGTCCAAACATTGATCCGTAACGCATTAGTTTTGCGGGAACCCTAAATTGATTCCGCCATGACTTGGGTCCAGCCATCTAGAAGTTATAACTTTTCCTCTGGTGTAAAAATTAAT
>JAQCGN010000025.1 GCA_027730605.1 Actinomycetota bacterium
TAGAGAATAGCGGGGGAATTATGATTTAAATAACTTAAAACTAACTTGGTATTTATAGAAGTCAATAATTGGTGGATCAGGTGAATATGAAGGTGCTAGAGGACAAGTGATCTCTAAAAACTTAGGAGATGCTGGTTGGTCTCACATATTGGAACTTGATTAAAAAGAGTTATTTTCTTGTCAGTGCTTTAAAGTAACGTAATGACTAGGTGAAAGAAATACTTTTCAACTAGGGGGTTTTCCAAATATGAATGATAAAAAGAAGCAATTCTTCAAAGTACCTCAAGATATCAACACCATGACTGATGAACAACTCGATCAGTGGGCAGGTGAAATTATTGATATGTTGATAACAGATCACAACAAAGAGGCAAACAATTGAGTGAAAATCTAAAAAGAATCACCACCCTTTTTGGTGTTTATGACGCTGATGCCACTTTGTGGGGTGAGATGAGTTATTGGGTTGGTGCTCGTTTAGGGGTAAGACATTGCAGTTTATGTGATATCACTCATTCTCTTTTCACACAAAAAGCTATCTGGAAAGAACAAAGAGACAAACTAATGAAAGATTATGGTGTTGATTTCCAAGCATTTCACAGAAACGATCAACCAAATAATGTGCGCCAAGTTATAAATAATCAATACCCAGCAGTAGTGGCCCAAGATGAAATAGGGCAATTATTTGTATTTATGACTGATTCTGAGATTTCACAATGTGATAAATCGCCAGAAAAGTTTGTGAGCCACATAATTGAACGTTTGCCTGAAAGTAACAAAAACTAATGAAGGTAATAAAAAGAATTCCCCAAATGATTTTAGGTCTTGCACTAATGTTTGCTGGCTTTGGTCATCTTGGTCCTAATCGCTTGGAGTTTCAAGCCCAAGTGCCAAATCTGTTTAAAGACTATGCCGATCAAGTGGTGTTGTTATCTGGAGTTGTAGAAATCTTGTTAGGTGCTTCTTTGTTGGTGTTGTGGAAATACCGAGTAATTATAGGAATTCTCACAGCTACATTTTTTGTAGCAATCTTTTGGGGCAATATTTCCCAGTATGTTAACCAAATAGATGCCTTTGGTTTAAATAGTGATCGAGATAGATTTATTAGATTATTGTTCCAACCAGTCTTGGTGATGTGGGCATTATTGAGCACTGGTGCTTTACAAACATGGCTAAAAAGAAGAAAAACAAAACTTATTTAAGTCTTTAATACATTTTTGCAATGGTGAAGGTTATTGCTAGGTAATGGCAAACATAACCTGTGATGGTGAAGGCATGAAAAAGTTCATGAAACCCAAAGTATTTAACACTTAACTTTGGTCTTTTTAAGGCATAAACAACTGCTCCCACAGAATAAGCCACCCCACCTGAAAACATTAAGCTCACAATTAGCCAGCCTGCATTTGCCAAAAAACTAGGCAGATAAAAAAGAGCTGCCCAACCAAGAGCTACATAAATTGGCACATATAACCATCTAGGTGCATTCAACCAAAAAATTCTCACCAATAATCCACTAATAGATCCAATCCACACCAGAATCAAAAGAGTTTGGGCCTGATCAGCGTTTAACCAGTAAATAGTCAAAGGGGTGTAGGTGGCAGCAATAATTAAAAATATGTTGGCATGATCTATTTTTCTAAAGATAGCTTTATATTTCGGAGACCATTTGATTCGATGATAAGTAGCTGAAACTGTGAACAAAGTAGCTGATGCCAAAGTAAATATTGCTACTGCTACTCGCATAGACAAAGTTGGAGCAAGTATCACCAAAACAAAACCTGCAATTAAAGCAACAGGGGAAGTCCCTAAATGAAGCCAACCTCTCATTAAGGGAGGAGCTTGAATTGGGGTTGATTCGCTAATGGTCACAAATCAATCATAGGTACAAACCAGGATTAAAACAGGCGCCCCAGCAGCAGGCATTGTAGTGTTTTTATATGAGGATTATCAAAAGATTGGCACTAGCAAGTTTATTAATTGGTTTTTTATTAGTTGGTTATTTTAGTTTAAATCCTACAAATAGCGATGGTGCAAGTTTTGATTCTGTGACCCATATTCATGGAGTGAAGGTATTTGATAAAGAAATTCTTATGCCCACTCATGAAGGGTTATATAAATACAGTGCCGCAAATTCAATGACTTTAGTTAAAGGTCCAGTATTTGATGTTATGGGTTTGGCAGGTTTTGAGGAAACACTTTATGCCAGTGGTCATCCTGGAGTGGGAACAAAGTTTTTAAACCCAATTGGATTAATCAAATCAACTGATGGGGGTAGTACTTGGCAACAAATATCCTTAGCAGGACAAGTTGATTTTCACCTATTAGAAGTTGGAAAATTTGATATCTATGGTGTTGATGCCGGTACTGGACTGTTGATGCATTCAGATAACCAGGGCATAAGTTGGCAAAATCTAGGTGAAAACAAGTTCTCCGATATTGCCCCGGTAAGCACCAAAAAAAGTAATGCTTATGCCTTACTATCTGGAACCCTGGTACAAACAGAAAATAGTTTTAAGACAAGTAGTCCTATTAAAAGTGATCAAAAATGGGAGTCACTAGAAGTCTTAGGTAATAGCATTTTTACAACTTCAGGAAAAGATATTTTTCAATCAACTAATGAAGGCAAAAGTTGGACCAAGGTTGCAACATTGCCTCAAAAAATCTCAAGTATTTCAGTGAACTCACAAATTTTTGTGGCAGTAGTTGGAAATACTATTTACTCTTCAACAAATGGTGGAAAGACTTTTAATTCCTAGCCAATATGGCTATAAATTAAACTTTCTTCAAAGGAATTAGTTTTCCGCCCACAACCATGGCAGCACCAATTAACACCATATTTTTAATAATGTATTGACCTTCTAGGGTTAAATTAAATGGTGGATCAACAAAACAAATCTCAGGTAATAACACTAAAGGCAAAAATGTGCCTGGCATTTGAACTGCTAAAAGTAAAAGTCCTAGACGTATCAGGGGAGTAATAATTAGACATATTCCAATAGCCATTTCCCAGAAACCTAAAAAGGGCACAAAAAGTTCTGGATCAATCCAATAAACGGTTCGAGAAACCACTTCAGCTGCTGGGCTTTGCCCAATTGTTTTCAGAGCCCCAAACCAGATAAAAACAACACCCATAGAAAACTTTAAAACTGGAAGAGAAAACCTGTTTAGATAATTGATTATGACAATATCAAGACTTTTTATGTCTTTTAATTTTTTCATCAGGCCCTTATTTTACTTTAATTTGATAAGAAGGGGCAAATTAAAGTAAAATAAGGAAGGTTTTATTAGCTATTTCCTGAATGCTTTCATGATTTGTTCAATTCCACCAGTTAGTTCAGCTGGAATCACCCAAATCTTGGAAGCTGTGCCATTAGCAATAACTGGAAGTTGTTGCAAATATTGGTAGGCCAAAACTTTTTCATTAGCATCAGCAGCATTAACCGCACCAAAGACTTTCTTGATTGCTTCTGCTTCACCTTCTGCTCTTAAAATTGCAGCTCGGGCATCTCCTTCAGCACGAAGAATTTCTCCTTGACGAGCACCTTCTGCGGTAAGAATTTGACTTTGCTTCTCACCTTCAGCAGTTAAGATTGCTGCTCTTTTATCTCTTTCTGCTCTCATTTGTTTTTCCATTGACTCTTGCACACTTGGTGGGGGATCAATGGCTTTGATTTCTACACGGTTAACTTTTACTCCCCATTTACCAGTTGCTTCATCTAAAACCATTCTTAAAGCGGTGTTAATGGAATCCCTTGAAGTCAGAGCAGATTCTAAATCAAGTCCACCCACCACGTTTCTTAAAGTAGTAACAGTTAATTGTTCAATACCTTGAATGAAGTTCTCTATTTCATAAATTGCTGATTTTGGATCAGTTACTTGAAAATAGATCACTGTATCAATGGAAACAACCAAGTTGTCTTCGGTGATTACTGGTTGTGGTGGGAAAGAAACCACTCTTTCACGCAAATCAATCAAAGGACGTATGCGATCAATGAAAGGAATAATGATCACTAAACCCGCACCTAGGGTGCGGTGGTAGCGACCTAATCTTTCCACAATTCCGGCACTTGCTTGAGGAACGATTCGAATAGATCTAGAAAGTACTACTGCAAAGATAACTACTAACAGAATTAAAAATGCGAACGAAAATGACATTATTTTTTCCTCTCTATTCTTTTGGTTTAACTATCGCCGTAGCACCTTCAATAGCTACTACTTCAAGTCGACTTTCCTTAGCAAGAGGTCCAACACTTGTTCTGGCCCTCCATATTTCACCGCTAATTTTTACTTGACCAGAAATATCTGTTATTTCTGATAGAGCTAAAGCTGGGGAACCAATAAGTGCCTCCACGTTGGTGGCATGATCTTTTGGTTTCTTTCGTAAATGTCTTAACGCAATTGGTCTTAAAAGAAGAATCGAAAAAGTTGCACCCACCCCAAAAACTATTCCTTGCACAACCAAACTAAATCCTAAAGCACTTGCTCCTGCTGCTAGTAAAGCTGAGAAAGCAAGGGAGGCAAAAAGTAAATCAACTGTGAGTATTTCAATTACTAACAAAACTCCTGAAACAGCCAGCCACATCCAAAAAGGCATTTTGGGCTAATCCTCCTGATCAAAAGAAGACTTGAGTGATTCTTTTTGTCTTCTCTTTCGACCTTACTACAAAAAATTAACTTGTCACCTGCGAAGGTTTTTAGCCCTATTTTCTTAACAAAACCGGTTCTTTGAGAGCACCTAAAGACAAAGCGGACTCTTCAGCGGCCTGCATCACAGCCACCACATCACGAGATTGTTGAGCATTCACACTCATCGGGGTTTTGTTTAACAAGTAGGAAACCAAGCTTTGATGGAAACTAAACGGTGTTGGTTTTAAGTTATCCACAGTTTGTTTAGTTCCATCTGGTTTAAACAGAGAAATAATGGCAGGAAGATCTGTCACAGTTTCACTACTGTGATCCCATTCACCCACAATTGAGCCTTTGGTTCCTAACACAAAGTATTTTGGTTTTCTAGCTGCTGCTAAATCAGAATTAGTAAATACAGCTTGCACACCATCATTGAAAGTTAAAGTCACTTGGGAGTGATCAGCATTGGTGACATGATCCCAAACTCTTTTTTGGTTCAAACCAGAAACAGATTTCAAAGGAGATGAAATCACTGACATTATTTGATCAATGAAGTGACTACCCCAATCAAATATGGCACCACCAGAAACCTCTTTGTCTGAATGCCAATATGAACAAGGTTTGGAATAACCTCCCACAAAGCTTTCAAAGTAGAACACTTCTCCTATTGCGCCTTTTTCTATTAAGTCTTTAATGGTTAAGAAGTCAGAGTCATATCTACGGTTTTGATAAACAACTAAAAGCAAATCTTTTGATTTAGCTAAGGCAATTAGTTCATCGCATTGTTCTGTTGTTAAGGCCATTGGTTTTTCTAACACCACATTTAGGTTTGCATTCAATGCTTTCTTGGCCCACAGGTAGTGACTATTTGGTGGGGTAGAGATAACTACTAAGTCAATTTCTCCTGATGCAATCATTGTTTCTGCATCAGTGAAAGTTTTGGCATCAGGAGAAATTTCTAAAGCAACTTTTAATCTTTCAGGGTTAGTGTCACAAACTGCTGCTAAAGATAAACCTGGGGTGGCTTTAATTGCCTGATTATGTTCATCACCAATAGCGCCATAGGCAAGAAGACCAACTCTGATGTTTTTTTGATTCAAGATGAGATTTTCTCCAGACCCATATGCAAACATTTAAAATAGTCATTGCAAAGCCTATCTGGGTATCAAATAATCCACACTTTTGATGATTTTTACTATATATATAGACAAAAAAGGGTGAAATTGGTGTCCTTCACACCAGTCTCTTTTAGTCCCACATACCTCAACGATTACAAAACCAGGCCCAAGAAACAGATATTTGGGGAAAGATTTTTCATTCAAAAAGTGTTTCTGCGCCTAGTTTTTATCCTGTGATTAGTGTTCACTCAACGTTTACTTTTAGTCCATTTCAGCGCAATTTGTTTTGAAAAGTTGGTATGTAGTGTCTCAACTGTAAGTGGTCAAGAATTGACTACTCGTTAAACGAAAGGGAACAATGCTAAGCTTGACAAAAAATAAACTTCTCGTTGGAGCCATAGCAGCTGCTCTGTTATTAACAGCTTGCTCAGGATCTAATGATGAATCAACTGCAACTGAAAGCACTGAAAGCACTGAAAGCACTGAAGTAGCCGCATTAACTGGAAGCATCGATATTGATGGATCTTCAACAGTTGGTCCGTTGACAGATGCGATAGCAGAGGAATATGCAAAAGTTCAATCTGGTGTGATTGTAAACCTTGCAATCTCAGGTACCGGTGGCGGTTTTGAAAGATTCTGTGAAACAGGCGATACCCAAATATCAAATGCTTCCAGACCAATCAAAGACAAAGAAGTCGAAAAGTGTAAAGCTAACGGTATCGAATTCACAGAAATTCGTGTCGGTACAGATGCTTTAACAATGGTGACTTCAAGTGAAACACCTGCAATCATCCAATGCTTAACCACAGAAGAAGTGGTTTCAGTGTGGGGTCCAAACGCTAAGAAAAAATGGAATCAAGTTAATTCTTCATTCCCTGATTTGGAAATTAAAGTATTTGCTCCAGGTGCAGATTCTGGAACTTATGACTTTATGAACGAAGATGTTCTAGACATCGAAGAACCACGTCAGGATTACAACGCAAGTGAAGATGACAACATCATTTCACAAGGTATTGAGGGAACCAGTGGATCATGGGGATTCTACGGTTTTGCTTACTACCAAAATGCTGGTGACAAACAACGTGCACTTCAATACGATGCTGGCGCAGGTTGCGTTTCACCAAGTGTTGAAACAGCACAAGATGACACATACAAGATGACCAGACCATTGTTCATCTATGTTAGAAACGATGCTTTGGCAAGACCAGAAGTTGCAGATTTTGCAAAATTCTATCTTGACAACGTTGCTTCTGTCATTGGAGAAGTTGGTTACATCGAAGCTCCAGCAGAAACAATTGCTAGCGCGAAAGCGGCACTACAAGCAGCAATTGGCTAAAAATTAATAACGGATAGAAATAGGGCAGAAGTTACTCCTTGACTTCTGCCCTATCACTCCTAAGGGGAAAGGGGTAAGAAAATTTCAACAAGTTCGATAGTTAAAGTTAAAAAGCGTTCCGGTGAAAAAATAATTCACAAGTTTTTATTTTTGTGTGGCTCAATTTCCATTCTTACAACCCTAGGAATCATTTATGTTCTATTTAGTGAAGGCATAAATTTCTTCTCCCAAATTTCTATAATCGAATTTTTCACTGACACCGCATGGCGCCCATTTGGTGATCCAGAAAATGATGCTTTTCGCATAGGAGTAGCCCCCCTAGTTGTGGGAACTCTTTTAGTAACGGTTATCGCTCTTTCAGTTGCTGTGCCATTAGGGCTGGCAACAGCAATCTATTTATCTGAATATGCATCAAAAAGAATTAAAAGAAAAGTAAAACCAGTACTAGAAATACTTGCCGGAATTCCTACAGTAGTTTTGGGATACTTTGCCTTAACTTTGGTTACGCCATTTATTAGAAATATTTTTCCAGGTGACACCATAGATATTTTCAATGCACTAAGTGCAGGCCTGGTAGTAGGAATAATGATCATTCCAACTGTTGCCTCAATTAGTGAAGATTCACTAAGTGCAGTCCCACAATCTTTAAGAAACGCATCTTATTCTTTAGGGCTACCAAAATCATCAACAGTATTAAGAGTGGTTTTCCCAGCAGCTTTATCAGGAATTATTTCTTCAATTCTTTTAGCAATGGGTCGAGCAATTGGTGAAACCATGATTGTGGCCATTGCGGCAGGAAATCTACCTTCTATGACATTAAATCCTGGAAGCCAAGTACAAACCATGACAGGCTACATTGTTCAAGCAGTTGGTGGTGAAGCATCTCGAGGCTCATTAACTTATAACTCGATCTTTGCTGTGGGAATCATATTATTCTTGATGACTTTTATTTTAAATATCATCGCAAATTATTTCACCAAAAGATTTAGAGAGGTTTACGAATGACTTTGCTATCAACTCCACGTTCAACTACCAAAGATGTGGCAATCGCTCTACAAACATCTAAAGCAAGCACCCGTAAAGAAAGACTCTTTCAACTGTTTTTACTCTTTTCAACTTTGGTTGGACTAGTAATCCTAGTGGTGTTGTTAGTAGACATTGTGGTTGATGGTTTTAGTAGCCTAGATTTAGGTTTTTTCACTGATTACACCTCCAGAAGACCAGAAGACACTGGTATCAGAGCAGGATTAACTGGAACTTTGTCCTTAATGGTGTTAGTGGCCTTGATCGCATTTCCAATAGGAGTTGGCTCAGCAATTTATTTGGAAAGCTTTGCTCCCCGAACATGGTTCACAAGATTCATGCAACTAAATATCACAAACCTAGCTGGAGTGCCTTCAGTTGTGTATGGACTTCTTGCAGCAGCACTATTTGCTTATATTTTAAATTTTGGTAGAACATTAATAACCGGAGCACTTGCCTTAGTGCTCCTAATATTACCGGTGATAATTGTGGCTGGAAAAGAATCAATTAAAGCAGTACCGCCATCGATTTACCAAGGCGCAATTGCATTAGGTGCAACACCTTGGCAAGCAGTTTATAAACAAGTTTTACCAGTTGCGATGCCAGGAATTTTGACTGGAACAATTTTGGCTTTATCAAGAGCTATAGGTGAAGCAGCCCCAATTTTAGTGGCAGGGGCTGTGTTTTCTAGAAGAGCAGATAGTGAACCTTGGAATTTGACTGAACCATTTGCAGCACTTCCTGTCCAAATATTTGATTTCGTTAAACGACCTCAAGAGGCTTTTCAGGTTGAGGTGGCAGCCGCAGGCATCCTGGTGATGCTCTTTGTTTTGTTGCTGATGAATTCTGCAGCAATTGTACTTCGAAACAGATACTCAAAATAAAAGGAGAATAAGATGACTGAAACATACAGAGAAATCAATCTCAGTTCCAACCACAGAACAACGGAGGATACGATGCCCCAGGTACAAGAAACCGTTTTCTCTTTACAATCAGTAGGCATCAAATATGGAGATTTTAGTGCGGTAAGCAATGTCAACATGGAAATCTATAAAAATCAAGTAACAGCTTTTATTGGACCCTCAGGTTGCGGTAAATCCACATTATTAAGAACTTTTAACCGCATGAATGATCTGGTTCTTAATTCAAAAGTTGTAGGAGAAGTCGCTTATCAAGGAAAAAATATTTATGATCAAGATGTAGACCCAGTTGAGGTAAGAAGAAGAATTGGCATGGTTTTTCAACAACCAAACCCTTTCCCAAAATCAATTTATGACAACATAGCTTTTGGACCAAGAAACCATGGAGTCAAAGAAGGCATAGACGACATTGTGGAAAATTCACTACGAAATGCTGCTTTGTGGGATGAAGTAAAAAACAAACTAAAATCACCAGCATTATCACTATCTGGCGGACAACAACAAAGATTGTGTATTGCCAGATCAATTGCTGTTGAACCAGATGTGATCTTGATGGATGAACCAGCTTCAGCTCTAGATCCAATTGCAACTCTAAAAATTGAACACTTGATGCGTGAGCTTGCTGCAAAGTACACAATTGTGGTGGTTACTCACAATATGCAACAAGCATTAAGAGTGTCAGACAAAACTGCATTCTTCAACCTAGAAGTAGATGAAGAAAAAGACACCAGAACTGGTGTATTAGTCGAATACGGTCCAACAACCAAATTGTTCACAGATCCAAAGAATGAAAAAACTAGCGATTACATCAAAGGAAAATTCGGTTAAAAAATACTTTTACAAAAAAAGTAAACTTATTTCCTTAACTTAAAGACCATAATTTTGCCACTATCTGTGGTGGCAACAATGGATCTGTTCTCATCAATATCAAGATCTCTGATTCTTTCGCCCACTTCAACTCGTTCTTCACTGATGATCTTATTTTTAGCATTCATAGTCATAAACACTAATGATTCTTCTCTTAAAGTTCCCATCACAAGTTGTCTGGAATACTTACCCCAATTATTAGGCAATTGCACAAGTTCAGTTGGGGCAATGGAGGGAACCCAATATTTGATTGGTTTTTCATAACCATTGTGAGTACCAGTTTTGGAAGGTTTTACATAATCAGAAGAAGTGTAAGGTTTTCCAAAAGTAACAAAGGGCCAGCCATAATTTTTGTTTGGTTTAATAATATTTATTTCATCCCCACCGCGAGGACCATGCTCAGATATCAAAAGAGTTTTATTAGCAAGTAACACTATTCCTTGCGCATTTCTATGTCCTGTGGATATCTTTTTAACACTGGTGGCAGTTATTTGAAAAACTGAACCTAAATCGCCCCTTGCTTTAACATTGTTGATCTTGGTGAAACCAAGATCTCCAATCGTTAAATAAACACTATTGGCATTTATTTTTTCCATGCGACCTGCAGCATGTTGCACAGCTTTTATGGGTACACATGGTTTGGAAACAAACCAGGTTTTGTTCTTTACTATTTTGTTGGTTCTAAAGTTGGCATCAACTTGATCAACTACTACTTCCACACATTTTTTACCGCTACCTAGTCTGGGATAAGAAACCAATAACTTAGCTGAATTTGTACCTTCACTTAAAACTGCAATATCAGTGATAGCAAATCTGGAATCTTTTTTACGATCTGATTGCTTAATTAACTCACCCATCGCAATAAGGGCTCTTTTTTTACCGTCGCCTAGAAATAATGTGCCCCCGTTATTGCCCCCACCAAGAATTAGATTGCCATTTTTCAAAACTGCTAAAGCAGGACCACGTTCCCCATTGCCAGCTCTAGTTGCAGATTTGGAAGCATTCATGGTTTGAATATCAAGATCAATTTCGGCAAAAGCAGGTGTGGTGGCCGAAAAGAGGAAAACTAAAGACAAAAGCAATGATTTTTTTATCATGTTAGTTTCACCCTTTTTCTCTATTTGAATAGGTGTATTTCAACTTAACATGATAAAAAAACTATGTCATTTTGGGTTAAATCTTGGTGGTTTAGGCCTTTTTTCAGGGTGAAAAGGGTGGGTTTTATGCTTAAGATAGGAATGAAGAAGGCAAAGAGTATTTGCTTTTAGGTCTTATAACTGGGAAGAGAAAACAAAATAATGGATGAAGTAACACTAATCAATATCTGGAACGCTAAAAGAAAGAGCATTGCTCAATCTCAACTAGTTTCAGTGATCATGATTGCAACCGTGGTAGCACTTGTGGCAACTGGACAATTTGCTAACACCACAGATGAAATCAGATTGTTAGCCCTCACAGCAGTTGCTACAACTGGGATTTTGTCTTTAATCTCCCAACTAGCAATCATTCGTGAAGCCAACATGGTGGTTAAGGATTTAGCAAAAGCTAAAAGCAACACCGGCAAAATCATTGCTGCTTCAGGTGGATTCTTGCAATTAACCCAAGTGGTTATGGTGGTTTTTGCACTAGCACTATTTGCTGCAATAGCAGTAGCAATTTACTAAAAATCAAGAACTATAGAAAAGGCAAATGAGATGGAACTAGGAATACTAATTGCAGTAATAGTTGTGGTCTCATTTGCCTTTATCTATGTTTTTAGAAAACAAAATAAAGAACTAAAAAGATTACGAAAAGTAAGTGGTCGTGGGGGAGATTTTCAAGAGTAATTCTTGAAAACTAATCTAGCCTTCGATTAACCCTTCAGGGGTTCCATGAACTCCGGTTAAATCAGATTTAGTTCCATCAGGTCTGATCTTTTTACTCCAATTAGGTGGAATGATTCCTAGTTTTCCTTTTTGGAAATCTTCAAATGCTTGCAACACTTCGGCTCTGGTATTCATCACAAAAGGTCCCATCCAAGCAACAGGTTCATTAATGGGAAGACCACCAAGGATTAACACATCCATTTCAGGAGATCTTGATTCTTGAGTTTTATCAGCTCCTACCACTAAAACTTCACCATCTTTTAATACAGCTAGTTGACCAGTTTGCACAGGTTGTCTTTCATCTCCCACAGATCCAAAACCATTAAGAGTGTAAATAAGAGAGTTGTATTCCTTTTTCCAAGGAAGTCTTAATTCACTTCCTGGTTGCAATGTGGCATGCACAATTGTGATTGGCGTTTGAGTTGAACCAGGTCCTTTATGACCATCAATTTCTCCAGCAATAATTCTGATTAAAACTCCACCATCGGTTGTGGTTGCAAGAGCTACATCTTTTGCTCTTAAGTCTTGATACTTTGGTGGACTCCATTTTTTTGCTTTTGGAAGATTTACCCACAATTGAAAACCATGAAATAGTCCACCAGAAACAACTAAATGCTCAGGCGGAGTTTCAATATGTAAAATTCCTGAACCTGCCGTCATCCATTGAGTGTCACCGTTACTAATAGTTCCACCACCACCGTGATTGTCGTAATGATCAAAAATTCCATCAATGATGTAGGTAACAGTTTCAAAACCACGATGTGGATGCCACGGAGTTCCCTTTGGTTCCCCTGGAGAATATTCAACTTCACCCATTTGATCTAAATGAATAAATGGATCAAGATCTGTCGTTACAACACCTTGAAAAGCTCTTCTTACTGGAAAACCTTCTCCTTCATAACCTTGCGGAGCAGTTGTTACTTTCACAACTTTTCTTGCTGTTGCACTTGGACGTGGAAAAATACGAGGAAGAACAGTTATGTCACTAACACTTACTGCCGGCATTTTAATCCTTCTAAAGAGAGAAGTTTGGGTCTAAAGCAATATAAGAAGTCTACAATCCATGTGATTTGCTCGCATCTTTACTCTTTTCCTTGACACACCTGGTATAGATTCAAAGTATGCAAAAACCAACCCTTACTGATTGGCGCTCTCTATATCTATATCTAGTTTGCCTGATTTGTATTGTGACGATTCTTTTCACAACTTTTTCCCTGGTAGACAACATCATGAGACTGGTTTACCCAGCTCCTCCCTACCTTGATCCCTACATGAACCAACCCATGAAAGTAGACCTGGAATTACTAAAAGAACAACAAGCTCAAACAGAATTCAGAAACGGTATCACCGGTTTAATTGGAAATATCACCGCTTATGTTTTGGTGATTCCCTTGTTTATCTTTCATTGGAGACTTGCTAACAAGAAGACAAATATTAGAAAGAAGTAAGCTCTTCATTCTTTCTTCTATGACGTAATTTCCAGAATACTTAAGTAGACAATAAATAGAGCAATACTGATAGTGGCAACAAGTACCCAAAAACAAAATTTAAAGACGCCTGTTCGAGTAAATTTCAATCTTGCTCCGCACTGTCAATTTTGCAGGTATTTCCTTGTTAATGTCAATTATATAGAGATTTTCAGTTAAGTTAAGAGCGTAAGGCGATTTAAGAAAAATCAAGCGGAGGTTTGGATGAAAAGATTCATTCAAACCTCAGCTTTTTAAATTCTTTCTTCCATGATGGAATTCCCCCCATCAACAGCTTTGACTTGTCCTGTTAAATAACTTGATTCATCACCCGCCAAGTAATCAACTAAAGAAGCAAACTTTATTTGAATTAATTTCATTTGATACAATTCGATGAGGGAAGCAGGACCAAGTCTTTTAGGCACGAGTACTTTTTTGTAGAGTCTGAGGGATGATAACTGTTTCAAATAGGAGGCTGATATATGAATTTTGACAAAGTTTTGAGCTTTAATAATAAAGTTGTAGTTGTCACAGGAGGGGCATCGGGTATTGGTGAATCTATTTCTAAAGCTTTTGCCACCCAAGGAGCAGCCGTTGCGGTTGTTGATCTCGAAGAAGAGAAGGCATTAAGAGTAGCACAGAGTTTAGGTCCGTTATCTAAGAGTTTTGTATGCGATGTATCTGATTATGTTTCAGTTCAAAGTGTATCAAGTGCTATTCATCAAGAATATAAAAGAATCGACGTACTTGTTAATAGTGCTGGTGTTGTAGCGTTAGCACCGGCTGAATCCTTAACTTTGGAGGCATGGAACCGCACAATCAATATTAATCTTTCTGGAACCTTTTTTATGTCTCAAGCAATTGGTAAATTTATGCTTGATCAAGGAAGTGGAAAAATTATTAACATGGCATCACAAGCAGCATCAATTGCTCTGGATGAACATGTGGCTTATTGTGCTTCTAAATTTGGAGTTTTAGGAATTACTAAAGTCCTTGCTTCTGAGTGGGCAGGTCGAGGAGTTAATGTAAATTCAATCTCGCCAACAGTAGTTCTCACAGAACTTGGTAAAAAAGCTTGGGATAATCCAAAAGGTGATGCGCTTAAAAAACTTATTCCTACAGGTCGCTTTGCGCTACCTGAAGAGATAGCCGCATCTGCACTATATTTATCTTCTCCAGCTGCCGACATGATCAACGGAGCAGATCTACTTGTGGATGGTGGCTACTCAATTAGGTGAATTAGATTCTTGATCCTGAAAAATTAATTGGAAAATTTTTTACAATATTAAAAGCTAAATTTTCTAAACCTCGTAAATCATTTAATGAACAGGTTTCTATTCCGGTGTGGGTGTAGCGAGTTGGCCAAGCAAGATCTACGCAAGGCACACCATCTTCAACAAATTGAACATATGACCCATCTGTCAGCATCCCTACACTTGCATGTCTTTGTAAATTCATTTTTAATTTAGTAGCAGAATCTTCCACAATTTTTACCATTTTTGGATGCGGAATTAAACCATTTAATGTTCCACGTCCATGGAATGTATAAAGCCCGATGATCGGCCCTTTGTCTAGAGCGAGTTCGTTCACACCTTTCATGTCAGGTGTGTCAGTTGCCACAGCTAAATCAAGTGAAATTGCTGCATCTGGTTTTATTTGTTGCGCTGCAACTAAAGCTCCTCTTAAATTAAACTCTTCTTGTACACTTCCCACGATATAAACATTTGCTTCAGGTTTACTAGTAGATAAACGCTCTGCAACTTTTACAAGTACAGCACAACCTGCCCGATCATCAACGCTGGTGGCAGCAATTCTATTGTTTGCTAATTTGGTGAATTTTGGTTCGTAAAATGCGGGTGAGCCAACTTCAATTCCAAGTGCTAATGCCTCAGCTTTATTTGATGCCCCAATATCTACATACATCTCTTCTATTTTTGGTACCACATATTTTTTATCATCAGGTGTTAAATGATGAGAGATAGTGCCAATCACACCACTAATGGCTTTATTTGATTTTGTCTTAATTTGAATTGTGGCGCCAGCAAGAATTCTTTCTGGTACTCCACCTAGTCTTACAATTTTTAAGAAGCCCTCATCTGTTATTGCTTTGACAAACATGCCAATTTGGTCGGTGTGAGCAAAAATCATGACCTTAGGTGCTGAATCAGATTTACCCTTAATCAAGCCAATCACATTACCCAAATTATCAACAGAAATTTCATCAACAAATTTCTTTAAATCATCATGTAAAGATTTGATCATTAAGTCTTCATGCCCAGATATTGCGGGGATTAAGCAGTATTTTTCTACGTACTCTTCTAAATTCATTAGGATTTATTATTTCTTAAAACTTTAACTTTTTCCATGAACTGTTTTACTCTGACTGGATCTACTGGGTTAAAAGTTTTACCATCGACCTTTAAACTACTTCCAATAATTACACCATCTGCAACCTGTAACGTTTTTTCGATGTTCTCAAGTCGAACTCCAGTATTTGCAAAAACCGGAACACCTTTACTAGTTTTTTTAGCCTCTTGAACATCTTTAACACTAAATTCTTCCCCAGCTACCGGACCTGAAACTAGGAGTGCATCAAAACCAAAATATGAAGCAGCTTGCGCTCTTTGCGCAACAGTTCTGCCTTCTAATGCGGTAGCAAACTCTGGAACAATATTTGTCAAAAGCGCAATGTGCTCTGCTCTTAAACGCGTTCTGGTTTGCGCGACCAGTGCAGGATCAGGTTGTAAGATTCCCATTTCGCTAGCAAAAGATCCACACATTACTTCTCTGACGAAACTTGCACCAGTAGAGGCTGCCACTGCGATTGAAGCAATCGGATCCCATAAAAGATTGACCCCATATGGTTTGTCCATAATTGATCTCATTTCACCAATAAAATATGCAGCCCAAGATCCAACTTCTTGTGAGACTTTTGTGGTGTAGGGCAAGTCGCTTTCGTTGCAAAAAAGTAAACCATCTATTCCGCCTGCAATTAATGCTCTAACATCTTTTTCTACATCTTTAACGAGTTTTTCTAGGGGAGCTTGATTAAAAGATTGTGGTTGTCCGGGGGACGCAGGTAAATGAACCATGCCAATTACTGGTTTCTTGTCACCAAAAATTGCTTGCAATCGTGTTTGGTTTCCCATTGTTAATTCAGCTCCTATCAGGAACAAAATATTACACTAAAAGTGTTAATAGGTGTTAGGGGGTGGGGTGGCTATTTTGAAGCCAATATCTCACACAGATCCCCGCATTCAGTCATAAATGCGGCATGGGCATCTTCAGTTGTGATTATTTCATCGACTTCACTCAATGGACAAATAGCATAATTTGCTTTAATTCCAACTTTTGAAATATCTGCTAAGACAAACACTTGCTCTGCTTGAGCCACCATCAAATTACTCAGTTGCGCAATTTCACTATTGATATCTGTTAATCCTACATCTTTTGAAACACCTCTAGTGCCGATAATTGTTTTTGAAGCAAAAAACCTCTTTATATTGTCATGAGCAATGTACCCAGTTTGCGCAATGTCATCTGTGGCAATTTCGCCACCGGTGCTGATCACTTTAAATCCTTTAGCAGCTAAAAAAGAAGCATGGGGGATAGAAGCTGTAATAACAGTTAAATTTAATTCAGGTTTTAAAAATTGCACAAATTGTGCAGTAGTAGATCCTGGTCCAATGAAAATAAGCTCACCGGGTTCAATCAAAGTTGCCGCATATTTTCCAATTATTAATTTTGCTTCACCTTGATCTTCGGCTCTTGGACTTAGTAAAATATCTATTGATCTTGTAGTTTGGGCATAAGCCCCACCTCGAGTTGATTTTAAAAAGCCTTGTTTTTCCAATTCCTTAACATCGCGACGTATTGTCATCACAGAAACATTTAGTTCCTTTGACAATATCTCAAAATTTAAAGTGTTGCCAGTAACAATTCTTTCAATAATTTTTTGATGACGCTCTATAGACAGTAAACGACGACTTATCATGGTTCGATTTTTGATTTCGGGCCTAAATCATTTTCTAAAGGAATTGAT
>JAQCGN010000026.1 GCA_027730605.1 Actinomycetota bacterium
TAAACATAAAACCGCACCAATAGAAGGTGTCCAATTTCATCCCGAAAGTGTTCTGACCGAAGGCGGTCACAGATTATTGGCCAATTGGCTCTCAACAACTTCGGGTAATGAAGCTAGTTATTTCTTAAGTAAAATGAATCAAACTTAGAGCCTTATTGATGAATTGTTTTTGTTTGTTTCAGCCAAGAACCAGTCATAAGTTTTAGATACACCTTCAACTAGAGAAATTTTTGGTCTCCACCCCAAAGAATTAATCTTGGAGGTATCAAGTAATTTTTGGGGTGTTCCATTGGGTTTTGATGTATCCCATTTTATTGAACCTTCATACCCAACAGTTTCTGAAACCAAATTTGCCAATTCCAGGATAGTAATATCCTTGCCAGCACCAATATTGATTGCTTCATCACTGTCATAATGATCAATCAAGAAATCTATTGCATCTGCAAGATCATCCACATGTAAGAATTCTCTCTTTGCAGTTCCATCCCCCCACAACAAAACGGCTTCATTTTTAATCTTGGCATCATGAAACTTACGAATCATAGCTGGTAAAACATGACCGTTAGTTTTTGAAAAATTATCATTCGGTCCAAATAAGTTTGTAGGCATTGCTGATATCCACTTTTTTTGATATTGATTTCTATAGCTTTCAACTAGTTTCATGCCTGCAATTTTTGCAATGGCGTAGGCCTGGTTGGTAATTTCCAAAGGGCCCGTCAACAGAAAGGATTCCTTTATTGGCTGTGGACAATCTTTAGGATAAACACATGAGGAACTGCAAAGAGAGAAAACTAATTTTTCACAATGGAATTTATGTGCTGCTGAAAATAAATTAATTTGAATTTCTGTGTTCTCAATTAGGAATTCAACTGGATATGTGGCATTAGCGTGGATTCCTCCTACTTTCGCCGCAGCGTCAATCACAACAGTGGGTTTGTGTTCTGCAAAAAAATCAAATACTGCATTAGTATTTCTTAAGTCGAGTTCAGAGCTCTTACTGGTTAGCACCTCATATTTGGAAATTTTATTAAATTTTCTGACCAGGGCAGATCCTACTAATCCAGAAGAACCGGCAATAAAAACTTTCACAGAATCAGATTAGCCTCTCACCTGACGTAATATAGAGAAGTCTAGGCTTTAATTTACTTAGAAGATTGGGGGGCTTTGAAAATGGGCAAAATCGCTTTGATTACTGGAATTACTGGACAGGATGGTTCATATTTAGCAGAGCTTCTTTTATCAAAAGATTACGAAGTTCACGGGGTAATTAGGAGGTCATCTTCCTTCAACACAGGGCGACTAAATGAAATATACCAAGACCCTCACGTTGAGAACAGAAAAATGGTTTTACATTATGGAGATTTACAAGATTCAACTTCACTGGCAAATCTTATAAGAAACATAAAACCTGTGGAAATTTATAATTTAGGTGCGCAAAGCCACGTAAAAGTCTCTTTTGAAATTCCAGAATATACAGCTGATATCACTGGTACGGGAACTATAAGAATATTAGAGGCAATCAGAGCAAGTGGAATCGAAACTAAATTTTATCAAGCATCTTCATCTGAACTTTATGGAAGCACACCACCACCACAAAATGAGATGACTCCATTTCATCCTAGAAGCCCATACGGTGCTGCAAAAATATTTAGTTATTGGGCAACAGTTAATTACCGTGAGGCTTATGGCATGCATACAAGTAATGGAATCCTCTTTAATCACGAGTCACCACGACGTGGAGAAACTTTCGTTACAAGAAAAATAACAAGAGCTGTCGCTAGAATTGTTGCAGGAATTGATAAACAAGTATTTTTGGGAAATCTAGATGTTGTTCGTGACTGGGGTTACGCGAAAGAATATGTGGAGGCAATGTGGTTAATGTTGCAGCAACCACAGGGAGATGATTTTGTTATTGCTACAGGAGAATCTGCAACTGTAAAACAATTTGCTGAGGCAGCTTTTGCACGGGTGAATTTGGATTGGAGTGAATATGTAAAGATAGATAATGCTTATTTGAGACCCTCGGAAGTAGACTCTTTAGTTGGTGATGCATCTAAGGCCGAGAGAGTTCTTAACTGGAAACCCAAAACTAAATGGAAGCAACTGGCAGAAATTATGGTTGATGCAGATGAAATTACTTGAAGATAAGTTAAGCGGAAAAAATATAAACGATTAGTTCTTAACTTCCTAGTAATTTTCAAGTTGTAAAGGTTGATAAAATTTAAGATTTTTACTCTTAGGCATACTTTTTAATTTCACATACCCAAAAGCATCGCAATTCGTGAAGTCCTCTTGATGAAGAAAAGAGGAATCTCGTGAATTTAAACCAAGGACAGGCGTATCTAAAACCCCAGTGAGTATTGGATATAGGCTCTTTGACTATGAAGGCATTAGTACTTTCCGGTGGCGCAGGGACTCGTTTAAGACCCATCACCCACACCTCAGCCAAACAACTTGTACCAGTTGCCAACAAACCAGTTTTGTTTTACGGACTTGAATCCATTAGAGATGCAGGCATTACGGATGTGGGCATCATCGTGGGAGATACCGCTGAAGAAGTAGAAGCAGCTGTTGGTGATGGTTCTGCACTAGGAATTAAAGCAACTTATATTCCACAAGATGCACCAAAAGGTTTAGCTCACGCAGTTTTAATTGCTAAAGACTTCTTAGGTGATGATCCATTTGTAATGTATTTAGGAGACAACTTCTTACTTGGTGGAATTAAAGATTTAGTAAGTGATTTTGCTTCAGGAAATGCCGAAGCCCAAATTCTTTTAACTAAAGTTCCTAATCCCAAACAATTTGGAATTGCAGTTTTAGATGATAAAGGAAACGTAAAAACATTAGTTGAAAAACCAAAAGATCCACCAAGTGATTTAGCACTAGTTGGTGTTTATATGTTTAGACCAAAAATTCATGATGCAGTAAGAGCAATTAAACCCTCAGGCAGAGGTGAACTTGAAATAACCGATGCAATTCAATGGTTAGTCGATCAAGGTCACACCGTTAAACCACATTTAGTAACCGGTTATTGGAAAGACACCGGAAGATTAGAAGACATGCTGGAATGCAACAGAGCTGTATTAGAAACACTTGATGCATCAAATAAAGGCAGTGTTGACTCTGAATCAAAATTAATTGGAAGAGTAGTAATTGAGCAAGGTGCAGAAATAATTCGCTCCACAGTTTCTGGTCCTGCAATTATTGGTAAAAACACAAAGCTTATTGATACCTACGTTGGCCCATATACTGCAATTTATAACGATTGCCTATTGGAGAAAAACGAAATCGAGAACTCAATAATTTTAGAAAATACACAAATAAGAAATGTGGGAAGAATAGAAGGAAGTTTAGTTGGTAAAGAAGTAGAAATCAGTGGAACTTCAGATCAACCAAAAGCTCACAAATTAATGCTAGGAGATCACAGTAAGGTTGTAATTAGTAAATGAAAATTTTAGTAACCGGTGGAGCCGGTTTTATTGGTTCTAATTTTGTTCGTATGGCGCTTACTGACAAATTTCCTGATTTTAATGTTGATGAAATAATTGTTTTAGATTTATTGACCTATGCAGGTGATGAAGAAAACCTGGCACCAATTGCAACAGATAAGAGATACAAATTTGTTAAGGGTGACATCAGAGATCTTGAATTAGCAAAAAAACTAATGGGCCAAACTGATTATGTTGTTCATTTTGCTGCTGAATCTCACGTTGATCGCTCTATTGAAGGTGGTTCCGAATTTGTGAGCACCAACGTTATGGGAACCCAAGTACTACTTGATGCTGCCAGAAATTCAAATCTAAAAAGATTTCTTCATGTTTCAACTGATGAAGTTTATGGAAGTATTTCAGAGGGTTCTTGGCCAGAAGATCATCCACTTTTACCAAACAGCCCATATTCAGCTAGCAAAGCTGGTTCAGATTTTTTAGTTCGTGCATATAACAGAACACATAAACTCGATACCGTAATTACTCGTTGTAGTAACAACTATGGGCAATACCAATTCCCTGAAAAAGTCATGCCATTGTTTATTACCAACATCATTGAAGGCAAAAAAGTTCCTCTTTATGGAAACGGTTTGAATGTGCGCGACTGGTTACACGTTGATGATCATTGTCGTGGAATTGCTTTAGCTTTAACTAAAGGAAAATCTGGTGAGGTTTACAACATCGGTGGAGGAACTGAATTAACAAATGTTGAATTAACTCACAAAATACTTGCAGCAATGGGTGTTGGTGAAGAATTTATCCAACCAGTTGAAGATAGAAAAGGACATGATCTTAGATATTCAGTTGATATCACAAAGATAAACACCGAACTTGGTTATTCAACACAAGTAAATTTCGAAGAAGGACTAGAAAAAACTATCAATTGGTATAGAAATAATGAAGCTTGGTGGAGAAAACATAAACAACAAGCTCCAGCAATCAAATGACTTGGTTAGTTCTAGGGGCCAAAGGACAATTAGGTTCAGAACTAATTTATTTACTTCGTAGTTTAAATATTGAAGCAATTGGAACCGATAGATCAGAAATCGATTTTGAAAAACCTGATAAAATATTTGCCAAGCTAAATGCAATAAATCCAACCCACATCGTTAACTGCGGGGCATACACTCAAGTCGATAAGGCAGAAGAAGAAAAGGAATTAGTAAACATAATCAATGCAGATTCCCCTGGAATCATTGCAAAATTTGCTTTAGAAAGATATCTTCCTTTTGTCCATATCTCCACAGATTATGTTTTTGATGGAAATTCTGTTGTGCCATATAAGGAAGAAGATCCAGTAAATCCCCAATCAATTTATGGAAAATCTAAATGGCTAGGTGAAAAAGAAGTTCTTAACAGAAACCCAACTGCCTATATTTTACGAACCGCTTGGGTTTATGGTGCACACGGCAATAACTTTCCTAAAGTAATTGCAAAAAAATTAAGAAATAACGAAACCTTAAATGTAGTTAATGATCAAACGGGCTCTCCAACATGGACTTTTGACTTGGCAAAAGCAATTATTGAAGTTATGGATAAAAGACCAAAAACTGGAATTTATCATGTTACAAATGATGACAGTTGTTCTTGGTTTGAATTTGCCCAAACTATTGCAAAATCTTTAGAAGTTGATCCAAATCTTGTTAAACCAACCGATTCAAAATCTTTCGTAAGACCAGCTGCGAGACCAAAGTTTTCTGTTTTATCAAATAAGAAATGGAAAAATGCAGGATTAACTCCACTTCGTTCTTGGAAAGATGCTTGGCAAGAAGCAGCAAAGAGTGTCTTAATTACTGATTAAGGTGTTGGACTCGAAGTTTCACTTGGAGTTGGTGAAACTGTCACTGTCACAGTCGGTGTTGGCGTAGGAATCTCGGGTGGGGGCGGTGGAATAATAATTTCTGTGTCGGGTGGAACACCAACTGTAATGGTTATCAATGCACCTTCACTTGATTTTGTTCCTGGTTTAGGAGCTTGGGCTAACACACTGCCAATTTGTTCAGTTACAACTTGTTGCAATATTTGTACTTGGAAACCAAGATTGGCAAGATCTGTTCTAGCTTGAGCTTCACTTAATCCAACAACTTGGGGAACAATTTTTAGTCCACTAGAAATGGATAAGGAAACTTCAGTTCCAGCGCTAACAGCGCTTCCCGCTGCAGGATCCGAACTAATTACTACGCCCTTGTCACTATCACTTTCAACTTCAATAATTGGACCAAGTTTTAATCCCTTGTCACTTAAAATTCTTCGGGCATCTTCAACCGACTGTACTCCAATTAATTTTGGAACCACAACTTTTGATTTACCTGCACTAACCACAACGTCAACACTTCTGCCAGCTAAAATTGAGTTTCCTGCTTGTGGAATTTGGTTAATAATGGTGTCGATTGGTCTTTCAGAATTTTCAGGCGAAACTTCACCTAAAACTAACCCTTCTTCGATAAGTAACACAGTTGCTTTCTCAAGAGTTAAACCATCTAAAGAAGGAACAGTAATTCGATCTCCCGTACTCAAACCAAATATTTGCGTAGCTAACCAAACTGTCAAACCACCAACAAAAATTCCAGCAATAGCCAACATAACTAAAACAGAGTTACCTCTTGGTTTAGTTCTAGTGAATTTTGTGTTTGGACTCATTTTTTTAGGTTTCGGTGCCACACTTGCAGCAGTTGGTATTCCTTGTAAGACTCTTTCAACATCTGACTGAAATTCCTCTGCTGTTTGATATCTGTCATCAGGTGACTTAGCAAGTGCATGTAGCACAACTGTATCTATCTCATTTGGAATTTGTGAATCCAGACTTGATGGTGGTGCTGCATACTCAGAAACATGTTGATAAGCAACAGAAACTGGTGAATCGCCACTAAATGGTGGCTCACCAGTTAGTAATTCGTAAAGTAAAACGCCTGCGGAATAAAGATCACTTCTGGCATCAACACTTTCGCCTCTTGCTTGTTCAGGGGATAAATAATGTGCGGTTCCTAAAACAGTGCTACCAGTCATTGTTGCCTTGGTGTCAGCTAATGCTCGAGCAATTCCAAAATCCATAACTTTGACATCACCGTTTTTAGTAATCATTACGTTGGCAGGTTTAATATCTCTGTGAATAATTCCGTGGCTATGTGAATAAGCAAGAGCGTCTAATACACCTATAGAAATTCTTAATGCACGCTCTGTTTGTAGTTTTCTGCCACTTTTAACGATGTCTCTTAAAGTTGTTCCGTTTACATATTCCATAACAATGTAGGGAACATTTGTGGCACTTCTTCCTTCACCTTCAATTTCTTCCCCAGTGTCGTAAACAGCCACAATTGTGGGGTGATTAAGGGCAGCAGCAGCTTGAGCTTCTCTTCTAAAACGAGCAATAAAAGCAGGATCTCTTGCTAAATCATCGCGAAGAATTTTTATAGCAACGGTTCTATTTAGTCTGGTATCAACGGCTTCAAAAACTTCTGCCATGCCACCTCGACCAATTAGATCACCTAATTCATATCTATTGGCAAGTTTTCTTTTATCGTTCACAATCTCCCCATAAGATTTAGTTTAGTCAGTAATTTCATTTATTCAGGCTTTATCGAACTTGTTACATCTTTACAAAATGAATAAGAGTAATCTTTTGAACATAGAGCTCTTTGATCTAGTCTTCGAACAATAAATCTTGCTTCAGTGAGAGAATCTGCACCAATTCCTGCACGAAGTAGTTGCTGGTCTGCTTTGGTTAAAACTATGACATCTAAATCAAAGCTTTGCACAGGTCTAGAAAGTGATACAGGACCAATTGAAGAATTCAATCCCTGAAATATCGCTAAATTATCTCCTAGATTACTTACGTAATATTGTTTAGAAATCCAATTTGTTGAATACCACCCAACTAAAATAGCTATTACAGCAGACACAAAGATATAAACAAATTTTTTAACCCAAGTAACAGACTTCAGGGCAGGAAATTCAGAGGTTATAAATGGGTGAATATCGGTAGGAAATTCAAGTCCTGGAAGCTTTATTCTATTTCGAGGTTCAGCAGCAGCACCTAAAACAACTATTTTATTTTCATATTTTTCAGAAACAACTTCGGCAACAATGACTGTAATGTTATCAGGACCACCATTTTCAAGTGATTTTTCAATTAAGGCTGAAACTGCTCCCACATATTCAAACTGATTAACGATTTCTAGGATTTCTTGATCAGAAACAACATTAGTTAATCCATCACTGCATAAAACTAATTTGTCCCCAGCAATAACTTCCACGCTGTCAATAAACGCTGTTGCTTCAGTTAGACCATCAATAGCTTGGAGAAGAAGAGATCTTTGAGGATGGGTTTTAGCTTCCTCTAATGTAATTTCATTATTATCTATCAAGGATTGAATATAGCTCTGATCTTTTGTAATCGCTTTAATTTGTTTTTCTCGAATTAAATAAGCACGAGAATCTCCAACGTGAACCACTCTTAAAGAATTATCATGTAGAACAACTGTTGTAAGAGTTGTGCCCATTCCTGATCTAGTTGAGTCTTTTGAAATTGTATTTTTGAGTTCTTTAGAAATAACACTTGGAATATTAAACAACTTTTTATCAATGTCAGATATTTTGTCTAAATTAGATTCAAGTTGAGCTACAACTGAAACAGCAGTTGAGCTGGCTAGTTCACCGGCGGCGTGTCCACCCATGCCATCTGCAACTAGTAAAAAGTTTTTACCAATAAATCCTGAATCTTCATTGTTTTCTCGAACTAATCCAACATCAGATCTACCGGCTGCTCTGAAGTACAAACTTTGAGTCATCGCAATTCGCTGACGATGCTTATTTCTGTAACACCAACTCTAAAAGTTATTGAATCTTCTACTAATAATTCAGTTACTTTTTCTGTTCCCAGAAAAGTTCCATTTGTAGAATTTAAATCGGTCACAGTTACTTTTTCATTAACTTGAATACTTAAATGTTTACGAGATATACCTGGATCATTAATTTGTATGTCAACATCTGTTCCTCGCCCAATTGTGTAAATACCAGGTTGAAGGTCTTTTCTTAATCCGTTGATATCTAACACAAAAACTCTTGTTTGAGTTATTTCAATAATCTCTGTTTCTTCAAAGTATGTTTCTAGGGGAGATTCAAAAGTAATCACTGGCACAGTTTTTGCAACCCCAGTTTCTAAGTTGGAATCTTTAATAATTTTTATTGTGGTTTGGGAAATAGAATCTATTCTTTTTAGTTCGCCAGATTTACGTAATAGGTTTTCTAAACCATCAACTAATAGATTTTCAAACTTTGCGAGTCTTTTGTGGTCATGCGGTGAAAGCGCTATGGATATAGTTTCAACTTTTTCAGAAGGGCTTAATTGGTTCTGAAACCGGGTAATTTCTTGGTTGACTATGCCTGCAAGTTCAACTGGTTGTAATTCTGATAGCTCGCCATCGGTTATAGCGCCGTGGGAGAGTTCATTGAATTGAACTTCAAATTGGTCTAAAAGGCTCACTTTAATTCCTAACAGTTATATTAAATAACACTAGAGGCTTTATTATCTCTATGCTGTATTGACACGATAAGTTCAAGAATTTCATAAGTGGGGGATGTAAAATTTCAGAGATTTTGGTTTTTGTGCCAACCTATAACTCAGAGAAATATATAAGACAATGTTTGGATTCAGTTTTAAACCAAACCTTTCAAGATTGGACTTGTATTGTTTCTGATGATGCCTCGACTGATAATTCGGTCTTAATTGCTAAGGAATATGAGGTAAGAGATCAAAGATTCAAAGTAGTTACACATGACATTAATGTAGGTGCGGCAAATAATTGGAATAGAGTAAAGGAAAATAATAATAGTTTCGCAACCAAGTTACTTTGTGCTGATGATTACTTGTTTGAAGATGCTTTAGCTAAACAATTACTCTTATTAAAAAAGAATCAAACCTCAGTTGTGTTTAGTGAAAGATTTATCGTATTTCCAAATGGTAAAAAACTACACCCAAGACTTCCTAAATACGCAAGTAATATTTCATTTAATGATGCATTTGGGTATTATTTAAAAGCCGGAAGAAATATTTTTGGTGAACCAGTTGCAGCTTTGTTTAGGACAGATTTATTTAACAAATCAGAAGGGTTTCGCCCAGAGTTTGAATATGCATTAGACACCTCTGGGTATATGGCAATTTCCAGAGGTAAAGAAGTTACCTTCGACAATGCGGTCGTGGGAGTTTTCCGAGTCTCAAAGAATCAATGGTCACACCAGTTGAGAGGTAACCAGTACTCACAGATTTTTGATTTCATAGACCATTTAGTTAGTAAAGAAGGCATACGAGTAACAAGATTAGAAGTTATGATTGGTAAACTAAAAGTAATGGCCGCTAATCTATTAAGAGTAATTTTATACAAATTTGTGAGAGAAAAATAAATGTCAGGTCAATTAAAAAAACGCGGTCCTACAGTTACTTTAGTACCTGCTGGTAGATCTTCTGGAGTATTTAAAGATTTTAAAGATTTACTAAGTGCAAAAGAACTATTGACTGCCTTAGTAAGTAGAGAATTGGCAGGTAAGTACAAGGGCAGCTTTTTAGGATTGGGTTGGACATTAATTAGACCACTTGTGATGCTATTCATTTATTCAGTCGTAATTGGTGAATTTTTAGGAGCATCAAGAAGTATTGCACAATTTGCCATATTTGTTCTAGTGGGTCTATTATTCTGGAATTTGATTTCTGATTCAATAAACGTAGGAGCAGTTTCTTTAACCACAAACAGTACACTGTTAAAGAAAGTTTGGTTTCCAAGAGAAGTCTTGCCTTTGACAAGTTTTGCTGTAGCAACAGTTCATTTTCTAGTTCAAATAATTGTCCTCGTTTTTGCATATCTTTTGTTTTCATCTTGGCCAAATGTCCAAAATCTTTTATATTTACTACCAGCAGTTCTTATCGTGTTCCCTGTCGCATTTGGTATGAGTTTAATTTTTTCTGTTCTCAACGTTAGATTTAGGGATACTCAATACATTGTTGAAGTTGGTCTAGTTTTGGGATTTTGGCTAAGTCCAATTGTTTATCCATGGAATTTTGCACACCAATTTCTTGCTTCACTACCATTTGGTTGGTTCTGGCAGCAGTTGTACTTATTAAATCCTTTTGGCCTAGTAGTAATGGCAGTACAGCAAGCGCTATGGCCACCAATTGCTACTGCTGCAGGATCTGCATACCAATTTTTTGATTCTCCATTTGCCACTCGTTTATGGCTTTCAGTGTTGGCCAGTTGGGTGTTTTTATATGTTGCCCAACGAATTTTTGTGCGAATGGCTGGAACTGTTGTGGTAGATCTATGAGCACAGTAGTAAGTATCGAAAATGTAAGCCGAGAATTTAGAAAGTATTATCAAAGAACTTTTAAAGAGTTTTTAACCGATCGTCATGCTAAAAATTTTAACAAAGTGTTTATGGCACTAGAAAACATTACCTTTCAAGTTAAAGATGGATCAACTTTAGGACTACTAGGAAGAAATGGATCTGGGAAAAGTACTTTATTAAAAATTATTAGTGGGGTCTTAACTCCCAGTTCAGGTCAAGTCATAAGACCAGTTTCAACTGCTGCCTTATTAGAATTAGGCGCAGGATTTCAACCCGAAATGACTGGGCTAGAAAATATTCTTTTAAATTCTTCAATTCTTGGAAGATCTAGGAAAGATACAGAACTAGTCATAGACGATATTATTGATTTTTCTGGAATATCAGAATTTATTGATACCCCAGTGAAGTTTTATTCGAGCGGAATGTACGCACGTTTGGGCTTTGCTATTGCTATTCATACCGATCCAGAACTTTTACTTGTCGATGAAATACTTGCCGTAGGGGATGGTCCATTTCAGAAGAAATGTTTGGACAGAATCAAAGAAATGCAAAATGAAGGTAGAAGCATAATTTTGGTAACACACGATATAGGAACAATTCAAAACTTTTGTGACGCAGCTGTTGTTCTTGACAAGGGTAAAGTAATTGCTCAAGGTGATACTAAAGAAGCAATTGACGCCTATCACGCACTTCCTTAACTTCTACCAATTATTTTTTTAATTACTTTTTTAGCAAAAGCCTTAACACCTTTGTCTTTTAATAAATCCGCTGCAGTTATCAAATTTGAGCGCGTTAAGCGAGGAAAGCTTGCCAGATAAGGGTTGGCAAATCTGCTTTCACCCAAGAGATCTGGCATTAGAAGTCGATCAGGAGATGGAGTGGCAGTTTTAATAAATTTATAAAGTGGTTCTAATACTTTATTCCAGGTGTAATTTTCGCTTAATTTTGAAGCACTCTCACTACAGTTTTTTCTAAAGTTTTCATCTGTAATCATTTGGGTAAGTGCGCCTACCCAACCATCTATGTCACCTTTTTCAACAGCTAATCCAGCTTTATTCTTTTCAATAATTTCAGACAACGCATCACCCTTGGTAGAAATAGTAGGCAATCCCGTCCAAAAGTGGTCTAACAATCTAGTTCTAAAACTAAATTCTGTTTCAATATGTTCTAAATGAGCACTAACCCCTATATCTGAACTTAGTAAAAACTGTGCACGGTCATCATAATTAACCCAGTCTTCAACAAAAAATACAGAAGAATTAGTTAGTCCCAGTTCTTGTACTAGTTCTTTTAATTGCATAACAGAGCTCATAATTGGAACTTCAGGGTTGGGATGCTTTAATCCCATAAATACTAGTTTCAACTTAGGGTTATTTAATTTCTTTACAGCCCTAACAATTACTTGGGGATCAAGCCAGTCATAGATTCCCCCAGCCCAAAGTGCCACTATGTCATCTGATTTTATTTGTGGAAAAAGTTTTCTGATTGGATCATTTTTCTTTTCAGGTTTCTTTGCTGAGATACCAAATGGGACAACATCAATCAGTCTTCTTAAATCAGCAGATGCGTCATAGGTATAAGGGTTGACTCGCCCCTCTGCGGCAAGTTGACCCAACCATAAACTTCTTTGTCGCTCAGAGGCACAAATAAAATAATCAGCTCGTCTCAATTGTCGATTAAGAGCATCAGTTGTGTCTCTGCTACCGCGAAGACGATTGTTGATTCCTTGTTGTTTTCTTTGCTCAAGAATTTCTAGATGAAATGGATCATAAACATCTGCAATGAGAATTTTTTCAGTATCAGCAAGCCAAGGATTCTCAGAGATTAATAGACCTTGAAAAATAACGATATCTGCCCAATCAACTAAAAGATTTAACTTTCTGTGTCTGGTGCTAATTGTGGAAACTGTTTCGTATTTTAAGGTATTGCCTTTAGTGGTAGCAAGTAACACATCAAAGTCTTGCACAAGAAATTTTGATATTTCTAAAGCTCTAATTGCAGGACCAGCAAGATTTTCAGAAAGTGGTTCACCTGTTACAACTAATACTCTTTTTCGTTCACGGCCAAATGAAGATTCGATATTAAACACATCCATTAGTTTTTGGTATCCCTCAAGATATCGTGGCCATGGATAAGCAGGCTCTAATGCTTGCCTAAATAAGGCAACCATTTCACCATCTGATCTTTTTCTTGATGCTTGGATCTTGTTTCTAGATTCAGTTAATGATGGTAAATGCTCGACCAAGGAATCAATTGCTAATAATCCAGTTAGTGCATCTTTCTTGATGGTTACATCATCAGTATCTGATTGCTTTGAATTCTTAATATTTAACAGATCAGGGTTTAGCTCTCCTCTGGTAATACTTCTTCTTACTGTTAAAGCCATAGCAGCAGGCAAGACTCGATCAAGAGAAGCTGCTTCATAATTTTTGTAAACCGACATTAAAGCGTTTCGTTCTAATAAAAAGTTTTCGTGATATTTGCCAAACTTATCTATTGAGGCATGATGTTTGTGATAAGCAATTGATTTTGGTTCATAAATAATTTTGTAACCAAGAAGATTTAAACGCCATCCTAAATCAACGTCTTCATAAAACATAAAGAATCGATCATCAAATCCACCAACTTGTTCAAAAATATTTTTTTTGAAAAACATGGCAGAACCAGTTCCGAAAAGAACTTCTCGTTTAAAATCAATTACTTCATCAGTTGGCTTTAGGGCTTCACGTTTATAACCCATGCCATACCAAGTTAAGGATCCATCAACAAAATCAACAGCGCTTCCATCCCAAGTAAGAACTTTGGATGCAACAGATGCAACATCTTTATCATTTAAGAAAGTGTCAACTGCAGTATTAATCCAGTTAACATCACATTTAGCATCGTTATTCAATAACCCAATTACTTCGCCAGTTGATTTCTTTACTCCAAGATTCACGCCCCCAGCAAAGCCAAGGTTTTCATTTGATTCAACTAGAATAATTTGGTCATTTAGATTTTTAAGTTTTTCAACAGAGTTGTCACCCGATGCATTATCAACAACAACAATTTCTAATTGTTCTTTAGGATAATTTGTTTCTTGAATGCTTTTAATTGCATTTAATGTGTCATCAATGCCTCGAAAATTAACGAGGACAACACTTACTTTGGGTAGACCCATGAGTAAGAGTTTACGAGAGACTTGCTACGTAATGTTCTGCGATCTGTAATGTGTTCAAGGCAGCACCTTTTCTCAAGTTATCTCCACAAATAAAGAAATCTAGGGTGTTTGGGGCACTTGGATCTTGTCTAAGTCTTCCCACCCAAGTTGGATCTGTTCCCACAACATCAGCAGGTGTTGGAAAGATCAAGTTCTCTGGATCATCCAGAACTTCCACACCAGATGCATTTCGCAATATTTCCCTTGCCTCTTTGACATCAACTTTGTTATCAAATGTGGCATGCACAGCTAATGAATGAGTTGTCACTACTGGTACTCGAACACAAGTTGCTGTTACTTTTAAATTCGGTAAACCTAGAATTTTTCTAGATTCATTTTTTACTTTTAATTCTTCGCTAGTAAAACCATCTTCTTTTAAAGAACCAGCCCAAGGAATAACGTTTAGAGCCAAAGGCCTTGGGAATGGAGAATGATCTCCAATTTCATTTGCAACATCTTTAGCATTTGAACCTAGTTTTTTCCCAGCAACTTTGCTGATTTGTTCATGTAAAGCATCAACACCAGGTTTTCCAGCACCAGATGCTGCTTGGTAGGAAGCAACTACTAATTCATTTACTTTGTATTTTTTATGTAGTGCACCAACAGCAACAATCATTGACATTGTGGTGCAATTTGGATTTGCAATAATTCCTCTTGGACGATTATTTATTTGACCATTATTTACTTCAGGCACAACTAAGGGAACATCTTTGTCCATCCGAAATGCAGCAGAGTTATCTACAACGACTACACCTTTAGAAGCAGCAATTGGTGCCCATTCTTTACTGATTTCATCTGGTACATCAAAAACTGCAACATCAATTCCAACAAAGGCTTCTGGTGATATTTCTTCAACAGTTAATTCTTGTCCACGAACTTTTAGTTTTTTTCCAGCACTTCTTTTCGAAGCTAGTAATTTGATTTCGCCCCAAATATCGGCACGTTCATCAATTAGTTCAATCATGACAGAACCAACAGCACCTGTTGCGCCAACTATTGCCAAGCTTGGTTTTGCCATTTAGTTATTTGCCAGTTCCGGCATAAACAACAGCTTCATTTTCTGAATCTAATTGGAAAGCGGTATGAATTGCCTCTACTGCTTTTGGAGCATCACTTGATCTAGTAACAACAGAAATTCTGATTTCAGAAGTTGAAATCATTTCAATGTTTGCCCCAGCTTTTGCCATTGCTCTAAACAATGTTGCTGAAACACCAGGATGAGATTTCATACCTGCGCCAACAAGAGAAATCTTTGCAATCTGGTCATCGTAATCTAATGATTCAAAACCTATTTGAGATTTAATGCCTTCTAAACATTTCAAAGCTTTTTCGCCATCTGCTTTTGGACATGTAAAAGTTACGTCAGTTTTCCCATTTTTTCCAACTGAAACGTTTTGCACAATCATGTCAATGTTCACACCAGCTGTGGCAATGTTTTCAAAAATTGTGGCAGCTGTTCCTGGTTTATCGGGAACGCCAATGATTGTTACTTTGGCATCACCTAAGTCTTGGGCGATACCAGAAATGATTGGTTGTTCCATTCCAGGTTTCCTTTCGTCATCACTAATTAACCAAGTTCCTTCTTTATTTGAAAATGAAGAACGAACGTGTACTGGTACTTTAAAGCGTCTGGCATATTCCACACATCTTGAGTGCAACACTTTCGCACCATTTGCCGACAACTCCAACACTTCTTCATAGGTTATGTGTTTTAAAGGGTGTGCTTTTTTAACAATTCGAGGATCGGCAGTAAAGATGCCATCTACATCTGTATAGATCTCGCAAATATCTGCTTTTAAAGCTGCAGCTAAAGCAACAGCAGTTGTGTCTGATCCGCCACGACCAAGTGTTGTTATATCCCTAGTGCTTTTTGATACACCTTGAAATCCAGCAACAATTGGGATAGCACCTTCATCTAATGCTTGTCTTATTCTTTCTGGTGCAACATCAATAATTCTTGCTTTGCCATGAGTTGCATCGGTAATTAACCCAGCTTGCGAACCTGTATAAGAGCGAGCTTCCATTCCAAGATCATGAATTGCCATTGCTAAAACTGCCATGGAAATTCTCTCACCTGCAGTTAGCAACATATCTAGTTCTCTTGCTGCTGGTTTTGGTGAAACTTGTTCAGCTAATTCAATAAGTTCATCAGTTGTGTCTCCCATTGCAGACACAACAACTACAACTTCATTTCCTTGTTTTTTGGTGTCAACAATTCTTTGTGCAACGCGTTTCACACTGGCTGCATCAGCAACTGATGAACCACCATATTTCTGCACAATCAGAGACAAGAAAACCTGCTTCAAAAACTAGAAGGAAGTTCTATTCTAGAAGATGCAATTTTTGCTTAAGAAACTTGTCTTCTGCCCTTTAAAGCACGCCCCAGAGTCACTTCATCGGCATATTCCAGCTCGCCACCTACCGGTAGCCCACTTGCTAATCGGGTGACTAAAACTCCTGTTGGTTCAAGGACACGAACCAAATATGCAGCAGTTGCTTCGCCTTCCAAATTTGGATTAGTTGCAACAATTACTTCTTTTGTTTCTTCAGTAGTAACTCTGTTGATTAATTCCTTGATTCTTAATTGGTCTGGGCCAATTCCATCAATTGGAGAAATTACTCCTCCAAGCACGTGATAGCGGCCCTTGAATTCTCTGGTTTTTTCTAATGAAGAAATATCTTTTGCTTCTTCCACAACACAAATACTTGTTAAGTCACGTCGAGTATCCGAGCAAATATTACACATTTCTGTTTCTGAAACTGCTCCACAAGTTTTGCAACTTTTTACTTTTTGTTTTACTTCCAAAAGTAATTTTGCTAAATTTTCTACTGTTGCTGCATCAGTTTGTAATAAATGAAACGCTAATCTTTGGGCACTTTTGGGACCAACCCCAGGAAGTCGTCCTAGTGCATCAATTAAATCTTGAAGGGAACCTTCATACACTTTTAGTTTCCACCGTTTTCAAATTCATGAATTTTTACAGCACCTAGTGCTTCCATTGCTACAGATAAACCATCTTTGTATTCAACGGATTCATCATTCATATTTGGTTGATCGACTTCATCAGTGTTTGTTGATTCCATGTGTTTGAATTCGATTGACACATTTAATGAAACTGCTGAAACTAAAACATTCTTCAAATTTT
>JAQCGN010000027.1 GCA_027730605.1 Actinomycetota bacterium
CCATCAACAAGTGTGTAAACAATGCCGTCAATGTAATAGGGAGCATTTGCTGGATCTGTAGGATTTTGGGCAACTACTACAATTTCATTTGATTCTGCTGGGGCAGGATCTGCTGATTGTGAGCCACCACAAGCTGTTAAGAAAATACTCAAAACACTCAATAACGCTAATTTAGTTTTTATATCACGAATAGTATCGGTCAATCACCTAGAATCCAAATATGTTCAAAAGAAAAATTAAAGCAAAAGAATATTCATCAACCACTATTGCAGGCCTTGAAATTGTGACCAATTCCATAATGTCGCCACGTACAACTTATGAAGATTCATTATTACCAGAATTATGGGAAGAGTTTTGGTCTATGTTTCCAAAATTAGGACTAAAAACTCAAGGAACTAGTTTTGGTGTTTCGACTGCAATTGATCAGAATTCAGAAAAAATAAAATATTTAGCTGGAGTGGAATTTACCAGAGGTGTTCCACCTGGACTCGAATTCAAAACAATTGTTATACCCGCTGGAAAATATGTCAGATACACCCATAGAGGTTCTATGGAAAACTTAAAGGAAAGTTATCTTGATGCCTACACAAATTGGTTTCCCAACACCAAAATGCAAATGAGAGATGCTCCGCATTTTGAGATTTATGATGAAAGATTCATTCCTACCAGCAATAAATGTGAGATGGATATTTTAATTCCAGTGAAATAAAAAATCCCAGCAAATAAATGCTGGGATTTTTTCCTTAAAGTAATTAACCTTTTTTAACTCCATCAGCAAAACCTTTAAGCACAACTGCAAGAGATGTTGCACCAGCGTCTTGATATCCTTTAGCGCGATCTCCTAGTCGAGATGCTCTACCTTTTTGCGGTACAAGATTTCTAGTGTCCTTAGCAGCTTTCAATGCGCGTTCTGCTGTTGAAAGTAGCGCTGATTCAAGATTGCCACCTTTTGTAGATAAATCTTGTATGTGATCAATTGCTGGATAAAAAGCATCCAACAATGTTTTATCCCCAAGTTGGGCTTTACCCAATTTTTGAATTGCATCAGCCATGGCGCGATAAACACTTGCCCAGTCACCGATTTCATTCAAAGTTTGTTTACCTTTAACAACTTCTGCAGCAGCTGCAAACGCTGCTTCATAAAGAGGCCCAATGGTTGCGCCCACTTCATCTGCATATGCATCAGCTGCTGATTGAAAAGCTTCACTTGGTGTGCAATTAGATGGCAAGTCTTTAGCAGCACGAGAAACCGCACGCATACCAATTGTCATTGATACACCGTGATCACCATCTCCTACTTCCCCATCTAGCTCACACAAATAATCTTTATTTTGTTCAACTTTTTTAGCAACTAACACTAATGATTTAGCTACTAAAGCTCCAGTTACGTTAGCCATGATTTTTCTCTCCTCACACCTTCTTGTACATACAGGTATCAACAGTTGTGTTCTTGATCAAATCGTGCATTTCAGAATCAAGACGAAGTAGGGAAACAGAAGTTCCTTGCATTTCTAATGCTGTTACTTGGTTACCAACATGTTTAAACTTAATGTTTATTTTGTTAGCATCGCAAATTTGTTTAACTCTGCGATAAACAACATAAAGTTCTTCAGCTGGGGATCCACCTAAACCATTAACTAGCAAAGCAACATCTGAACCTTTGTAATCAAGATCAGCCAAAATTGCATCCATGATTTCATCAATTACTGAATCAATGGGACGAACCTTAACTCTTTTAATACCAGGTTCACCGTGAATTCCTAAACCAATTTCCATTTCATTATCAGGAAGTGAAAATGTTGGTTTACCGTTTGCTGGCACGATGCAGGAAGTCAATCCCACACCAACAGTTCTAGTGTTTGCATTTGCTTTTGCAGTTACCGCAACAACTTCATCTAAAGATGCCAATTGTTCTGCTTTTGCTCCAGCAACATGCCAAACTAAAAACAATCCACCAATACCGCGACGTTTATGTGCTTGATCTTTTGGTGCAGATAAAACGTCATCATTTAAAACAACGGTTTGAACTTTAATTCCCATTTCACGGCATTTATCTTGTGCTTTATCAAAGTTAATGCAATCACCTTGATAATTTCCGTAGGTATACATAACACCTGCGCCACTGTTAACTGCCAATGTTGCTTCAATAACTGGTTTTGCTGGAGGGGAAGCAAATACGTTTCCAAAAGCAGCACCATCTGCCATTCCTTTTCCAACGTAACCTGCAAAAGCTGGTAAGTGTCCAGAACCTCCACCTACAACAATTCCAACTTTTCCTGGAATCGGTGAATTAGCTCTAACTATTGAGCGCTTGCCCACTCTTTTAATAATGTGATCGTTTGCTGCTACGTAGCCTTCGACCATTTCCTCGACCATGTCGAAGGGGTCGTTAATAAGTTTTTTCAAAAGACCTTCTCCAGCCTCTCTCGCAAAGCTCGCCGCATCATCGGGGCGATTAGTAGGAAGCGTAATACGGTCTTGAATTAGTCGTAAAGATGCGCCTAAGGTTACGGGTAAGAACCTGTATACAGAGAGGTATTCAAAAACCAGATGGCAAAGAAAACACTCGGTGTAGCCATGATCGGCTATGCCTTTATGGGTAAAGCCCATTCTCAAGCTTGGCGAAACGTTGGAATTGTTTATGACATACCAGCTGAAATAAAAATGGTGGCAGTTTGCGGGCGAAACGCAAGCAACACCCAAGAAGCAGCAGATCGACTTGGTTGGGACGGAATTGAAACTGATTGGAAAAAATTATTAACACGTTCAGATATCGACATCATTGATATTTGCACACCTGGAGATTCACACGCAGAAATAGCAATTGCTGCACTTAATGCTGGCAAACATGTTATTTGTGAAAAACCATTAGCCAACACAGTTGCCGAAGCAGAACTTATGGTTGCTGCAGCAAATGCCAACAAAAATGTTAAAAACATGGTGGCATTTAATTATCGCCGTGTACCAGCTGTGGCACTTGCTAAAAAAATGATAAGTGATGGAAAACTGGGCCGAATATTTCATATCCGTGCTCGCTACTTGCAAGACTGGATTGTTGATCCTAATTTCCCCTTAGTTTGGAGATTAGAAAAAGACAAAGCAGGATCTGGTGCATTAGGAGATATTGGTGCACATGCAATTGATACAACCCAATTTGTGACAGGTCAAAAACTTATTGGTGTTTCTGGATTAACTGAAACATTTATTAAAGAAAGACCACTGCCTGGAGATTATTCAGGTTTACAAGCAAGTGCTTCAGGAAATAAAATGGGCAAAGTTACCGTTGATGATGCTGCAGTATTTGTTGGTAGAACAGATGGTGGCGCATTAGCAACTTATGAAGCAACACGTTTTGCTACTGGAAGAAAAAATGATATGGGATTTGAAATCTTTGGATCCAAAGGTTCATTGAAGTTTTCTTTTGAAGACATGAATGAACTTTGGTATTTCGATAACACCGAAGGTGCAGAGACCGCAGGTTTCCAAAGAATTTTGGTAACCGAAGGAGTTCATCCATACATGACTGCATGGTGGCCACCAGGACACATCATCGGTTATGAACACCCATTCACACACGAAGTAAAAGATTTTGTGGAAAATATTGTTAATAACACAAATCCTGAACCTTCATTTGCTGATGGTTTACAAGTTCAAAAAGTATTAGATGCAGTAGAAAAAAGTTCCGCAAACAACGGTACTTTCCAAACAATAAAATAAGGAGGAAAGAAAACATGTCAAGACCAATTACGTTATTCACTGGTCAATGGGCAGATCTACCAATTGAAGAAATGTGCAGACTTGCATCCAGTTGGGGTTATGACGGATTAGAAATAGCTTGTTGGGGTGATCACTTAGACGTAGTTAAAGCTGCTGAAAGTGATAAATATGTTCGCCAACAAAAAGATATTTTAGAAAAACACAACTTAAAGTATTGGGCAATTTCCAATCACTTAGTTGGGCAAGCAGTTTGCGATAACCCAATTGATGAAAGACACAAATCAATATTGCCTTCCCGAGTTTGGGGCAATGGAGATCCAGAAGGTGTTCGTCAACGTGCTGCGGAAGAAATGAAAACAACAGCAATTGCTGCTAAAGCATTTGGTGTTGACACCGTTATTGGTTTCACAGGTTCAAGCATTTGGCATTACGTTGCAATGTTTCCACCTGTAACACCAGAAATGGTTGCAGCTGGTTACAAAGATTTTGCTGATCGTTGGAATCCAATTTTGGATGTCTTTGATAAACAAGGTGTGAAGTTTGCACACGAAGTTCATCCATCTGAAATTGCTTACGATTACTGGACCACAGTTGAAACGATGAAAGCAATTAAACATCGTCCAGCATTTGGTTTGAATTTTGATCCAAGCCATTTCGTTTGGCAAGATCTTGATCCAGTTAACTTCTTACTTGATTTCAAAGATCGCATTTACCATGTTGATTGCAAAGAATCACGTAAACAATTAAACGGTCGAAATGGTCGTTTAGGTTCCCATCTGCCTTGGGCAGATCCACGTCGTGGTTGGGATTTTGTTTCCACCGGACATGGACATGTTCCTTGGGAAGATGTTTTCCGTGGTTTAAATTCAATTGGTTACAAAGGACCAATCTCTGTTGAATGGGAAGATGCTGGAATGGATCGCCTAATTGGTGGACCAGAAGCATTGGAATTCATCAGAAAACTGAACTTCACTCCTCCAAGTGCTGCATTTGATGCCGCATTTAGTTCCAAGAGTTAATTAGTTCAAAAAGAAATAAGGCCTGGATAAATTATCCAGGCCTTATTTTATTGCTAATTTAATTAATCACCTAAAGGCAATGTTGGATTTGTTTGCATAAATTTAATAGTGGAATCAAAATCGATAATTCCTGCATCAGATCCAAGTCCAGTTGCCACCAATGAACCACAAGCACTGCCTAATTTAGCTGCTTCTGCAATACTCATGCCACGAGAAAGTCCTGTGATAAATCCACCAGTCCAAGCATCACCACAACCGGTTGTGTCAACCACATCAACTTTGAATGCTGGAATTCTTAAACGCATGCCTTCTTTGTTTTTAATTAAACTTCCGCGAGCACCCATTTTAAGCACAACATGTTTGGCCCCAGCGTTTAAAAAGAAATCACACAGTTCATCTAGATCAGTTAAACCTGTGATCATTTGAGCTTCCTCTAAATTAGGCATGAAGTAATCCAAATAAGGCATGCTCGGCAATATTTTTTCTGCCATGTTGTCTTGTTTAACACCCAAAATATCCATGGTGGTTATTGCTTTTCCTTCACGAGCAACTTTCAAAGTTTTCACCGTATCTTCGCCATCAAATTTAGGCATTAAATAAAAGCCACCAATGTGAACAAAATCAGCATTTTTTACCACAGCTTGGGGAACATCCTCAAAGCAAAATGTGGCATTTGTGCCCATAACGTGAAGTGCTGGTCTTTCCCCATTTGGTCTAATGGGCAACATCGTGCCTGAAGTTTGCACACCTTTTTTTCTTTTCATGTGACTGGTATCAATGCCGTAGCGATTCATGATGCCTAATAAAACATTGCCCATTTCGTCATCACCTGCAGCACCGACTGCAATTACTTTGCAACCAAGCTTTGCCATATCAACAGAAGTTCCTGCTGCTGTTCCTGCTGCAGTAATTCTGATTTCATCAATTAATGCAATGTTTTGACCTGGGGGAATCTCTGAAACATGTCGACCTAACACATCAAGAATGTGCACACCCATTGAAACAACTGTGTTCATTAGTTTACTCCTTTTATTTATAAATCTGTGGCAGGTTTTGGTTCAGGAGATGCTTCATCATCGGATAAACCTAACACTGGATCATCTTGTCTTTTTCGAGCACGTCTTTTGTCGTTGAGCCAGGCAATAAATGTTGCTATAGAAATTAATAACAAAACCGGTGCTGCTAACAAAGTCATATTTACAGGATCACCTGTTGGGGTAGCTACCGCTGCGAAAGCAAAAACCCCTAGAACTACTACACGCCATCGAGATGTAATTGCTTTTGCTTCTAACATATCGAAGATATTTAACATCACAATAAATAATGGAGTTAAGAAACTAATTCCAAATACAAGGACCATTCTTAAGAAAAAACTTAAATATCTATCAACTGGAACATAGTTTCCAACACCAAGAGGCGTAAAACCAAAAAGAATAGACAAACCAAGAGGGAGCAACAAATAAGCAAGAACAGCTCCGCCAACAAACAGTGGGGTGGCAACTGCTGCGAATAAATACGCTCTTAGTTTTTCTTTTCTATATAAACCTGGGGTTATGAATCTCCACAGTTGGTAAATCCATATTGGACAAGTAATAAGCAATGAGGTGACTACTGAAACTTTTATTTGTAATATGAATGCATCAGCAACACCACCCAAAACTAATCGAACATCTCGACCATTAGCTTGGGCCTTTTCAACAATTTCATTTACAGGTTGACTAAGAATGTCAAATATTTGAGGATAAAATCCCCAAGCAGCAACCGTGCCAATAACAATGGCAACTGAGGCTTTAAATAAACGAGATCTTAATTCACGTAAATGTTCGATCAGCGACATTTCTTTAAATCGCTGCACTTTTGTTGCAGGCAAAACTGATTACACCTCCACCTAAATTAAATTTAAGCGGGTTTACGCCTCAGGATTTTTTGGTTGTTCTTCAGTCTTAGTGGTGTCGTTTTTGGTTTCAGCTTTTAAAATACGAACTGAACGACCAAGGGAACGTGCCATATCTGGCATACGCTTTGCACCGAATAATAAAAGAATGATGAACAAAATGATTAATAATTCTGGACCTTGAATGTTCTTAAACATCTAATCTCCTAATCGAAACTGCCCGGCTGTTGTTAAAAATACTCCTTAGAGGCCAAGACCTCCACTTCGAGGTTCTCATGAGGCGAGTTGCTTGGTCAATGTGCTTTGAGCACAATCTAGGTCACGATTTGGGAACTATTTACCCCTTGTTGAGGACCTGATATCCAATCGACAAGGAAGCTGCGATGAATAACCATATTTGATAAGGAACCAGAATCAGTCCAAACCAAGCTTTGGTCTGAAAAGCAATAATCACCATCGGAATTGTTAATAATGCGGTTACTGATAAAGAAATAGCGGCAAGAATTAAATTATTTTGGATATAAAAACTGTGAGCCCACAGTAAAGCTGTAACAACACTAAAAGCAAATAAAAGTGTATAAAGAATACTAAAAAAAGTATTTGCATTATTAGCAACCAATATTCCTGCAATGATTAAAACAACAAAGTTATATGGCCAAACTAAACCAATTACAAAACTAGGTGGCTGCCAAAAAGGTTGCTCTAATGATCTATAAAAACTATTACCTGCGTTAACCCACAAACCTGAACCAATTATGTATAGGGCAACTATGGAAACGTTTAAAAAAGCAAAGATTGTTTTAGTCAATGGACTTAACCCTGTTCATTATTGTTTTTGCCACAATTTTTCCGCCATAAGTTCTGGCACAATTAATTCAGACAAAAGTTGTGCCAAAAGATCACCTGATTCTATGTTTATTGACGCAATATTTCCTTTAGCAAATGTCCCAATTGAACCAAAATTAGAATTTCTATTTGTTAACCATTCCACTGCTTGAGTATCCCATTGGCTTCCTGTAAACATCAAGGCTTTGTAATCAAGAGATTTAGTTAGATACACATCAACATGAGACCAGTCACCTGTTTCACACCCATCTGATGAAAATCTTGGTCCTTCTCTAAACATTAGGGCGCCTTGTAAAGCACTGCCACTTCTTTCAGCAGGTGCCATTAACCAGATTCCATCTTTACTAGTTGTTAAATTCATAAATGATTCAATCCACTGATTTTTAGAATCCAATAATTTCTGAATTTGTTTACTTGCATTCTCACATGATTTCTTAACTGAAAGTACAATTCCTAAGCTTTCCAAAAGTTGGAATAATGCAATTAATGTTGCTCGATACGACCAAATACTTACCCCACCAGTTTCTGTAGCAATCGGAAGTATTAACACTTCATTAACAAGCTTGGTTATTTTGCTATTTGCTTCCCTAGTAAGGCCGACAGTTCTTATGTTTGCGGGCATATTTTCTAAAAATTTAATTACTTCCACACTTGTTCCAGAAGCAGAAATTGCAACCACTAATGAATTAGCAGGAAACTCTTGTGGGGTTAGCGCACTGGCAATTTCAGCAAAGGCTAGAAAACCTCTGCTTCTTAATTGTCTTGCCACATCTTGGGCGGCATAAAAACTTGAACCCATGCCCACAAAATAGATTGGCTGATTCTTTTCAATTACTGGTAATTTCCAAATCTTTTCTTTATTTGTATCAACAATCACATTTGGAATTTGTAATAAATCAGCACTAAATCCTGCCACATTTGTTTCAGCCATCTTCCTATCCTAATTCTTGCTGTAATGAAATAACGGGAGCATAAATCCATCTGGGCAAATACTTTTGAGCATAAATTATTTCAAATAAATACTGTCGAAGGCTCAAGTATTCAACCAAAGCTAAATCCAGAGGAATTAGACCTAATGCTTGAGCCTGATTTTGATAACTCATCAAAAATGAGTCTTGAGCTGATTTGACTACATCATTTAGTTGCCCATATTCCAATTTATTAATTCTTTCCCCCACCCGAGCCGCTAAAGAAATAGAGGTCAAAAAATGGGCTACATCACTTTCAATTGGTGCACCACCATTTTTCGTTTCTGCCTGTAAAACTGGAGATCCGTCAAAATCAATAATTATATAATTTTCTTTCACTTTTAGAATTTGTCCGACATGAAAATCGCCATGGGTCATTTGATTATTCTTATTGGAAAAACTTAAAATATCTTTTTTTTGTTTCAATTTCCCAAAGTATTTACTTGATATTTCTTGCCACAAACCAAATACTTCATCAGGGTCAGGATAGCCCTGAAAATCATAATTATCTGGTTTCTTATAATCGTAAGCTAAATCATTTATTAATTTCTCACTAACTTCTAAATAGTTTATGTTTTCATCAATAGCAATAGATTTTAAATCTCTATGCATTTCAGCACAAATCTGTCCTAATTGGTTAATCCAATAAAGATCATTACTAACAAGTTTTTGAGGTGCCCAAGTCCAACCATCAGTTGAATCCTCAATGAATTCATAAACTGTTATGAATTCAACAGATTTACCAAAAACTTCAAGTTCAACGTGCCCAAAATATTCTGGTGTGTTTTCGAACCTGGCTTTAGCTAAGGTAGATAAAACTCTGATACTTCTATTTGTTAAATCTAATTTCTTTCTTATTTTAACTAAATAGTTTCCGTATCTATAACTTGAATTACTTTGATCAACCTCAATGTATTCAGGCTCTTCATCCCCAACAATGATTTTGTTTACACTTTGACTTTTAAATCCTGGAATATCTTGCTTACTATTGATTAGCCCAACAACCCATTTCACCAAGCCAGATAAATCCTCGGGTTCAAATTTCAAAGCTAAATCAGGAGTGTGCGTAATACGAACTTCTTTGCCCGCACCCAGATCGATATTGGCCATGCCCCCCATCTTGCCCCTTATTCATATAACAAATTGATACTGATCTCCCGATTGCCTTGCAAAACAATTAGGGGACCTGACAGACTCGATCCAGCAATAAGCCGGGATAAGAAAAAGTCCCGGAAGACCAATTGGAGGAAATTTAGATGACCAAAGTGGGAAAATATAAGTTTTCCGCAGCTGTTGTTGCAGCCGGTGCGTTACTACTTTCTGCCTGTGGCGGTTCAAGTAATAATGCAACATCAGCATCAGTAGATCCAAATGTTGACATCACAACACAAAAATTAGTCATTTCTAACTGGGCAGGTTATTACCCTGAAGATTTACCTGCAAAAGTTAAAGCGGCAATAGGTGTTGATATTACAATTACAAATCACGCAACAAATGAAGAAGTCATGGGTAAATTAACTGCCTCTGATGATTCAGGTGTTGACATTGCATTTGTTAGTGGTCAATATGCGCAAGCTCTAGCTTCAGCAGGAAAGATTGTTAATTTCGATAAATCAGCCATTCCAAACTTGGCAAATCTTTATCCAGAAGTTGCAGATCTTGCATATGACAAGGGAACAAATTATTCAGCGCCATATGCATGGGGAACAACTGGTATTTGTTATCGATCAGATCTAATCGACTTCACCCCAGATTCATGGAATGACCTTTTGAATCCAAAAGATTCAGTTAAAGGAAAAACAACCATGCTTGCAACTGAACGCTGGTTAGCGCTTCCTGCGATGAAACTACTTGGTTATTCAATGAATACAACTAATGCAGATGAAATTGCTAAAGCAAAAGAGCAATTAGTGAAAACTAAACCAACATTACTTGCTTATGATGACACCGCTTTTTACACCAAATTAGTTTCTGGTGAAGCAGTGTTAACAGAAGCATGGGATGGCTGGTGCAACTACGGTATTGCTGAAAACCCAAATATTAAATTCGTAATTCCTAAAGAAGGAAGCGATCTTTGGGCAGACACAATGGTGGTCTTGTCTTCTAGCAAAAACAAAGAAGCAGCTCACGCATTTATTAACTACATCTTGCAACCAGATGTTCATGCATGGGTAGCTAATAACATCCTTTACAAAGTTCCAAACAAAGCAGCAACAGAAAGCTTGGATCCAGCACTTGCAACCTCATATCCAAATATGGGATTAACACCTGCTGAATTGCTAAAGGGTGAAGTAGTTCTTGATTTGGGTACAGACTCCAAGTTGTACACAGATCTAGCTACTGAAGTAACTTCAAGTTAATTAGTTAGGTAACCGATTGGTTAAAAGTGGCGGGAGTAAACACTCCCGCCATCTCGGTTGGGCTTGGGCGTCTCCTGGTCTCATTTTCTTAACATTATTCGCCGCAATACCTGTTATTTCTATGTTATTTATGTCTGTATTGACTGCTGGACGATTTGGTGGAGTAAATACTCCAATAAATTTTGATAATTTTAGTCGTGCCACAGATTCTATATTTGTTCAAGTAATTTTAAATTCTTTACTAATCGCTGGCGCCACAGCTATTTTATCTTTATTAATTGGATTTCCCACAGCTTTATTTATTTCAAGACTTTCACGAAAATGGCAAATTATTTTAATTGTTGCAATTATTTTGCCTTATTGGACAAACTTTCTAGTAAGAACTTATGCCTGGTTAGTGTTACTGAATAATGAAGGTATAATTAATAAGTTCTTAAGAAATATCGGACTCATTGATAAACCAATTGAAATGCTTTATACCTCAGGAGCAGTAATAGTGGGTATGACTTATTTATATTTACCCTTAATGATTTTGCCTATTTATGCTGCTTTAGAAAAAATAGATAAGAATCTAACCGAAGCAGCATATGATTTAGGTTCAAGTGCTTGGAAGTCTTTACGAACTGTGTCAATTCCACTTGCAATGCCTGGAATCTTAATTGGTTTGATATTTGTTTTTGTGCCAAGTTTAGGAAATTTCGTAGTTCCAGAATTACTCGGTGGCGGAAAAACTGTCATGATTGGGAATTTAGTTAGAGACCAATTTCTTAAAGCGCGTGACTGGCCATTCGGGGCAACATTTGCGTTGATTTTAACTTTGATTTTGGTTATTTTGATTTCTCTTCAAAGTTATGTAAGCAAGAGAGTTAACATTAATGCCTAAAAAAATAAATTTATCTTTAATCATCACTTTAGTTGTTTTAGTCTTCTTATATTTACCAATAATGACTGTCGTTGGATTATCTTTCAACACCAGCAGTAACTCTCTGATCTGGAAAGGATTTGGTTTTGATTGGTATCAAAATATTTGGACAAATGAACCAATTATCAGTAGTTTTCAAAGAACTATTTTTGTTGCCTTAGTAACTACGTTTTTTTCACTACTAATTGGAACCACAATCTCTATTGGTTTAAATAAAATGAAGGCGGGTGGGTTTTTGCGAACTTTTTCAACAGCTCCTGCCATTGTGCCTGACTTAGTTTTAGCAATTGGACTTCTTACAACTTTCTCTACTATTTCACTGTCATTGAATTTAAGAACCGTAATAATTTCCCATACAGTTTTTTGCACAGCTTTTGTGGTCGCAATCGTGCTTGCCCGCATAGGTTTAATGGATCCCTCAATTGAAGAAGCTTCCACTGACCTAGGTGCTGGACCATTTAAAACACTTTTCAAAGTGACAATTCCTCAATTAATGCCAGCACTTATTGCAGGTGCTGTTCTTTCCTTTACTCTCTCTATGGATGAATTCGTGATTGCTTTCTTCACAAACGGTCCAGAAACCCCAACACTTCCTATGGTTATTTACTCCATGATTAGATTTGGGGTAACTCCAGAAATAAACGTATTAGGTACTTTGTTACTCGCAATTAGTTTCGTGGGAGTTATTCTTGCCCAAAGAATTGGAAAGGTTGCAGATTCAATATGAGTGAAGACCTCCTCAAAGTTAGAAACCTAACCAAAAAATTCGGAACGATTACGGCATTAAACAATGTTTCTTTGGAAATAAAAAATAATGAAATGTTTGCACTTCTTGGCCCATCTGGTTGCGGCAAAACAACACTTTTAAGAATTATTGCAGGATTTGAATACCCAGATTCTGGCCAAGTATTAATAAATGATTCTGATTTATTAAGTATTCCAACCAGGACTAGGCCAGTAAATTTAATGTTTCAATCCTACGCACTATTTCCACATATGGATATCTTTTCAAATATCTCCTATGGTTTAACAAATACCTCCTTCACAAAAGAGGAGATCAATAATCAAACAAATGAAATTATTGAAAAAATTGGTTTGGGTGAACACGTCAAGAAAAAACCAAATCAGTTATCTGGTGGTCAGCAACAAAGAGTTGCGCTGGCCAGAGCAATTGCTCGAAAACCTAAAATTTTATTGCTAGATGAACCTTTAAGTGCATTGGATAAAAAAATTAGGCAAGAAATGCAAGTTGAACTAAAAAGAATTCAACATGAATTTGGAATAACTTTTATTATTGTTACTCATGATCAAGATGAAGCAATTTCTCTTGCCAATAGAATTGCTGTTTTTGATAAGGGTGAAATAAAACAAATATCAACTCCTCAAGAACTTTACGAAAATCCTACAAACGAATTTGTGGCCAACTTCATAGGTGAAGGCAATATTCTTAAAGCAACCTCAACAAACTTTGGGTTTGAACACCCTTGCCTAGGAAAGGTCAATATTTCACATTCAATGGGTGCAGGAAAATCTGTCACAATATTGATCAGACCAGAAAGCATTATTTTGAGCCCAGCCACAACTGGGGCAGGCCAAATCACTGATGCTGTCTTTGCTGGAGCCAAGAAAAACATCACCATCAAATTGACCACTAATGAAATCGTGAGAGTTTATGCAGATAAATCTGCCAACCTTGAAGTGGGAAGCCACGTGAACCTATCATTTAATCCACAAGACGTCAGAGTTTTTTAAACAAGAGGAGAAATAAGATGAGTGGAAAAACAATTCTGTTCTGGCCAGAATCAGCATATGGACCAACCAATAACTGTATTGGAATTGGCAATGTTTTAAAAAACCGTGGACATAATGTTGTTTTTGCTGCTGAATCTTCATGGGGTGGCAGGTTATCCCCACTGGGATTCAAAGAAGAACTAGTTGATTTATCTGCACCTCCGGAAAACCCTGATGCTCAAAGTGTGGGCCAATTCTGGAAAGACTTTATTAGAGACACTTCCCCTGAATTTAAAAAACCAACTGTTGAACAATTAGATACGTTCATTACTCCAACAAGACAAGCTTTGATTGATGGAGCTATTTATTGCGAACCAAGATTAAAAGAAATTATTGCCAAACATAAACCAGATGTAATCATAGAAGATAACGTCGTTTGTTTTCCTGCCACTGTTACAGCTGGAGTTCCTTTTGTTCGCGTAGTTTCATGTAATCCACTTGAAATACTGGGAGATAAAATTGCTCCACCATTTTCAGGTTTAGCAGAAAACGATCCATCATCTTGGGCAAGTTATAACCAGGCTTATGAAAAAACTCAAAGACCAATGTGGGAAAAATTCAATTCTTGGGTAGTTTCCCAAGGTGCTCCTGCGTTGCCAGATTTGGACTTTATTCATACTTCAAAAGACTTAAATATGTATGTGTATCCAACTGAACTTGATTACACAGATAAAAGACCTTTAGGAAACAATTGGCACCGAATTGATTCCAGTGTACGTTCCACAGATGCAGCATTTGAGCTACCAAGTGAAGTTGCAAATAGGCCAGCTGATTCTAAATTAATTTATCTATCTCTTGGTTCACTAGGATCTGCTGATGTTGACTTGATGAAACGCTTAATTGCAATCTTAGGTAAGACGAAGCACAAATTCATTGTTTCCAAAGGTCCACAAGCAAGTGAATTTGAATTAGCTTCAAATATGATTGGTGCAGAATTCTTGCCGCAAATTTCAATTATTCCTAAAGTTGACTTAGTTATTACCCATGGTGGTAATAACACAACAACAGAATCTGTTCATTTTGGTAAACCAATGATTGTTTTGCCATTGTTCTGGGATCAATATGACAATGCTCAAAGAGTTCATGAAAAAGGTCATGGCATAAGACTTGCTACCTATCACTTTAAAGACGAAGAATTAACAGGTGCCATTGAAAAACTACTAAATGATTCTTCTCTTCTTACAAATCTCTCTAAAATAGGTGAACAGGTTAGATCAAGAAAAGGTATCGAAGAAGCAGCGACTAAAATTGAAGCTCTAATTAAATAGTGAAAAGAGCTATTTTAAACCCGGCAACGGGAGCCGTAATCAAAGAAATTAATGATTCGACTGCGCAAGAAATAGAAGAAGCACTCGAAAGTGCTGCAACGGCTTTTCCTGTTTGGTCTGAACTAATTCCTAGTGAACGAATGAAAAGACTTCTTGATTTTGCAGATTTGTTAGAAAAATATGCAGATGAAATATGTGAGCTAGAAGTTTCTGAGACCGGAAAACCCTGGAGCACTATGCGTGATGGAGAATTTCCTTTTGGAATTGATAACTTGAGATTTTTTGCAGGTGCTGCAAGATCATTAGATGGCACGGGTGCAGGTTCTTTTAATCATGGTTACACCTCAGTTTTAGTAAAAAAACCAGTTGGAGTAGTTGCTTCAATTGCACCGTGGAATTTTCCATTCATCATGGCTATATGGAAAATTGGCCCAGCACTTGCTGCTGGAAATACAGTTATTATCAAACCTGCTCCACAAACTCCATCTTCTACAATAAAAATTGTTGATTTAGCGAAAGAAATATTTCCTAAGGGTTGTCTGAATGTTGTCTTAGGTGATGGTGAAGTAGCTCAACAATTAGTTTTAGATAAACGAATTTCAATGATAAGTATTACTGGATCTAGTGACTCAGGTAAGAAAGTGATGAAATCAGCTAGTGAAAATGTTAAACGAGTTCATCTTGAATTAGGCGGAAAAGCTCCTGTGATTGTGAGAGCTGATGCTAATTTAAACCAAGTTGCACAAGCCATTTCTCTTGCTTGCACCTATAACTCAGGTCAAGATTGCACAGCTGCTACCAGAATTTATGCCCATGAATCTATTGCAAATGAATTAGCTGAAAAAATGAAAGAAAAAATGGAATCTATTCGATTTGGTGATCCAAAGGCTACTTCGACAGATATTGGCCCACTGATTTCAGAAAAACATAGAGAACTTGTTCACCAAAAAGTTACCCTTGCCATAAAAGATGGGGCAACACTATCAACTGGTGGGAAAATCATTAATGGTAAGGGGTTTTTCTATCCACCAACATTATTAACTAATGTTAAACAAAATAACTCAATAATTGCAACAGAAGTTTTTGGGCCAGTTATAACTATTACCTCAGTTAAAGATGATGATGAAGCAATTTTATTAGCCAATGACAGTGAATATGGGTTAGCTTCTTCAATTTGGACCACAGACGTTGGTAAAGCACTGGAACTTTCTAAAAAAATTCAAGCAGGAGTCACTTGGATAAATGATCATTTACCAATAGTTTCTGAAGCCCCACATGGTGGAATTAAAGGTAGTGGTTTTGGTAAAGACATGAGCCAAGAATCAGTGTTGGAATACACCACAACTCATCATATTATGATTAAACATGGACAACATGAATTAAAAGAGGGCTTTAGACCAGTTTAATTAATAAATTGAACTTATTTACTAAATAACGGTTTCAGGTGATTATTTAGGAAAACACCCTTAGGATCAAAATCTTTTCTTATTTTAATAAATTTTTCAGCTTTTGGATAACGATCATGAAGTTGCTGTTTTGTTAAGAAATGTAATTTACCCCAGTGAACTCTGGCATGGTATCGACCAAGAATGCGATCAACTTCTCTTAAATAAGACCAATAATCAACTCCTGGCATTCCTGAAACTGATACCACAAGTGTGTCTTGCTTGTAGTTGGAAGATAAGAAACCATCTTCAGATCCACAAGTTCTTATCTCTAAAGGAAAAATACTCAACGGCAAATTTCTTAACATATATTCGCGCATTTCATTAATACAATCAATTGCTCTTTCTAGTGGAATGAAATATTCAAGTTCATGAAAATTTGGTGAGTAAATCATTGGGTAAATCTTGTAGGCTTTATCTATTCTTCGTTTAGATATATCTGATACTTGTTCTGAATCCCGTGCTTCATTAAAAACTTTTACATGACAGGTGTCAGTTGCTTTCTCCCCTGGAGGAAGCTCAATGTTATAAAGTGCTGCAGATTCTTCACTAG
>JAQCGN010000084.1 GCA_027730605.1 Actinomycetota bacterium
ATCTCTAATGTGGTAATCACCAAGTTGTACGTGCATCAAACCTGGAACTTCTTCATTAACATTGGCGTTATGGTAATAAGTAACACCTTGAATCAATGAATTAGCACAATTTCCTAATCCAACTATTGCAACCTTAACTTTACTCATGCTTGCTTCCTCTCACTAGAAATCATTTCATCAATCCATTTCAATTCACTTTCCACTGAATCCAAGTTATGGTTTTGAAGTTTTATGGTGTATTGATCCATTTGTTTTTCTGTTTTTTCAATTTGGGATTCAAGTAATGCCACACGTTCTTGCAAACGGGTGCGTCTTCCTTGCAAAATTTGTAATCTCACTACTGAAGCAGTTTTGGCAAAGAAGGCAAAATATGTTAAAAAGTTTTCATCATCCCAAGATTCTGGCCCTGCTTCTTTTAAGAGGGAGGCAAATTTTTCTTTACCACTTTTTGTGATCTTGTAGGCAATACGAGCTCTTCTGGTTAAACCAATTTCTGATTCTTGAGCATCCTCATCAATAAAACCTAAAGATTGCAGTCTTCTTAACTCCGGATATAAAGAGCCATAAGAAATAGCAGAAAGAGGACCTAGGGTTAAAGAAACTCTTTTGCGTAGTTCATATCCATGCATTGGACCTTGGGAAAGAAGTCCCAAAACTACTACTTCCAAAGAAGTATTCTTCTTGGCCATTTTAAGCGTTAATCCTTTATTGATATATCGACTAGATATATCAAGATAGCACCTAACCCACCTGGGGTACTAGATGCACTTGTGATTGGTGGCAACGGCTTTGCGTACACTTAAGTGCTCACCTAAAAATAATTTTTAGGAGAAAAACTGGCCTAATTAGATCAGGCCCCTGTCGTCCAGTGGCCTAGGACGCCGCCCTTTCACGGCGGTAACGCGGGTTCGAATCCCGTCGGGGGTACGTGCAATAAAAGCAGTATGAAGAAAAGTAAGGCCCAGTAGCGCAGTTGGTTAGCGCGCCGCCCTGTCACGGCGGAGGTCGCGGGTTCAAGTCCCGTCTGGGTCGCTTAAATTCGGCAAATAAGTTTTTTAATTTGTTTGCCGCATTTAAGGCCAGGTAGCTCAGTCGGTACGAGCGACCGCCTGAAAAGCGGTAGGTCACCGGTTCGATCCCGGTCCTGGCCACAATTATTTTTTAAACAACTTCCAAAACATTATCGCCATCAATTTTAATATTTATTTTCTTTAATGCTTTTTCTGTTGGTCCACTTAAAACATTTCCTTGGCCAGTTTCATATTCAGCCCCGTGGCAAGGACAAACTAGTTTATTTTGACTTAAATCAAAATTAACTGAACAACCTTGATGCGTACAAATTCTTGATAATGCATAAACTTTTTCATCACTGGTTTTAAATAAAATTGCATCAGTGCCATCATTTGCTTTGAAATTAAATCCCTCACCTGCAACAAGTGCTGAAACTTGAGCAATTACTACTTCTCCACCTTGTGATTGAGTTTCTTCCGGTGCATTCTGAGAAGGAGTATCTTCAACTACTGCTTCACTAGTTGACTCATCATTTGGTTGACCAGTTGCTTCTTTTGTTTCTTGACTAGTTGGTTCACTTGTTCCACTTACAGCTTTTGTGCACGCAGTGATGATAAAAGATACTGCACTTATCGCACCAATTTTTAGAAGTATTCTTCTACTACTCATATTTTATTTCTATCACACTTTCGCACTTTGTGGAACTCCACTTAATAATCTTTCTACTACTTCTTTAGCACTCCAACCATTTGGGTGAGTTTTTAACATATCTTCCACATCAGTTGTGGTGGCACCTAAAGTTAACAATGGTGCTTCTTTGTAACCATCTGGTCTTTCTTGACCTAATCCAACTGCTGCTAATAAACCATTACATAAACACATTCTTGCGGCAAGTTCTTTTTCATCTCCACGTTTTTTCAAAAATGCAGATTCAGGTTCCGCAGCACAGGTATAAGTAGCTTTTCCTGCTTCATCTAATTTGGAAGTTCTTAAATATCCAAGATCACAAAGTCTTGGTCTTGCTTTATAGGTTGATTCCTCACCCACAGTGCCTGGCATTTCTACAACTTTGAAAGGAAAACCTGTAGGAGAAGCTCTGTGATCAGTTCTAACTTTTAGATTTCCTTTTCTAGCCGCATCAAGCATTTGTTCTCTGTATTTGGGCAACAAACCTGAATCATTGCTTAAAGCAAATAAAGTTCCAACTTGCACACCTTGGGCCCCTAAATCAAAAGCTTCTTTCACAGCCCCTGGTGTTGATCTTCCACCAGCTAACCAAAACGGTAAACCAACTGCTTTCATTTTTTCAAAATTAACTTCATCAAGTGGACCAAAGCCAGATTCGGTTTCAACTTTTCTTCGAGGCGGTGCATTATGTCCACCAGCTTTCCAATGTTCCACCACAAAACCATCAGGTTTGGTGACATCGTTTCGTGCTAAATAGGAAGCTAGAACTTCGGCAGTAATAATTGCTAAAAACATTGGTCTTTGTAATTGTGGCGCTTTGCCAAAAGATTCTTGTGGATCAAAAGTTAAAGTAGGAGCAGCCATACCACTTGGTCTTTCACTATCAACACTTAAAGTTCCTGATTTACCTTCTGCAAAGTCTCTAATGATTTGTGGAATTTCTCTAGGAATTCCAGCACCCATTAATACTGCATCTAC
>JAQCGN010000085.1 GCA_027730605.1 Actinomycetota bacterium
AAAATATTTGGCCCACCAATATCAAAAGATCTATTAATCTCATTTTCTAAAGAAGCCGCATTAAGTAGGTAATACAAAACATCTCTCACAGCAATTGGTTGAATTCTTGTTTTTACCCACTTAGGAGTAATCATGATGGGTAATCTTTCTGACAAATATCTCAGCATTTCAAAAGATGCTGAACCAGAACCAATCACCACACCCGCTCTTAACTCAATTGTTGGAACACCTGAATTCCTCAAAATTTCACCTGTTATTTTACGAGATTCTAGGTGCTGGGAAAGTTTCTGAGAGGGGATTAGTCCACCTAAATAAATTATTTTTTGAACATTTTTTTGTTTTGCAGAGTTTGCAAATATTTGTGCCATTTTTGTTTCAATTTCAACAAATTCAGGGCCTTGATTAAGCGCGTGTAATAAGTAATAGACAACATCAACATTGTTCATGGCTTGAATTATTGAATTTTCATCGAGGGCATCACCTGCAACTACTTCGACTTGGTTAATCCATGGCATATCTCTTAATCGATCTGGGAATCTAGCTAAAACTTTAACTTTGTATCCTGCTTTAAGTAATTCACGAACTAATCGACCACCGATGTATCCGGTTGCTCCAGTCACAAGGCAGGTGGCAGGGTCTCCTGATTTAGAAGTTTTAATTTTTTGCGAATTCTCCATGCTCATAGTTTGCCTGTTTATTTAGATCTGTGCTACTTCAGGTGTGATTTAGCGCTGAGTTGGGTTATTAGGTGGCATGCCTGAACTAGTTGGATATGGTCTTACTAGAACCGGAACTTTGATACCTGCTTTATCAAAAGCACCTTTAAGTTTTTCTCTAATTTCTCGAGCAGTTTGCATTGGTTGATCTGGAGCAGTTTTAGCAACAATTCTGACAAAAATGGCATCACCTGATACTTGTTCCACACCTGCATATTGCGGCGCACCTAATAACATTCCTGAAAAAGCTGGATCTTCTAACATTTCTTTTCCAACTCGATCAATTACTACTCTTACTTTTTCTAAGTCTTCGTTATAAGAAACAGGTACATCAAAAGTTGCTACGGTCCAACCTTGACTTCTGTTGGCAACTCTTAAAATTTCACCATTTCTGACATACCAAACAACTCCACCCATATCTCTTAAACGAGTAACTCTTAAATCTACTTCTTCAACAGTGCCAATTGCAGGACCCAAATCCACAACATCACCAACACCATATTGATCTTCTAAAATAATGAATATTCCTGCTAAAAAGTCTTTAATTAAAGTTTGAGCACCAAATCCTAGGGCAACACCAGCCACGCCAGCACTTGCCAAAAGTGGTCCAACATTAAATCCGATCATACTTAATGAAGACATTATTGCCACTGTCCAAATTACAAAAGTTGTTGCACTTTTAAAAAGTTGCCCAACTGCCTTAACTCGTTGCACAGTTCTTTGTTGCATAACCATGGCTGATAATTCTGCGGTGTTATCTGCAAGTCTTTTAAATTGTGGGGCTTTCTCATTTGCTCGTTTTATAGCACCTTTAACAAATCTTGAGATTGCTATACGAACCATTGCATTTAGAAATATGGCAATTGCAAATATTAAAATAATTTGAAATGGAATACTTCCCAAATAACCACTTAGGGTTTCTAGGAGTGTTTTTTCGATTTGGAACATATGCACAAGGTTACCGACATAGACCCCAATTCTGGTGTTATGACTTATGAGTAAAGTTGTATATATGTTGATGATTACTCGAGTAGCCAAGACATCTTTCTTATCTTTATTCCTTTTTCTTACTTTTGCTCAATCTGCACAGGCAGTCATTCGAGATGATGGAGATGAACCGGGAGAAGCTATTTCTGGTGCAGCCACAATTATTCTTTTTGTTGGAATTCCGCTTTTGATTTTAGGTTTAATTGCCTTAGCCATTCTTGCCCCACAATGGTCTCGTAGAGCAAGAAGAGAATCTGGTTTTATTTCTCACTCTGATACTTGGTGGCTTAATGGTCCAGGCAATGAAGCAAAGCACAAAGAAATTGAGTCAAGTACAAAAGAATCGGTAGAGCTAGCTTTGAAAGTGGGTGGTGTAAGTGCCAAGTGGTGAGTTTTTTACAGTTGATGAACAAAATGAAATTGCAAAATCAATAGCTGCAGCAGAAGCAGCAAGTGATGTGAATTTCAGTTTATTTGTTGGCGAATTAGAAAATGGAAGAAAAGAAGCAATAGATTTGCATAGCAAATTAGCAAATAGTTCTGCCACTATTTTGGTTTGTGTTGATTTACAAAACTTTGCAATTGAAATTGTTACTGGAAGTTATGCCTCTGCAACAGTTGATGATCAAGTTTGTAGACTTGCTGCAATTTCAATGGCAAATGCATTTGCCATAAACGATTTTGTAGGAGGAATTAGTCAAGCATTTTCAGTACTAGGGGCACATGCTTATCGACCAAGATCTATGACCGACGTTTAAGAATTTCTATCTACCTTCTGATTTCTTAAAGCTCGAGCTAATGAATCTCTTTGTTCAACAATTATTCTTCTAGCACCAACTGGTAAATCTTTATTTTCAGATAAAATCTTATCTGCTTTATCCACAACTTCTTGAGTGATATTTGATGATGGAAAAAGTCCAGTTACCAGAGACTGTCCTATTTCATGTGTTCTTGCATTCCAA
>JAQCGN010000086.1 GCA_027730605.1 Actinomycetota bacterium
ATTAGTTCCAAATTTAGGTGTAGTTAAAGCAGGAGATGTAACTTTTACTGTTGCAGATGTACCAGGACTTATTGAAGGAGCAAGTTCTGGTAAAGGACTGGGTCTAGATTTCTTACGCCATATTGAAAGATGTGCTGTATTGGTACACGTAATTGATTGTGCAACTTTAGAACCAGATCGAGATCCATTACAAGATTTAGATGTGATTGAAAAAGAATTATCACAATATGGAGGACTAGAAGAGCGTCCTCGAATTGTGGTGCTGAACAAAATTGACATCCCAGAAGCAAAAGAATTAGCGAATCTGGTTTTACCACAAATTCATGCCCGAAATCTAGATGCTTATTTAATCTCTGCTGTTTCAAGAGAAGGATTAAAAGAATTTCTGTTCGCAGTTGCAGAACTTGTTATGCAGTGGAGAAAAACTCATGCCCAAGATGAAAAAACTCGGATTGTAATAAGACCAGATGGGGTCGGAGATGTTGGTTTTAAAGTTAGACATGATGGCAATCGCTATTATGTAACTGGAAACAAAGTTGAAAGATGGATTAGACAAACTGATTTCTCCAATGATGAAGCAATTGGTTATCTGGCTGATCGATTCCAGGTTTTAGGAATTGAAGAAGCATTACGAAAAGCTGGAGCAAAACCAGGAGTTGAAGTTGCCATAGGAGAGGGCGAAAACGCCGTACTCTTTGATTGGGATCCAGGAATTGATAGTGGAGTTAAAAATGTGCGTGGCCCACGTGGAACAGATATTCGTTTGGATGGAAGATGAGTAGCCAACTGCGAGCTGAAATATCAACTGCTAAAAGAATTGTTGTCAAGGTTGGTTCTTCTTCATTAACCACAGCACAAGGTGGTATTGATACAAAAAGATTAAACTTACTTGTTGACGCTTTAGCTAAACACAAAAATAATGGACATGAAATTGTTTTGGTTTCATCAGGTGCAATTGCTGCTGGTTTGGCCCCACTTGGTTTACAAACTAGACCAAAAGATTTATCACTTCAACAAGCCGTGGCAAGTGTGGGACAAGGTTTATTAGTTCAACATTATGCAGAATCTTTTGCTAAACATGGAATAACCGTTGGTCAGGTACTACTCACGGCTGAAGATATGAGTAGACGTTCACATTACCGAAACGCTCAAAGAACTTTTGCCAAATTGATGGAACTAGGTGTGGTGCCAATTGTTAATGAAAATGACACCGTTGCAACTGATGAAATTAGAGTTGGAGACAACGATCGTCTGGCAGGAATTGTTTCAAATTTAATAAACGCACAAGCGCTTGTTTTACTCTCTGATGTTGAGGGACTTATGACTGCTCCACCTTCCCAGAGTGATTCAAAACTTATTTCTGAAGTGAAATCATTTGATGAGTTGGCAAACATACAAATAGGAGGTGCGGGAAATAGTGGGGTAGGAAGTGGTGGCATGAGTACAAAAGTTCAAGCGGCACGAATTGCTACTGCTGGTGGAATTCCTGCACTTGTTACTAGTGCTGTTAATTTAGGTTCAGTTTTTGATGCTAAGAATGTTGGAACTGTTTTTTGGCCAAATAAAGACAAACTTTCAGCCCGTTTACTTTGGTTAGCACATGCAACTGAGGTGCGTGGTTTTATCACTATTGATCAAGGAGCAGTTATTGCTGTTACCCAAAAAAGAGCATCGTTGTTACCTGCTGGAATAAAAAAAGTGGCAGGTGAATTTGAAGTTGGTGATGCAGTTGAAGTTATTTCTGAGAGTGGAGAGGTGCTGGGTCGGGGCCTTGTAAATTTTGATTCTTCGGAATTACCAAATTTGATAGGAAAAAACACAATTAAGTTACTAGAGGAATTTGGGGAAGGCTACGACAAGGAAGTTATTCACCGAGATGACCTTGTATTAATAGACGAAAAGATTACAAGGAATTAGGATTAATTTAACATGACTGAAACCATGAACCCAGTAATTGAAATTGCTCAAAAAGCGCGCATTGCTAGCTATGAATTAGCTCAATTAAATAGAGACATAAAAGATAAAGCTTTGCAAAATATGGCAGATGCGTTAATCACTAATAGTGAAACTATTACTAAAGCAAATAAAATTGATGTTGAAACTGCCACAAAAAATGGAACAGATCCAGCAATTATAGATCGACTAACTTTAAATTTAGAAAGAATAAAAGAAGTTGCTCAAGGGTTACGTGATATTGCAAAATTGCCGGATCCAATTGGTGAAGTTATCAGAGGATGGGTCCAACCAAATGGTTTGGAAATAGAACAAAAGCGAGTACCAATGGGTGTTATCGGCATGATTTATGAAGCCAGACCAAATGTCACAGTAGATGCTGCAGGACTTTGTTTAAAAAGTGGGAACGCTGTTTTATTAAGAGGATCTTCTTCAGCAAAAAATACTAATGAATCTTTAATTCAAGTTATGCGCACAGCATTACAGTCTTCAGGAATACCAGCTGATGCAATTCAAATAGTTCCTGGAGATACCCATGATTCAGTTAAACAACTAATGAGTGCCCGAGGATTTGTTGACTTATTGATTCCTCGAGGTGGTGCATCATTAATTAATTCAATAGTCAATGACTCTTTAGTTCCAGTAATTGAAACTGGGGTGGGAAATTGTCATGTCTATATTGA
>JAQCGN010000028.1 GCA_027730605.1 Actinomycetota bacterium
GACTTACAATGTTCATCAATCTATTTTTTATTGTGTTGCAAACATGCCAGGTGCTGTTCCTAACACTTCAACTTATGCTCTTACCAATGTGACCCTGCCTTATGCCAAAGCAATAGCTAATAAAGGTTGGAAGAAAGCGTTAGCAGATGACAAAGCATTGCGTTTAGGGCTAAATGTTCACCAAGGACAAATAACATACAAAGCAGTTGCTGATGCATTTAATCTTGAATTTGTTCCAACGGAGAAGTTAATTTCTGCATAATGAATTTAGATCAGGCTCTTAAGCTTTATCTCAATCATTTATCTGTTGAACGAAACCTAGCTCAAAATACTCTTGAATCTTATAAAAGAGACTTAAGTTTATATATAAACAGTTGCAAAAATGTAGGAGATATTACAGATATATCTGAAAAAATGGTTCAAAATTTTGTTAATGAGTACCACACAGACCGCGCTGAAAGCTCAGTATCAAGAATGATTGCTTCAATAAGAGGTTTTCATAGATTTCTTGTGCTAGAAAATGCAACAAATATTAATCCTGCTCAATATATTAGTACTGGTTCTAAATCTCTTCGCTTACCAAAAACACTTTCAGTTGATAAAGTCATTGAGGTAATCGAATCAATATCATCAACGGATGCCAATACATCTAGAAACAAATTGATTTTCGAATTTCTTTATGGAACTGGAGCAAGAATCTCAGAATTAGTTAATACAGATCTAGACGATATAGATATTGAGAGTAATATTGTCAAAATACGTTTTGGAAAAGGCTCAAAGCAAAGAATTATTCCTTTGGGAAAACAATTAAAGATCGCAATAAATAATTACTTAACACGAGAACGTAGTGCGTGCGTTAGTTCAAAAAAATTCTGTAACTCTTTACTATTGAATTCAAGGGGTGCAAGACTTTCCAGACAAAGCATCTGGGAAGTAATAAACAAGATCGCACTTCAAAATAATCTTGCAGAGCTCACACCACACACACTTCGTCATGCTTTTGCCACCCATCTTTTGGAAGGTGGGGCAGATGTACGTGTGGTACAGGAGTTACTAGGACATAGTTCAGTGAACACAACTCAGATATACACACATATAACAGTTGAAAGATTACGAGAAGTTTTTGCCGAAACACATCCCCGAGCAAGGAATTAATCAACTGGTGTTGTGTATCTAGGTAATAGAGTTCTCGCGTAGGCTAAACCAAGAAGCCCAGCCGGGTCGGCTGTGCAGAAAGCAAGGTTTAAAAGTGTCGAGTGCTTCTGTAAAAGATGATGGTTCACGAATTCCTAAAGGTCAAAAAACAGCAACCGATTTTGCTATCCCTGAACCTTTAAATAATCATGGTCCAGCACGAATCATTTCCATGGTTAATCAAAAAGGTGGAGTTGGTAAAACCACGAGCACAATCAATTTAGGTTCCGCATTAGCAAGTTATGGCAGAAAAGTCTTGTTAGTTGATTTCGATCCCCAAGGCGCATTGTCTGTTGGATTAGGAATTCCGGTTTATCAATTAGAAAAAACATTAAGAAATGTGATCGTAGGAGAACAACTTCCTGCTCGAGATGTCTTAATTCAAACCAAAGTAAAGAACTTAGACTTATTACCCTCCAACATAGAGTTATCAGCAGCTGAACTTGAACTAGTTAGTGAAGTTGGTCGCGAACATGTCCTTGCAAGTGCGCTGAAGCCGCTAATTAATGAATACGATTTCATTATTATTGACTGCCAACCGTCATTAGGTTTACTTACTGTTAATGCTTTAGCAGCATCTGAAGGTTGCATTGTTCCTCTTGAAACTGAATATTTTGCTTTGAGAGGTCTTGCTTTACTAACCCAAACTATTGAAAAAATAAAAGGAAGAATTAATCCGAATTTGAAGATTATAGGAATACTTGCAACTATGTATGACCCAAGAACTGTGCATGGTCGTGAAGTTTTAGAACGAGTTGAAGAAGCTTTTGGTGATAAAGTCTTTGAAACAGTTATTGCAAGAACTGTTAAGTTTCCTGAGACAACAGCTGCAGGTTCTCCTATAACTGAATATGCACCTTCCTCTTCAGCTGCTAAGGCTTATAAAAGATTAGCCAGAGAAGTTATAACTAAACTGTCATGACAATTACATCTTCTGCGCCAATAAAAGAACAAGACTCTATTGATAAATTCAATGTTAAGCTAAGTCAATTTGAAGGACCATTTGATTTACTTTTAACTTTAATTGCCAAACATGAACTAGAAGTTACCGCTCTAGCTCTACATATTGTCACCGATGATTTCTTGCAGTACATAAAGAATCAAGGATCAGAATGGGATTTGAATGAAACCACTGAATTTTTGGTTATAGCAGCAACTCTGCTTGATCTGAAAACGGCAAGACTGCTGCCATCAGGTGAAGTCGAAGATGAAGAGGATATTGCAAGGTTAGAAGCTAGAGATCTATTATTTGCACGCTTAATGCAATACAAAGCGTTTAAGGATGTTTCTTATTGGTTAAATATTCAATTAAGTGTTGAGGCTAAAAGATATCCGCGTTCGGTCTCTTTGGAACCACAATTTGCAAATCTTTTACCAGAGGTTTTACTTGGTCTTGGTCCGAATGAATTAGCAAGATTAGCAGCAAGTACTATGGAAGTAAAAACAATTCCCACAATTTCGTTATCACATTTACACGCATCAACTGTTAGTGTTCGAGAGCAAGCAGGAATAATAGTTGAAAGACTTCGCCGCGTTGGGGCATCAACTTTTAGATCTCTTATCACTGGTGTTGAAATACCAGTTGTTATTGCAAGATTTTTGGCAATCCTAGAATTGTTCAGAGAATCTCAAATCACATTAGAGCAAGAAAGTCCGCTAGCAGATCTTTTCATTCGATGGGTTGGTGCTGAGCAAGGTGAGATTGCGGTTACTGATGAATTTGATGCAGAACTAGAAAAAGAATCAATTAGTGAAGAGAAATCTGATAATGAGTAGTAATTTGGACGAGAACAGAACTGTTGTTGATGAGGTTCCATCAATTGGTGCACCCTCACTTAAAGCCGGTATTGAAGCAATTTTATTAGTGGTAGATGAACCTGTCACCGCTATAACTCTTGCCCAAATCACTAACACACCAGAAGTCCAAGTTAATAAAACTTTAAAAGAAATAAAAAAAGAATTTGATAATCGAGAAGGTGGTATTACTTTAAGAGAAATTGCTGGGGGATGGCGTTTTTATACCAATGAACACAGTGGTGAAGTTGTTGAAAGATTTTTAAAAGATGGACAAACAGCACGTTTAACACAAGCTTCATTAGAGACACTTGCAGTAATTGCTTATAAACAACCTGTTTCAAGAGGTCGAGTAGCAGCAATTCGTGGGGTAAACGTAGATGGAGTAGTGAGAACACTTTTAAATCGCGGATTAATTGAAGAAGCAGGATCAGACAACGAGTCACAAGCCGTTTTATATAGAACAACAGCATATTTTTTAGAAAGAGTTGGAATTGCAAGCTTGGAAGAACTTCCTCCAGTTGCTGATTATCTACCCAATATGGCCGCACTTGATTCAATAATTGATGAAACGATCGTTTAATTATGCAAAATCAAGAAGGAATTCGTTTACAAAAAGTTCTAGCTGCCGCAGGGGTAGGAAGTCGCAGATCTTGTGAAGAACTAATTGAACAAGGCCGAGTTGCTGTTAATGGAATTAAAGTAAGTGAACAAGGAAGACGAGTAAATCCAGGGATAGATTTAATCACAGTAGATGGTGATCCAATTGCAGCTGCTGCGGGATTCATTGTTATCCTCTTGAATAAACCTGGTGGGGTAGTTACCACCATGAAACGAGAAGATGACCGAGCAACAGTAGCCGATTATGTTGCCAACAGATCAGATCGACTTTTTCATGTTGGAAGACTAGATGCTGACACTGAGGGATTAATTCTTTTAACAAATGACGGAAATCTTGCTCATGGTTTAACCCATCCTTCATCTGAAGTAAATAAAATTTATCTTGCAAGAATTAAGGGCTCTGTTTCCAAAACTGAGATATCTGCCTTGACTTCCGGAATTGAATTAACAGATGGGTTAGCAAAAGCAGATACAGTTTCTATTGTTGGATCAACCCCCGGAGAAACTGCAATCGAAATTTCTATTCACGAAGGTAGAAACCGAATTATCAGAAGAATGTGTGAACATATCGGTCATGAAGTTATTCAGTTAGTTCGAGTTCAATTTGGACCAATAAAACTTGGCGATATGAAACTAGGTAAGACTCGGGTGCTAAACCACACCGAGGTTGGCAGTTTGTACCGAGCTGCACAATTAGTTAAAGACGAGGCATCCCTATGAGATTAATTGGAGTAAGGGGTGCAACTATGTTGCAAAAAAACGACGTCCAAGAGATGAAATTGGCAGTAAGTGAATTACTGCAAGAAATGATTGCTAAAAACAATATAAAAAACGAAGATTTAGTGAGCATTATTTTCACCACAACTGAGGACTTAAATTGTGCGTTTCCTGCTTCCTCTGCACGCGAATTAGGTTTAGGTGATGTGCCACTTCTTTGTTCCAAAGAAATTGATGTACCAAATGCCCCCAAACTTGTAGTAAGAATTTTGCTACATACTTATTCAGAAATTGCTAGAAAAGATGTCAGTCATATTTACTTACGCGGGGCCGAAGTACTTAGACAAGACTTGGCTCAATAGTGGACGCGAGTAAAAAAACTCGCCCAAATATGGTCATCACCGTAGATGGACCGAGTGGGTCTGGGAAATCAAGCATTAGTAAAAAAGCTGCGCAAGATTTAGGTTATAATTTTCTAGACACAGGAGCAATGTATAGATCAATAACCTGGTTTTGTTTACAAGAAAATCTTGTCGCAGAAGATGAAATAATACAAAAACTTGAACGAGATATTTTTCAATTAAAAATCACAATAAATCCTGATGAAGAATCTGTGATAGTAAATGATGTTGATGTCACCAAGATTATTCGAGAAGATGTTATAACTTCCCAAGTCTCCAAGTTTTCAGCTTTTGCGGGAGTAAGAAAATATCTTGTTCGACTTCAGCGAGAATTGGTTTCTAGATCAAACACAGGAATTGTAGTGGAAGGAAGAGATATTGGAAGTGTTGTATTACCAGATGCACCATGCAAGATATTTATCACTGCAACAGATGCAATAAGAGCTCAAAGACGAGCTCGTCAAACTAATACTGACTCATATGAGGTCCTAGTTTCACAACGCAATCGAGACAAACTTGATTCAACAAGAACTGTTTCACCCCTAGTTGTTCCAAAAGGGGCAATCATCTTGGACAACACGAATTTAGATTTTGATCAATCTGTAGCACAATTTCTTGAGATTGTTAAGGCAGCAAAAGATGAATGAGAGTGATGAGTTAACTAAATCTTTACTTATTGAAAGTCAGATTTGGTCAACTGATGATAAAACCGATGAAGAGGTAGTAATAGATTTAGAAAATGAATTTAGATCTGATGCGCTAGACAATGATTTTGAGCCTATCGCTGAGATTAAAAATAGGCCAAGAATTGTTGTCATCGGCAGGCCAAATGTTGGAAAATCAACTCTGGTAAATCGTCTCATTGGAAGACGAGAGGCAGTTGTACAAGATATTCCAGGGGTTACCAGAGATCGAATTCAATATGACGCTGAATGGAGTGGAAAAGATTTCATTCTCATTGATACTGGTGGATGGTCTAGTGAAAAAACAGGTCTAATTCCAAAAATCAGTGAGCAAGTACAAATTGCCATAGATCAAGCAGATTTAATTCTATTTATAGTCGATGCAAATGTTGGGGTTACAGAAGATGATGAGTCAGTAGTTAAATTAGTTCGAAAAAATAAAGTTCCTGTTATTTTAGTTGCGAATAAAGTTGACGGAATAGAAGCTGAAGCCCAAATAGGAAATTTGTGGTCGCTGGGACTTGGTGAACCATTTCCAGTAAGTGCACTTCATGGTCGAGGATCAGGTGATCTTCTTGACCTAGTAGTAAACAAGATGCCGGAAGAATCTCGAATTAAGGATAATATAAAAGGTCCAACAAAAGTTGCACTCATTGGTCGACCAAATGTTGGCAAAAGTAGTTTATTAAATAAGCTAACCAAAAGTAATCGCTCAGTGGTTTCAGAAATTGCCGGCACAACAGTTGATCCTGTTGATGAAATTGTCATAATTAACAACGAAGCATGGAATTTTATTGATACTGCGGGAATTAGAAGGCGAGTAAGAGAGTCTTCTGGTTATGAATATTACGCTAGTTTGAGAACACAAGCAGCTCTTGAACGAGCAGAAATTGCTTTATTAATACTTGAGTCCAGTGAAACAATTAGTGATCAAGATAGAAAATTGATTAACTTAGTTACTGAAGCAGGTCGAGGATTGGTGTTGGTCTTTAATAAATGGGATTTGTTGGATGAAGATCGTCGCTTAGCATTGGAAAAAGAAATTGATATGGATTTACATAACGTAAAATGGGCACCAAGAATAAATCTTTCGGCCTTAAGTGGTTGGCATGTGGATCGTTTATCAAATGCTCTACACACTGCCTATGAAGGTTGGTCTACTCGAATAGCAACTTCCAAATTAAATCAATTTATGAAGGAGTTTGTTGCAGCAAATCCTCATCCGGTTAGGGGAGGAAAGCAATCCAAGATTCTTTTCATAACGCAAATTGGTCAAAAACCGCCAGCTTTTGCACTTTTCACAACAGGGATGATAGATGAAAGCTACACCAGATTTATTGAACGAAGATTAAGGGAAGAGTACGGATTTCAAGGATCCCCAATTCATCTTAAGGTAAAAATCAGGGAACGCCGGAAGAGATGACATCTTTAAATATTCCAAATACAATAAGTTTTTTAAGATTATTATTAATCCCGGTTTTCTTGTGGACATCGTTTAATGGTCAACTTGTATTAAGTTGTCTTATTATATTTATAGCTTCATTCACAGACTGGCTGGATGGTTATGCTGCCAGGAAATTAAATCAGTTCACAAGACTTGGACAATTACTGGATCCAATTTCAGATCGCTTATATATTCTGGCATTGATTACAGTTATATATTTCTTAGAATTAGCACACTGGACAATTTTAGCTCTAATTTTAATTAGGGAATTCATCCTCTTTGTTCTGATACTTTATTTAAAATATCGCGGAATAACAGGTTTACCTGTTCACTATCTTGGAAAAATGGGTGCTTTTTGTCTTCTCATTGGGCTTCCTGGACTTATTTTTTCAGAGGCTTTTCCTACCCAAGAATTTATCTGGTTTACTATCGGCTGGTCATTTTTACTGTGGGGACTGTTTCTGTACTTATTCTCAGGATTGAAATATTTCCAACATGCAAGTCAAGTATTATCAGATCGTGGGTAAAGATTCGTTTTTCCAGTCAGACACCTCATCTGCTATGGGGTCATTATCAATGCTAAATAATGAAATAGAAACCAATGAATACATAACAAATTCCAAAATGGCAGGTGAAAAAAAGGATCCTAAATGGTGGATTGCAATTGTACTTGCTTTCTCAGGATTGTTATTTGGTATTGCAGTAGCAAATACGCAAAGACAATTACCAATTCTTGAGATAAACCGTGCAGATTTAAGAGATAGTATTTCTCGAAATATATTACAAATAGATGCAACATCAGATGCATTATCTGCAATCAATGATGATATAGGAAATATTGAAAGTTCATTATCAGATTTGAATTATCATGGAATCCTAGATTCAAATCAGTCTTCGCTTCAGATCCTTTCAGGATTGTCATCTGTTGCTGGTAAGGGTTATGAGATTGAGATCAATGATGCTTCCCGGACTGATCCGTTGGAATTTGAAGATATTTCTTTAGCAAGAGTATTTGATTCTGATATTCAATTACTGGTCAATGCCTTGTGGTCTAGTGGAGCAGAATCAATCTCAATTAATAATCAAAGGCTGACTACAACTACAGCCATTCGTTCAGCAGGAGATGCGATATTAGTTAATTACCGACCATTGCTTCCTCCATTTGTAATTTCTGCTATTGGGGATGAATCTATGAAACAGAAATTAGCCCAGCAACCAGATTTTATTGATTTTGAGTTTGTGGTTAAAACATATGGACTTATCTTTAATATTTCCAACTACAAAGATTTAAACATCCCTGCAACCGGAGTTGGTTTACCTGATCTACAAGGCATTACAGTGGGGGATAGATCATGATTCCAGTTATCGGCCTTCTCATTGGGGTAATTGTTGGAATTATTATTGATCCAACCATTCCAATCTGGATGCAACCATATTTACCAATTGCTGTGATTGCTGCACTTGATGCTGTTTTTGGTGCGATTCGAGCAAATCTTGAAGATGTATTTGATGACAAAATATTTATTTCATCTTTTGCAAGTAACGTTTTAATAGCTGCTGTGATAGTTTTTCTAGGAGATCAATTAGGTGTGGGAAGTCAACTTTCAACAGGTGTTGTAGTTGTTTTGGCAATGCGAATATTTGCTAACGCTGCTGCAATTAGACGTAATTTATTTGATCGACAATGAGTAAACGAATAAGGGTCAAAACCCCAAGTAAACTACAAACACCTCAAGGACGAAGATACTTAATCGTTGGCTTGACAATCATTTTAGGAATTTTTCTTAGTTTAGCTATAAAGCAAAATGATGAACCCAAATTGTTGAGCTCTGCCAGGGAAGATGAACTCGTAAGAATTTTGGATGATTTAAGTAAGCAAAAAGATAATCTTGAATTAGAATTAATAAAGCAAAGCCAAGTTCTTGATTCACTCAAAAGTGGATCAAACGAGGAAGCTAAAAAGGTTGCTCAAAATAGAATCGATCAACTTATTTTGCTCTCAGGCACAGCCCCTGTGACTGGTCGAGGCATTCAAGTCTTAATCACAGGAGATGTTTACTCAGTTAGTGCTTTTACTGTTCTTGATAGTGTCCAAGAATTACGAGATGCAGGAGCTGTGGCCATAGAAATAAATGGAAACAGAATTATTAACAGCACATATTTCAATGACACATCCGATGGGATTACCATTAATCAAGCAAAAATACGTAGTCCTTACCGAATTAATGCTTTAGGAGATCCAGAGACCTTAGCTACTGCACTAAAAATCCCGGGGGGACTTGCTGAAAAAGTAACAACCTCAGGGGGTCAAGTTGTAATAACGCAATATGCCACACTTGTTATTGAATCAACGGTTGATTTAATAACACCGCAATATGCTGTTCCGGTAACGAAATAAGGATGGGGAAATGAACACTCCAGGGGAACTTAAATACACCAAAGAGCACGAGTGGGTAAAAATTGAATCTGACGGAACTGTTGTTTTTGGAATCACGGATTTTGCTCAATCAGCTCTTGGCGATGTTGTATTTACGAGTTTGCCTAAAGTAGGGGCAAAAATTTCCGCCGGCTCCACCTGTGGAGAAGTTGAATCGACTAAATCTGTGAGTGATATCTATACACCTGTTACTGGAGTGGTTAAAGAAGTTAATGGTGCATTAACAAATAATCCCGAAATCATTAATTCTGATCCATACGGTCAGGGTTGGATGGTTAAACTTTCTGAGGTCAATCTTTCAGAAGTTGAATCCTTACTGGATGCTAATTCTTACCAAGAAATCACCAAAAGCGCTTAAGTAATAACCTCGACCTCAGGTTGACCCTTTAATCCATTTGACTTAGGGTTAGCAATAGAGGAGTTAGTCAATTATGAATATGGAAAACACAGGTGCGATTCCTGTTGTTTCAATAGACACAAGTCCACTTACCGCAATTGACGATGGACATCTTGAGGGACTTGAAAAAGGATCAGCTGCTCTTTTGGTGCGAAGTGGTCCTCAAAAAAATCAAAAATTTGTTCTAATTGGCAAAAGTATCATTCTAGGACGATCAGATGAAGCCAATATAGTTTTGGATGACGTCACAGTCTCTAGAACCCACGCTTTAATATCAAAAGAATCAAATACTTGGAAAATTGCAGATAGAGATAGCCTTAATGGCACTTACGTTAATTTTATTAGAATTTCTGACACAAAACTTTCAGCAGGAGATGACATCCAAATAGGTAAATACCGATTCACATTTTTATTACCAGAACAGAAACTGTAAATGACCATAGTTTCAAAAAGGTCAAATTTATTTACAATAGGTGAAGTCCTAAATCAAGTTCGATCAGAATTCGAAGACATATCAATTTCTAAAATAAGATTCTTAGAGGCAGAAGGATTACTAGTCCCAACTAGAACAAAAAGTGGCTATAGAAAGTTCTCACACACAGACGTTGATAAACTTCGTTACATTCTAAGAATGCAAAGAGATCATTATCTACCGCTGAAAGTAATAAAAGAGCATCTAGAAGCAATCGATAGGGGATTGAAACCTGAGATTGATCAATTGGAAAAACCAAAAGTACCCACATCTCTAATTGATTTGAATCAATTTAGTTCAAAAAAATCCAATATCAGAGTCACCAGAGATGAACTAATGTCTAATACTGACATTTCTGACAAAGATCTTCGAGAAGCAGAAGACTTCGGATTGATCAAAGTTTTAGCTGATAAGCGTCATTATGACGACAATGCCATAAAGACTGCCCGAGTAATTGCTGCTTTATCAGGATTTGGACTGGAACCTCGACATTTGAAGGTTTTGAAAACAAGTTCTGACCGAGAAAGTTCTTTGATAAAACAAATTGTTTCTCCAATGGCTAGGTCAAAAAGACCAGATGCAATAGAACAAGCAGACGATATGATGAGAGAGATTCAGAATCTAACAAATCAACTGCACACAATTTTAGTTTCCTGTTCATTAGATGAGGACTCAATATGAGTAAGTCTGGTTTTGTGAAAATTAACGTTGTGGGAGTTCGAGTTGAAATGCCTACAAATCAACCAATTATTTTGCTTCAAGATGAGGCTAGTGAAAGATATTTACCAATCTGGGTTGGTGCCGTAGAGGCAACTGCAATTGCGTTTGCCCAACAGGGCATAAAACCTCCGCGACCACTTACTCATGACCTATTTACTGATGTTTTAATAACCTTGCAAACCAAACTCGTTGAAGTACGAATCACAGCTCTTAAAGATGGTGTTTTTTTTGCCGAGATTGAATTTGGGGAAGGACATGTTCTATCTGCAAGACCGTCAGACGCTATTGCTCTAGCACTTCGAAACGAAGCCTCCATCTATGCAGCTGAGGAAGTCTTAGCTGCTGCTGGAATTGAGATTCCGGGTGAAGAAGAAGATCAAGTGGACAAATTTAGAGAGTTTTTGGACCAGGTAAAGCCTGAAGATTTCAATTTGTGAGCATTGCTAAACCTAAACCTCTAGTTGATACTTACGGCGTGTCAACGCATATGAACGATGAAAGTCTTCACCTTTGGTTTACTCTAGTAACACAAAGCCCCCACAGAATGGTGAAACGTTGATGCTGTCATCTCAAGGTCACCAAGAATCATTATTCGAGGCAAAAACTTTAAACAGATTACCTGAAGGTGTTGGGTACAGGGGAGCAGTTGCTTGTTCAGCAGCTGGAATTAGTTATCGCCAATTAGATTATTGGGCAAGAACTGGACTCATTGAACCAACAATTAGACCTGCTCAAGGTTCTGGAAGTCAACGACTTTACTCGTTCACTGACGTTTTAGTGCTAAAGGTTATTAAACGGCTGCTAGACACAGGTGTTTCACTTCAAAATATTCGCACTGCTGTAGATCTTTTGCGCAATCGTGGAACTGAAGGTTTAGCCAACCTCACTTTGATTAGTGATGGTGCCTCAGTTTATGAATGCACAAGTGATGATGAGGTCATTGATTTAGTTCGTGGTGGACAAGGAGTATTTGGTATAGCAATAGGTAGCGTGTGGCGAGAAGTTGAAGGTAGTTTGTCACAGTTTCCAGCAGAGACTCCTGAAGGAAACATTGTTATGACTGACAAAGTTATCGATGAATTGGCCTCACGCCGAGCTGCTCGAAATGAAATTGCTTAAATCCAAGAGCTAAGTAGAATTGGAGTCAGGAATAAACCCTGCAGCTAAATCAAGGTGGCCCTAGTAAAAGTGCAAAACAGAGAAGCGATATTTCAAGATCGCCACATTGGACCGACTACTCAAGCGGTTCAAACCATGTTGAAAGAGACAGGTTTTAGTTCCTTAGATGATCTATTAGATAAGACAATTCCTGGATCCATACATTTTAGAGAAAAGCTCAATTTAGATTCTGCTTTGTCAGAAGAAAGTGCGCAACAGGAATTAGCTAAGCTTGCAAATTTAAATCAATTGAAAACAAGTCTAATCGGACTAGGGTATTCCAATTGTTTAACTCCAGCTGTGATTAGACGAAATATATTGGAGAATCCATCCTGGTATACCGCTTATACGCCTTATCAATCAGAAATTGCCCAAGGAAGATTAGAGGCATTACTACTTTTCCAAACAATGATTCAAGATTTAACTGGTTTACCTGTTTCTAATGCATCCTTGCTTGATGAGCCAACTGCTGCAGCAGAAGCTATGCGTTTGGCACAAAAATCATCACAGAATAATTCTAATATTTTCTTAGTTGATGAAGATACTCATCCTCAAACTATTGCAGTACTTAAAACTAGGGCAGAGCCTGTCAACATTGAAATTAAGCTTGTTAATGTTAATAATTCAGAAATTGATGAGACCGCTTTTGGAATTTTGATTTCTTACCCGTCAAGCTCTGGTCAAGTTAGAAACATCAAGGATTATGTTGCTAAATGCAAACAAAATGGATTAGTCGTAATAACTGCAACAGATCTTTTGGCCTTAACTTTAATCCAAGAACCTGGCTCTTTCGGTGTTGATATTGCAATAGGTAGTGCTCAAAGATTTGGTGTTCCCTTAGGTTTTGGTGGACCACATGCAGGATTTATTGCTGTCACAGAAGATTTGTCAAGATCTCTGCCGGGAAGATTAATTGGGGTAAGTGTTGACTCCACAGGAAGAGCTGCATACAGATTGGCATTGCAAACTCGTGAACAACACATTAGACGTGGTAAAGCAACAAGCAATATTTGTACTGCTCAAGTTTTATTAGCAGTAATTTCTGCGTCTTATGCTGCTTATCATGGACCACATCGTTTACAAGCAATTGCTACCAGAATTCATAAGCAGGCAAAATCTGTTGCAATAATGGCTTCAAATGCTGGCTTTGATATTAAACATGAAAAGTTTTTTGACACTGTGTGTATTAGTGTTGGTAATCCAGATCAAGTAATTGAAGATTTCTTAAAAAATGATTTAAATATAAGAAAAATTAGTGATTCTGAAGTTTCTATTTCACTGGATGAAACTACTAACACAGATGTTATGCAACGAATTGCCAAGTCTCTTAATACCAACCTTATTCTTGATGATGTTGATGCGGCAGATATTCAGACTCGAAGTTCAAAGTTTTTGACTCATATTCATTTTAACAAATATCACAATGAAACAGCCATGCTTCGCTGGCTTAGATCTTTAAGTGATAAAGATATTGCCCTTGATAGATCAATGATTCCACTTGGTTCTTGCACAATGAAATTGAATGCTGCAGCAGAAATGGAACCAGTAACCTGGCCTAATCTTGCAGGTATTCACCCTTTTGCCCCAACAAATCAGTCCCAAGGTTGGAAAATAATTATTAATCAATTACAAGATTGGTTATGTGAAATTACTGGTTATGACGCAATAAGTTTGCAACCAAATGCTGGATCACAAGGTGAATTTGCAGGTCTTTTAGCTATCAGGGGATACCACCTTGAAAGAGGAGAAGGCCATAGAAATGTGTGTCTAATTCCATCAAGTGCTCATGGCACAAATGCGGCCAGTGCTGTTATGGCTGGAATGGTTGTTGAAGTTGTGGAATGCACAGACAGTGGTGATGTTGATTTGAATGATTTAAAAAATAAAATCGAAGCCAATAAAGGTAATTTAGCTGCTGTCATGGTTACTTACCCTTCTACTCATGGAGTTTTTGAAGAAGAAATAACTCAATTATGTGAATTGATTCATAATGCCGGGGGACAAGTGTATGTCGATGGAGCAAATCTAAATGCATTAGTTGCAGTAGCAAAACCTGGTAAATTTGGTGCAGATGTATCTCATTTAAATCTTCATAAAACTTTTTGCATACCCCACGGTGGTGGTGGCCCAGGTGTTGGCCCTGTGGCTGTTAAAAAACATCTAGAAAAGTTTTTACCAACACATCCTCTTAATAAGGAGTGTGGCCCAACAGATCAAATTGTTGGTCCAGTAAGCGGGGCACCTTATGGAAGTGCTGGAATTTTACCTATTTCATGGATGTATATCAAGATGATGGGTGCTAAAGGTTTATTTGATGCAACTGCAACTGCAATATTATCAGCTAACTATATTGCGAAAAAACTTGATAAACATTTTCCAATTCTTTATAAAGGCAGAAATGGAACTATTGCTCATGAATGTATTTTGGAAATAAGGGAGATTACCAAAACTACAGGAGTAACAGTTGATGATATTGCCAAGCGATTAATGGATTATGGATTTCATGCTCCAACCATGTCATTTCCAGTTGCTGGAACTTTAATGATTGAACCAACTGAGAGTGAAGATTTAACTGAAATAGATCGATTTATTGCTGCAATGATTTCAATTAGGCGAGAAATTTCTGAGATTGAAAAAGGAAATATTGCTGTTGAGGAATCTGCGCTAAGGCATTCTCCTCATACAGCAGAAGATATTGCAGGAGAGTGGGATAGAAAATATTCCAGGCAAGAAGCTGTGTTCCCAGTCTCAAGTTTGCGAAATCACAAATATTGGCCACCAGTTAACAGAATTGATGGTGCTTATGGAGATCGAAACCTGATTTGTTCTTGCCCATCTCCAAGGGAAATGGCCGAAGCCCAATAGGGGCAAGTAGGTTCTAAACGTAACTATTTACTTTACATAACATATCTTATCGGACAATATCTATGAGAAGATTATCTGCCAAGAATGCGCTTAATTCCCCAGATTCCTATCTTTACAAACGCTTCTAGGACGATATTTCTGCTCATTTTTGAGGTCCCAATTGTTCGTTCGGTGAATGTAATCGGAACTTCTTTTATTTTCAAACCTTGAGAAACAAGTCTTCGAACCATATCTACCTGAAAGCAATAACCTTGACTGTCAATTAAGTTTAAATCCATATTTCGTAGTGCAGAAGTTTTATAGGCTCTAAAGCCACCGGTTGAGTCGCCTATTTCAAATCCCAGCATTTTTCGAGCATAAAGATTTCCACCTCGGGAAAGAATTTGTCGCCTTAATGGCCAATGCACTACTTTGCCACCTGGCACCCACCGAGATCCCAACACACAATCATAGTTTGGAATTTCTTCAAGAATCCGTTTCAAATCTTGTGGGTCATGCGAGCCATCTGCATCAATTTCAACTAACACTTCATAATCATCTAGTGAAGCTTTAAATCCATCAATGTAAGCAGCACCAAGACCATTTTTTTGAGATCGATGCAATACTTCCAAATTACTATATTTCTGACTGAGTTCATCGGCTAACTTTCCCGTGCCATCTGGGCTGTTGTCATCTATTACAAGGACATCGATATTGGGAATAGTCTCAAAAATTCTATGAATTATTGATGGTAATGTGTGCAATTCTTGATAGGTAGGTACCAGTACCCTAGTTTTCACTTCTTCTCTCAATCTTAGTAATAAGCAACAATATTAGGGGTATCAAGAATCCAAAAAGTGAAACATAACTAATCACAGTGCTGTTTTGCATCGCAAAGTTAACATCGTCATACAATTTTGCTTTTATAACCTTTGATTCAGGTGCAAATTCTTTTGATTGCCATAGTGTTGATCCATTTCGATCAATATGGGCTGAAATACCAGTTGTAGCACTTATTACCACTTCCCTACCAGTTTCGATGGCACGTATTCTTGACATTTCAAACTGTTGATCAATTTGATTTGAGAAGGCATAAGTTGCATTATTTGTGTGGACTGAGACTAATTGACCTCCATCGTTTATTTGTTTG
>JAQCGN010000087.1 GCA_027730605.1 Actinomycetota bacterium
ACTCCAACTCCAACCCCGACACCTACACCTACACCGTCTCCCACACCAACGGTGACAATTACTGAAACACCAACACCAACACCGTCTCCTACAACTTCTTAGTTAATAACGACACAATCAAATTTAGTAGTGGTCATTCGAACTTGAGCGCTAACTGTTGTTCCAACTTTTGGTGCAACCACACTTGCGGGAAGTTTTAATAATGAAACATTCATATGAGGAGTTTCTGCAAACCATCTTTGCTTTCCATTAATCACAAAAGGAGATAAAGAATAATCAAAGGCTTCTAGTAATCCTGAAAGAATTGCCACAAGTCTTTGTTTTAATGTCACATTAGATCTAGGGGCTTGTAATCCAATTCCATGAGAAGTTCCTCCAGATACCACTATTAATCTTTTTTTACTTGAGATCTCTCTTTGCCGGTAGCCAAATTTATAAGTATTTGGTTCATGAACTTCTAAAACAGTTGCTTTTATCTGAAAAGCTTTTAAATCTCCGATCCAAAGCTTTGTTCCAATTCTTGCTTTAAATTTGAATTCAGGAAACTTTGTTTTTAATACACGTAACTCAGATTCTGATATATGACTTAAATAGATGATTTGTTCAGCATCCAGACATTGTTTGCTATAATTTTCAATCCAATTAGTTACTTGATCAACTTTTGATTGTTGAGGATTTTCAATAGGTAAATGAAGAGAAAGTCCTTTGATATTTAAACTTGAGACATCTTTTAATTCATTGATTTTTAAACCAAATCTATTCATGCTGGTTAATCCTTCAATAACCACAGGTGTTTTTCCAACATTTTGAGCATCTTTCAAACAAGAAATAGTCAATAACAGGGTAGAATTATTAATAGTAGAGAGCTCTTTAAATGCTAATTCATCTATATCTTTGATCGGATCCATTATTAACACAGTTTTAATTCCATTTGCTAAAACTTCTTTAGCTTCAAAAACTGTTCCTACCGCTACTTCTAAAAGACCTAATTCAATAGCTTTTTTAGCAAGATTAGATTTTCCTATCCCATAACCATTTCCTTTGATAACAGGAACAACTTCACTGTTAGCAGAAGAGTAATTTTCTATGTGTTTTTTTATATGTGTGGTCCAAGAATTATTATCAACGTGAAGTGACAAAGACATATTTAACCCCTTCGCGCTAAGGCTACGCGAAATGCTTTATAAATTAAAGGTTTAAAAATAAAATCCCATTCCCCCACATATTGCACAACTTTGCCACCAGTGCCAATTTTGAATCGAAGTAAACCAAACAAAGTAGACTTCTCATTCAAGGTTGCAGCTATTCCTCTCATGTCATAAATGCTGGCACCAGCATCACGGGCATCTCTCATCATTTGCCATTGAATGGCATTGCTGGGCCTTAATTCTCTACCAATTGTTGATGAAGCACCGTAGGTATACCAAACATGTTTACCAACTTTCACCCATAAACATGCAGCATGACAAACGTTTTCTTGTTCAGCTAAATAAAGTCTCATTTCTGCTAAACCATTTGAATTGTTGTTTAATGAAGTCCACATTTGTTTGAAGTAACTAAGAGGACGAGGACTAAATTTATCTCTTTTAGCTGTTTCTTTATAAAGATTATGAAAAGTTTCCAAATCATCAAAATTTGCTCTTTTAACTTTTACTTCAAGTTTTTCAGCTTTTTTAATATTTCTGCGCCACTCTTGGGAAAAAGATGACAGTAATTGTTCATCGGTTTTGTCTTCCACATCTATTACAAAAACAAATCTTGGTTGCACATCACCAAACCCCTCACCTGTTGATTCAATTTGTTTACCACCAAGATTTTTAAGTTTTATAGCAATATCTAGCCCAAAAGGATTTACTCGATCTGGATCAACATCTCTAAATTTTTTATAAGAATTATCAGAAATAGCATTTTTAATTGTGGTGGCATTCCAAGTATTTATTGTTACTTGTGGCCCAAGTTTTAAATTAAAAGCTCCATTAGATTTAGCAAAATCTTTCAAAGGAGTTAGCCAATCAATAACATTTTTGGCATACTCCGGATTTAATACTGGTCCCTCAGGTAAGTAAAAAAGAGACCATTTTGTTTTGGGAATATTTCTTATCAGAACTAATCCAACACAAACAAGTTTTCTTTCATCAAACCAACCTATGTTTTTTGACTTCCAACCACCTTTAACTTCTGCCCAGCAAGGAAGTTGGAGAAAAGAAAAAGTCTGGTAACTTTTTAAAAATTGAATATGACTTTCTTTATTAATTTCCTTCAAAATTAATGCCATTTCAACCAACTGCTTTCAAAAGAAAGTCGATATCTTTTTTAATTCCAGGTTCTGCTGTTTCTATAATCACATTACACTTAGCATCATTTATAACTTTAGCTATTTGTTCTTTTGGCAATATTGATTCATCAAAATTACTATGACGATCCCTTGATGACTCAAATTCATCCCGCGAACCATTAGCATGAATAAGATCAATTCGTTTAGTAATAGTTTTTAATTCTTTTATCGCGGTTTCTAGTTTTATTCCTGCCGCCCAAGCATGACAAGTGTCAAAACAAAATCCAACATTAGTATGTCCAACACTTTTCCACAGATTAG
>JAQCGN010000088.1 GCA_027730605.1 Actinomycetota bacterium
AAAAGATTAGCCGCCGATACCGCGAGGTCCGGGAGTTGCTTCATCAAGCAACATCACAGGAATTCCATCTTTGATAGGAAAGCTTGTTTCACATTTGACGCAAACAATTTTTGTGTCATCACTTGAAACCGAAACATCTGCATGCTTGTCACAAGGACAAGCCAAAATTTCTAATAACTCAGGCTTTATCACAGAACTCATTGTTGATCCTTTCGAATTATTGCTAATACTTCATCACGTAGCTTTTCCATTGTTGCACGGTCTTTGGCTTCAGCGTTTAACCTGAGTAAAGGCTCGGTGTTACTGGGTCTGATATTGACCCACCATGCATCTGATGCGAAAGTTAATCCATCTAAATCATCAATTTGGACATCTTTCATTGACGCAAAATGTTGTCTTACTTTGTTTGAAGTAACCAAAACATCTTTTACCCGAGTGTTAATTTCACCACTTGCAATATATCTATCAAATTCTTTGATCAGTGCAGAAAAAGTCTCCCCAGATTTTGTTTCACCTAATGCTGATAACACGTGTAGGGCTGCCAACATTCCACTATCTGCAAACCAAAAATCTCTGAAATAAAAATGACCTGAGTGCTCGCCTCCAAAAATGGCATTGGTGTCTTTCATAACTTGTTTAATAAATGAATGGCCTACTCGAGTTTTTATGGCCGTGCCCCCATTTTCACTAACTACCTCTGCCACACTTCTAGAAGTTATTAGGTTATGAATTATTACCGACCCTGGCTCACGTTTTAGTTCTCTTTTAGCAATTAATGCAGTAATGGCACTGGGTGAAATACTGACACCATTTTCGTCAACAAAAAATGCTCTGTCGGCATCTCCATCAAAAGCTATTCCTAAATCAGCTTTTTCTGCTACCACTCTTTTTTGCAGATCAACTAGATTTGCCGGCTCAATCGGATTTGCTTCATGATTTGGAAATGTTCCATCTAGTTCAAAATACATAGGTACTATTTCAATATTCGAATTATCAAAAACCTTAGGCACACTAAAGCCTCCCATGCCATTACCGGCATCGATGACTACTTTAAGTTTTCTGACTGCCTTCAAATTAACTAATGAGTGCAAGTACTTCACATATTCGCTATTTAAATCGCTTTCTGAATCTTTTCCCTTTACGCCTTCATATGGGGAAACACCTTTTAGCACTAGTTGGGTAATTTCTTTCAATCCTGAATCTTGTCCAACAGGAGCAGCTCCTGCTTTAGCAAGTTTTATGCCGTTATATTGAGCTGGATTATGACTGGCCGTAAACATTGCTCCTGCGATATTTAAAAAACCGGTAGCAAAATATAAACCATCTGTTGAAGCAAGTCCCATGTGTAAAACATCAACACCTTGTGCTTTTATCCCGTTGGCAAAACTTTGCACCAACGCTGGGCCACTTGGTCTCATGTCATGGGCAATTACTACTTGGCCACAACCACCTTCAGATTTTCTTAATTTCAACGCAACTACAAAAGCCTGACCTATTTGAAAAGAAATATTCTCATCTAATTCACCAGGAACAATTCCTCTGACGTCATAGGCCTTAATCAGTTTTTGTAATCGATCAAGAGTAATTTCTTGGCTCATAAGACTTCAAAGACTAGTAGAGAAATCAGATCAACACTTAGGTTGATTTAGTCTTCATCACGAACTACTCGCAAATGGCTTCTGTTGGCGTAGTCATTTGCAAAAGCTGGTTCTGACCAAACATCAGGTTGAGGTTTTGCTGCTTCGCGAACAGCATTAGCAAGGGCAAGGAGATCATCTTGAGATGGAATTAAGTCATCTGGTTCACTTTCTAATCTCACAATTTCCCAACCCCTTGGTGCGGTGAGTTTGCGAGCATGAAATTCACATAAGTCATAACAATGAGGTTCAGCAATTGTGGCCAATGGGCCAAGTACTGCCGTGGAATCGGCATAAACATAGGTAAGCGTTGCCATCGCTAATTTCCCACACGAAAGCCTGGTGCATTTTCTTAAATATGCCATGCTTAATACGGTAGTGAATTTGTTACAAAAGTGACGAAAAGGCGCGCCTGATACTTATACATACGTAAGTTATTTCTTGATACTGCTGTTGTAAAAGAAGAACTTTTTAGATCACTTGTGAGCGTCTCATCCGGCGACGTTCTCGCTCAGATAATCCACCCCAAATACCAAAACGTTCATCATTTTCTAACGCGTATTCAAGACATTCAGCTCTAACCTCACACGAAGAACAAACTCTTTTAGCTTCGCGTGTGGATCCGCCCTTCTCAGGGAAAAAGGCTTCAGGATCTGTTTGCGCACATAGTGCTTTTTCTTGCCAGCCTGCTGGCTCACTATCGCTTGGAACAAGACTTAAGCCCGTGAAGTCGGACAATTAAAAACCCCCACAACTAATTTGCCGAAACCCTATTTCGACGCAGGTAGAAAACTACCTGAACGAATTACACGCTTGTAACTAGGGGTAGGTCAAGTGTTTTTGGCATCTTTTTGTAACTTTTTTATGTTTTTAGACCTAAAAGTCCGTTTTTTCGACCTAAAACCCAATTTTGGCACCAAATGAACTTAAATTCCCCAGTCAGGATTTTGGGG
>JAQCGN010000029.1 GCA_027730605.1 Actinomycetota bacterium
TTGCAGCTTTTCGTCGTAAATCTTCATACTGCGCTCCTTGCACAACTCCAAAGAGCGCTTGATAAGGACGATGACTTCTCTCAAGTGTTAGTTTCTCGTGTTCTGAAATGCATCTTTTTGCCCATTCAAAAGTTCTATCTAAGGATTTTTCTTGGTAATTTCTGGTATTCAACAAGGTTGTACATTCATCAAAGGCAAAAATAATATCTGCGCCAATTTTATGTTGGACTTGCATTGAAACTTCTGGGGTAAATCTATGCATAGATCCATCAAGATGTGATTTAAATGTAACGCCATCATCATCAACGTGTGCTAAACGATCTTTATCTGTGGCCATAACATCATCTGCTTGCAAAGTTGTTGCATCCATTGCTATTACTTTTTTGTATCCAACACCAAGTGATAAAACTTGGAATCCCCCGCTATCGGTAAATGTTGGCCCAGGCCAATTCATAAAAGCACCCAAACCACCTGCCTGATCAACAATTTCTGGACCGGGTTGCAAGTAAAGGTGATAAGCGTTTGATAAAACTGCTTGCGCATCTAAATCCTTAATGCTTTCAGGCAAAACAGATTTAACTGTTGCTTTGGTGCCAACTGGAATAAATGCGGGAGTCTTAATTTCTCCATGGGGAGTAGAAATTACTCCAACTCGACCTAACGGTTTTGAATTAGATTTATGAGAGTTGAGTTTTGCTTCAACCCGATAACTAAAATTTTTGTTCATTAAGACTTATCTAATCTCATCTTTGATTTATCCAGTTACGCGCCCAGGAAATGCTGGTTCACACAGTTTCTAACTTAAGAGCTAATCCCTTTGAATCAAACAAAATGGGTGGCCTGCAGGATCTAAATACACAATGAACTCGGTGGAGTAATTGTCATTTTTAGGGCTTCCAGGTTGGAATTGCGTTTTTGAAGCACCAAGTTTCAAAATTTCTGTTTCGCTCTTTGCTAAGTCTTTAACAGCAAAGTCAAGGTGAGCTTGTTGGGGCGTAATGCCTGTAGGCCAAGTTGGGGCAACATAATTTTCTATTTCCTGAAATCCCAACCTAGGAATATCTTTTTCATCCCGTAATTCAATCCACCCAATTTTTTCATCTAATGAAACACCAAAAGTTTCAATTCTTAATCCGGTTATTTGGGCATAAAATTGGGCTAATTCAACAGCGTTTTCACAATCTAGGGCCACATAAAAATGATCAGCTAGTTTCATGAGAGCAATTTAGCACCCATAAAACTAACTGATCTATCTTGAGTTCTCAGTTCTGTGTTTTATCGTCTCTTTACTGTTTGAGCAAAGTTGATCTCAACATCTTGCACCACAGTTAAGGCAATTGAAATTTCACACATGGCACCTTTTTTGATTTTTACTTTACGGCCTTTAGCTGAGCATTCATCTGGGTTTTCTACAGAAACTACTTGGGTTAAACCCTTTGGCGCTTTAGGAATAGTTACAGTTTTAGCACTTGTGGTGTTAGGTATAGCAACATCAACTGCTTTGACAAATTTATTTATTTTCTTATCTAAAGCAGCAGACAATTCCAAACCATCGAGTTGTTCGGTAACTGAGCTAAGAATTGCTTTAGAAGTTAGTGCAACTGGGACATAGTCACACTGTTGACCACTTTGGTCACCAACAGCCCAATCACTACAAACTCTTAAGCCTGGATTTTTTACTGCTTTTTTTGTAGCAGCTATTTTGGCTAATTCATTTCCTGCCATGTTGGCGGCCCATTGATCTAGTAATGCTGCTCTTTCAGCTGGGGTGTAATCAAAAGTTTGATTACCAATTCCATAGCGCAGAGTTGCATATTGTGGATCGGCATCAAGTTTTGCTCTAATCTCTGCAATTTTACTTGCAGCAAGACCACTATCAATCGTTCTTGCAGCCAATGGAATAGTTACACAAGTTCCACCACCACCAGAACCATTAAATGTGCTGGTGTAAGACCAAGTTTTACAAACTTCTTGTCCCGGATTAGCGTTTGCTTCAGCTAAAGCTTGGGCTTCAGCTGCCACTCTTTGATCAGCAATACTTTGTTGTTCTTGGCGGTTTTGAGAAATAGCTGCAGAAATATCAAGGGTTCCACCAGAATCAACATAATTTTGAAAAACTTCTCCCCCTATTAAATTTGCTTGATGATATGTATCTGTATGACAAGTTGTGAAATACCCGCCATCTAAAGTTGATTCACCATATTTAATGGGGTAATCAGCAGGACAAGAAACATCGCCATCAAATCTAAGATTTGCCTGAGCTGAAGGTGCGATGATAAATGATAAAAATAAAGACATAACGAAAATCAAACTTCTTTTCATATTTTCCCCCTGTTGTTATTAGTTATAACACTAGACACAAGGGCTGACAATTAAATGTCTGAATTTTTCTAGAGCTCTGCGGGAAGCCCATCTGGTAGGTCTTTGATTACTTCTTTGGCCACACTAAATGCCAAATTAGAGGAATATCCTTTGCGGGCCAATACCCCAACAATTTTTCGCAATTGGGTTTTAGCGTCATCTCGCTGCAAAGACCTTATTTTCTTGCAGGCAAGTGCAAATGCTGCTTGGAATTCTTGATCATCACTTATTTGAGAAATTGCTTCCAGTGCCACATCATCAGAAACACCTTTGGCCCGTAGTCGTTGACGAAGCGCATTTTTACCTAAACCTTTTCGTTCATGTTGGCTAGAAACATAATTTGAGGCTAGAGCTTGATCATTGATTAGGCCCACTTCTTCAAATCGATTCAGGGCAACATTTGCCACTTCACCAGAAATATCTTTGTCTTTTAAATCCTTAGCTAACTCTTTACGGGTTCTGGGGGCATGGGAAAGTCTTCTTAACAAAACTTGTTTAGCAGCATCTGCCGCTTCAATTTCTTTATTTTTTTCTTCCATCACCGGCAATTGGGTAATGGTGGCATCAATTAGATTTAATTTAAGTTCACTTTTTGTGCGGCGCCGTTTTGAGGCGGCGCCGTCTTGGTCTAGCTGTACTACATCTCCCATTTAATTATTCGGCTGCTGCAATTGGCACAACATCAGCATCTGGCTTCTCAACAGTTTTGTCGAGAGCAAAAACTTCTTTGATGCGGCGTTCAATTTCGTTAGCCAAATCAGGGTTATCTCTTAAGAAGGTGCGAGCATTTTCTTTACCTTGACCTAATTGATCACCCTCGTAGGTAAACCATGATCCGCTCTTCTTTACGATGTCATGCTCAACACCCATATCGATAAGGCTTCCCTCACGAGAAATTCCTTCACCGAAAATGATGTCGAATTCTGCTTGTTTGAACGGTGGAGCCATTTTGTTTTTCACAACTTTGACTCGGGTTCTATTTCCAACAGCGTCTGTGCCATCTTTTAGTGTTTCAATACGACGCACATCTAAACGAACTGATGAATAAAACTTCAATGCTTTTCCACCAGTTGTTGTTTCTGGAGAACCAAACATCACACCAATTTTTTCTCTTAATTGGTTGATAAAAATTGCAGTGGTGTTTGAGTTAGCTAATGCGCCAGTCATTTTTCTTAGAGCCTGGCTCATTAAACGAGCTTGTAGACCCATGTGACTGTCACCCATTTCGCCTTCAATTTCAGCTCTTGGCACAAGTGCTGCCACAGAATCGATGACCACAATCGTTAGTGCACCGGAGCGAACTAACATGTCAGCAATTTCTAAAGCTTGTTCACCTGTATCTGGTTGGCTTACGAGCAATGCGTCAATGTCAACGCCAAGTTTTTGGGCATATTCTGGATCCAGTGCATGTTCTGCATCTATGAACGCTGCAATTCCGCCAGCTCTTTGAGCACTAGCAATTGCGTGCAATGCAACTGTGGTTTTACCACTAGATTCTGGGCCGTAAATTTCTACGACTCGACCTCTTGGTAATCCACCAATACCTAAAGCGATATCAAGTGCGATTGAACCAGTAGGAATTACTTCTGCTGGTGGACGATCTTCTTGACCCATACGCATAACTGATCCGCGTCCGAATTGACGATCGATTTGGGACAGGGCTGCTTCTAACGCCTTGTCGCGGTCATTTGCCGCTGTTGCCATTTGTGACCCTTTCTTTTGGTCCTAGCTGTCTTTGTGCTTATTTACCTAAGGTAGGTGTTAGCACTGACATTTGTCCGGGACCTGGTTAGAGGCTGGGGACATCTCTTACCTGTGGACATTACTCGAACAGGTGTTCGAAGACTATCAGACACGCCGTTTAACGCGCCGAGGGTCCTAATCCTTGGTTGTCTACCACTGCTTTCCACACAGTTTGGGCATCAAAGCCAAGTTTTAAAGCCTCATCCACGCTTACCCCGCCTAACTCCGGCAAAATAAAATCCTTTGCCCAAGAGGTTGCATACTCTTGTCCAAAATGGTCTGTTAAACGTCGGCGAAGTTCAGTAATCCACATAACACTGCCTAATTTAAACCCAGATTGCCCCTGAAAGACTTACATTCATCATGGATTTCTACGGTTTCACACTTTTGCTGCGCTGGATCTTGGGATGGTTTATCCAACCCCAACTAAAAGCTCTGCCCCATGATTCTGCTTGGGCTGAAATTGCTGTGATTATTCCTGCTCGCAATGAGGAAAATTCACTCCCAATTCTATTAACAAGTCTTCAAACATCAACTCTTCAACCAAAAGAAATTATTGTGATTGATGATCACTCAACTGATAACACATTTCAAATAGCAACATCTTTTGGTGTCAAAGTAATTAAGAGTAAAGAGCTTCCCCTGGTATGGACTGGGAAAACTTTTGCACTTTCCCAAGGTGTTGAAAATACAACTTCCCCAGTTTTATTGTTTCTAGATGCTGACACAAAACCTAGTCAAGACTTAATAACTAAATTAGTTGCAGTTTTAAACAAAAATGGAGGGTTAGTTTCAGTTCAACCTTTTCATTTTATGCAGTCTTTATATGAAAGATTTGCTTCAGTTTTTAATCTAGTAGGAGCAATTGGAGCACGATTAGGAGAAACTAACGGTCTTGCTTTTGGACCCGTAATGATGCTTAAGCGACAAGACTTAGAAAGAGTTGGCGGAATACAAAATATTAAAGATCAATTACTAGAAGATAGAGCACTTGGACTGTTGTTTCAAAGAAATAACTTATCTGTCACAACATTTATTGGTGAAAAAGATGTTTCATTTCAAATGTATCCCGATGGAATTAAATCACTTACTCAAGGATTCACCAAGAATATGGCAGCAGGATCTATTGGAATAAGTAAAACACGATTTTTGCTTCTTTTTACTTGGTTTAGCGGCCTTGCGGCTGCTGCTTGGGAATTACCGTTTGCGCTTTTGGCTTGGACTCAAACAGGAGTTGCCGCATCGCTATATCAGTATTGTTTGACAATTGGATTTGGGCTTCAGTTCTGGTGGTTTACTAGAAAACTAGGCAATTTTAATTTTTATTTGATTCTTTATCCTTTAATGGTTTTGTATTTCTTAGTGGTATTTTTTTATTCAGTAACTTTAACTTGGAAAGGCAAAGTGCATTGGAAAGATCGCACTATTGATGCCAAAAAAGGTTTGAAATGAATGAATTAGCCAAATTTATGTTTTTAAATATTTCAACCTGGCTTATGTGGTTTTTTATAGTTGGTTTTTGTGTCTCAAAATTAAGTGACGACTTTTTGGCAAAAGATCGTATTTTTACCAAATTATTTCAATTTGAAAAAGAAACCATTTGGTTTAACCACTACTTAAAAATTGATAAGTGGAAAGATAAAGTTCCTGAATTGGGCAACTTTTTTGGCAAAGGATTTCCTAAACGAAGTGTGGGTCACGCAGAAATATCTCATTTGCAATTGTTTATTAGAGAAACCAGAAGAGCTGAAATTGCTCACTGGATTATGACTGCAGGCTGGATTTTTACCATAATATTTAACCCTTTATGGGCAATAGTTTTTAATCTTTTCTTTGCCCAAGTTGTTAATTTTCCTTGCCTTTTAATACAGCGCTACAACAGGGTAAGGCTCTTAAGAGTTTTAGAAACGAAATTAAGCAGCAGCTGAATCTGATTTTTTAACAACAGGCAAAAGTGTTACCCCAGTTGGATTGTTTTCAATTTGGGCTAAAGCTTTTGTGACATCAAACATTAATTTTGATAACGGTAAATTTAGGGCGCCACAGATCGCACCAAGTAATTCAGAAGATGGTTCTTTTTGACCACGTTCAACCTCACTTAGATAACCCAATGAAACTCGGGCACTCTTGGAGATATCTCGAAGTGATCTTTTTTGGGCATTACGAGCTTGGCGTAACTGCTCACCCATCACTTTTCTTAAAACAATCATTTCTTTATTTTAGCCCATGAGTAGGCATTGGTCTTGTTATTCACAAGCCTTGGCTCAAGATTAGTTTTAACAATTCAATAACACTTTGCTGCCTAATCTGGTTTCTATCACCAGTTAAATGCAAGTCTTGGCACATATTGTGTTCACCAATCGATATAGCCACAAATACTGTGCCCGGCTCAAAACCAGCACTTTTTTCAGGTCCAGCAACACCTGTGGTGCTTACACCTATGTCTGAATTCATCAGCAATCTTACTTTTAAAGCCATATCTTGGCCTACTTGTTTAGAAATACTTGAGAATTCTTGAATTAAAGCTGGATCTACTTTTAATGTCTTAGTTTTTATCTCATCGGTGTATGCAACTATGCCACCTTTAAATACTTTTGAGCTACCAGAGATATCTGTTAAATTTTTTGCAACTAGACCACCTGTTAATGATTCAGCAACAGAAATTGTTAGATTTTTTTGTCCAAGTAAAGTGATGACATTTTTAGCTAATTCTTTTTCCAACTTTGTTATTCATCTCTGTCTGTCATGATTGCTTTCATAATGTAATCGACTGCAGTTGCTAAAGTTAAAATTACTGCCACATACATTAATATTTCTGCAAGTAAAGATCCAGAACTAGGTAAAGGCAATAGATAGAAACTAATTGCCACTATCTGCATAATTGTTTTTAATTTGCCTCCCCTACTTGCTGGAATAACACCTTGTTTGATAACCCAAAATCTTAATAAAGTTACGAATATTTCTCGGGCCAAAATTACCCAAGTAAACCACCAGTCCAAAAGACCCATCGATGATAAGCCAATCAAGGCTGTGCCGATTAAGGCTTTATCTGCTATGGGATCAAAGATTTTGCCAAAATTTGTTATCAAGTTCCACTTTCGCGCAATTGTTCCATCAGCAATATCGGTTAACGCCGCCACAATAAATAAAACTCCAGCAATAGTTCTATTGAAATTGGTGGTTGAATTTTCCTGAAACAATAACCAAGCCAAAACAGGCACAACTAAAAGTCTTATCGTGGTTAAAAAGTTTGGCACATTTATTGAACTAACTGCTGATACCGGATCTGCCACACGATCAGGAACTGCAGGTTTAAGCACTGGGCGATCTATTTTGTCTTCACCTCCAGATCTGCTCCTACGCTACCTACAACTACTGCTTTTACTAATTCACCCACACTTGCAACACTATCCAAAATTGTGGTTATGCCATCTACTTCAGGACCTTGTTGCATGATTCTTCCTGTTAGCCCATCTTCATCATTTGCTTCAACTAAAACTTCAACGTCTTCACCAATTCTTTGATGAGCTCGTTGCGACATCAATTCTTGAGCAATTGTATTTAGGTTTTTAACTCGCTCATCAACTACTTCTTGGGCTAGGGTGTCAGAAAAATTAGCCGCCTCTGTCCCATCCTCCACTGAGTAGCCAAAGATTCCTATGGCATCTAATTGTGCTTGTTCCAGGAAATTTTGTATTTCAGCAAATTCGTTTTCAGTTTCACCAGGAAAACCCACTATGAAATTGCTTCTAATACCGGCAGTTGGCGAAATCTTTCGAATGCTGTTGATTAGATTTAGAAAATCTTTTGTTCCACCAAATCTTTTCATTCTTCTCAAAACATCAGGATGAGCATGTTGGAAGGATAAATCAAAATATGGGACAACCTTAGGGGTTTTTACAACTGCCTCAATTAAAGACGGTCTCATTTCAGCAGGTTGTAGATATGACAATCTGATCCATTCAATTTCATTAATTTTGGCAATCTCGGGCAAAAGGGTTTCTAAAAGTCGGATATCTCCCAAATCTTTGCCAAAACTTGTGGTGTTTTCACTTACTAAAAATAGTTCTTTAACTCCATTTTGACCAAGCCAGGCTGCTTCTTCCAAAATTTCTGCAGGCCTTCTTGAAAGATATGAACCTCTAAATCTGGGTATAGCACAAAATGTGCAACGACGATCACAACCAGATGCAAGTTTAAGCGGGGCAGTTGCTTTGTCGTCCAATCTGAATCTATTTAATGGTTGAGAAATCTTTTGTTCACTTCTTGCAGTTGGTGAAATTGGTAATAACAACCTTCGATCTTGCGGAATTGGGGCTGCAGGTCGCCTACCATTTAAAACATCATTCACTTTAGCAGTGATGTGATCGTAATCATCAAATCCTAAAATCGCATCTGCTTCTGGTAAAGCTTTTTCTAATTCGTTGCCATAACGCTCTGCCATACACCCAACTGCTAAGACTGCTTTAACGTTTGAGTTTTGCTTCAAATCATTTGCGGCAAGTAAAGTATCAATGCTGTCTTTTTTGGCGGCTTCAATAAATCCACACGTGTTAACCAACACAGCATCAGCATCACTTGGTTCTTGTACTAGTTCAATTCCATCTTTGGATAAGCGCGCTGCTAATTCTTCACTATCAACTTCATTTCGAGCACAACCTAAAGTGACGATGGCTACACGAGTTGACATTATGTTTATAGCCTAAGAAACTGCTGGGAAAGTCGTTAAGTCAGGGATGAAATGCCCTTGCAGAATTTACTGAACTGGTCCTTCTGGTCCAAATTCAACTCTGATGACTTCACCATTGCCACCAGCTTTTCCAAGAACTTGTCCATTAACAGTTAGATTGATCGCTCCAGCATTACCGATAAGAAGTTTCACTCCTTCTACACTGCCGACTCTTTGTTCTTGCCCTTCTCTAATAATTCCTTCAAAAAGTTCCACATTATTTAAATCAGTTGCTCTTACCCAACTGCTGTTGTTCTCTGCTTGTATCAAAACATCAACACCTGGTGCTGGGGCTGCTGCAGTTAAGTTTTCTGCAGGATCAGTTTTTACAGGAATTGGAGTAGGAGTTGACTCAGCAATTATTTCTTGCGGCGCGTTAACAGTTGAAATTACTGTTGAACCAATTGCAATTAGTGCAATTACCCCAAGTGTGGAAGCCATTATTAAAGACCAGTTAGTGCCACTTTTGGCACGAAAGTTTTCCACTGGTTCAAAAAAACTGCCGCTAAGTTGTAAAGAATTATTGTCCTGCTGATTGATAACTGAAACTGTTTCAAGAATTTCAATCTCCGGGGAAATTAACCCCGGTTGGTCAAAAGGGGATTCACCAGATTTCGATGAAACATAAAGTGCCATTAATTCATCTGGGTCGAGATCTAAGACTTGGGCCATTACTCTGATGTGGCCTCTTACATAAACATCTGCGCCAACTTTTTCAAATTCATCTTTTTCAATATGTTTTAATAAAACTTCTCGTACGCGCACCATGGCAGCTAGTTCAGAGATAGTTAAACCTTTTGATTCGCGAGCAAATCGCAATCTGCTTCCCAATGAATCTTGCATCTACCCCCCCAATAGACTTAATTTCGAAATCAAACAATAACAACCGTATTCGTTTTAACGAATAGGTGGTGCATGAGTGATTTGTGGGACAAAAATGAGACTACGCCAAGTGAATTTCGTTCACAAGGTCACCTAGGTGAATTAAGCGTGAACTTCGCCTCTGAGGGATGCCAAAGTCTCCACTAGCTCTTCGGGCTTGACTAGCACTTCTCGTGCTTTGGATCCTTCACTTGGGCCCACGATGCCACGATCTTCCATCAAATCTATTAATCTTCCCGCTTTAGCAAATCCCACTCTAAGTTTTCTTTGCAACATTGAAGTTGAACCTAATTGAGTTGAAACCACTAACTCTGCTGCGGATAGTAATAAATCAAGGTCGTCTCCAATATCATTTTCTACATTTGATCTTGCGTGATTTACATGGAAAACATCATCTCGATATTCGGGTTCTGCTTGATTTGTCCAATGAGAAACAATTGATCTAATCTCAGTTTCAGAAATAAAAGCACCTTGGATTCTAGTTGGCTTTGATGCTCCCATTGGTAAAAATAATCCATCACCTTGTCCAACAAGTTTTTCAGCACCTGGTTGATCCAAGATCACTCTAGAGTCGGCCAAACTTGCAGTAGCAAAAGCTAATCTACTTGGCACATTGGCTTTTATTAAACCTGTCACAACATCAACACTTGGTCTTTGGGTTGCTATCACTAAATGAATTCCAGCAGCTCTGGCAAGTTGAGTAATCCTTACCACTGCATCCTCAACATCTCTTGGCGCAACCATCATCAAGTCTGCTAATTCATCAACTACTACTAGTAAGTATGGGTATGGTTCTGGATTTGGTTTATCACCAATCGCATTAACTTTTCCAGTTTTTACCGCTTTGTTGTAATCATCAATATGTCTAAATCCATGAGCATGAAGAGCGTCGTATCTGACTTCCATTTCTTTGACTACCCATTGTAAAACTTCAGCAGCTTTTTTAGGATTTGTCACAATAGGAGTAATTAAATGTGGGACTCCTGCATAGGCAGCCAACTCAACTCTTTTGGGATCAATCAAAATTAGTTTTGCTTCATCAGGGGTTGAACGCATCAATATTGAAGTTACTAAAGCATTGATGCAAGAAGATTTTCCAGCACCTGTTGCTCCTGCAACCAAAATGTGTGGCATCTTTGCTAGGTTTGCACAAATCACAGCACCTTCAACATCTTTACCTAAACCAACCACTAAAGGATGTTTTTCTTCAGTTGCAACGGGTGAATTTAATAAATCAGCTAGTGCAACAAGTTCTCTATCTTGGTTGGGAATTTCAATACCAATTGCAGATTTACCTGGGATGGGGGAAAGAATTCTGACATCAGCACTGGCAACGGCATAGGCAATGTTTTTACTTAAAGCCGTGACTCTTTCGACTTTTACCGCAGGCCCAAGTTCTACTTCATATCTTGTAACAGTTGGTCCTCTTGAAAAACCAGTGACCTGTGCATCTATATCAAATTGAGAGAACACTTTTGTTAGAGACTCAACGACTCCATCATTAATTTTGCTGCGAGTTTTAGGAGTTGGGCCTGGTTTTAGAATTGAGATGGGTGGAAGTTTGTAGTTTTTTTCAGCTTTTAAAACCATCTGCTTAGCAGAAGTGCGAACCGGTGTTCTAAATTCCACAACATTATTACTAATTTTTTGTATTGGTTGGGTTGAATCCATTGCAGTTGCAATAGCTATTGGCTGGGTTGAATCCATATCAAAATCTTCACTTTGATTACTAATTACTGGTGATGCTGCAAATGGAATATCATCTACCAATAGGTCAGGGTCTTCTATTGCTTCATCTTTATTTGACCAGCGACTCATCCACCTAGTTAAGACGTTACCTTTTTTGATCGGTTCTTCGTATTCTTCATAGGTTTCTTCATCGTATTCATCTACCAGATCTTCTTCTTCATAATCAGTAGATTCATAACTTTCATACTCTTGATCTAGATCCTCAGCTTCTTCTTTTTGTTTTCGCTTAGCACCTTGGGCAATAAAACTTAAAATATTTTTTAATTTCATAAAGACTGCGCTGACCGGTGTTTTAGTGGTGATGAGTGTTCCAAAGAATCCAAATAAAATAAGTAACAACATCGCAATAAAACCGTTTGTTAATCCAGCAAGTGGAGTTGCAACCAACCATCCCAGCCAACCGGCTCCTGCTTGCATTGCCTCAACACCGTCACCAGGTGTTGGTGTGCCTTTAAATAAATGCCACAAGCCGCCCACACTCATTAACATGGCACTTGCACCAATTAGAATTCTTGGTCCATCACCTTTTTTAGCTGGATTTCTAAATGTTTGCCAAGCCGCATAAACAAATACCACCGGAAGAAAAACTGTGAGCGCGCCAACTGCTCCACTTACCACTAATTTTGAATAATTAGTTATAACTGTTTGAGTATCAAACCAACTTTGAGCAGCAATAATTATTGATAAAGCTAAAAGTAAAAGACCTAAGCCATCGCGTCTTTGCTTTTGATCTATTTCTCTAGCACCATTTCCAACGGCCCGAGCAATTGCACCAAAAACTTTGGCAATAATTCCCCACCCGATGGCAACTAAAGAAATAAGTCTGCCAACTAGAAGCACTAATGTTCCTCCGCGGGATTTGCGGGAGGATTTTTGATTGCGGGCACGCGAGCGTGCCGGCGTGCTAGTAGCCATAAATAGAGATTACCCTCGTGTAACACCAGTTACTTGTGTATCAGAAGCGACTTTTAGTGCGTGTCGTCACTTCTGCCACAAAAACGTGCAACCTATCCCTGGAATCCGGCTGCTCGATGCGCTCCATCACAAAAAGGTTTATCTTGGGAATGACCACATCTGCAAAGTGACTTGGTTGAAGCTTCGATGACTTCAGTTGTAACTTCTGTTTCACCGGTTTTGGTGTAGTTCAATTCAAAGTCACCTTCAACTCTGATGGAACCATTTGGTTTGACTGTGATTTTTGTTTTTTCACTCATTTTTTCTCTTTTCTTTATGCTTCGACTACTACTGGAACAATCATTGGTCTTCTACTGTGTTGATCACTTACCCATTTACCAGTAGTTCTTCTCACAACTTTTTGTAGCTGATTAACATCATATACATTATTTCTCATTGCTTCTTCCAAACTAGATTTAATTATTGGAATAACATCATCAAACACAGCGTCGTTTTCAGAAAAACCACGAGCATGAATTTCAGGTCCTGCCACTACCTTGTTTTCAACTGAATCAACTACCACCACCACTGAGATGAATCCTTCTTCTCCAAGAATTCTTCTATCCTTGAGTGAGTCTTCAGCAACTCCTCCCACACTTGAACCATCAACAAAAACATAACCACAAGCTACTGCTCCAACAATTTTTGCTTTTCTGTTATGTAAATCAACTACTACTCCATCTTGGGTTATAACAACATTTTCTTTTTTAACACCAGTCTTTATGGCAAGAGCTGCATTTGCTCTCAAATGCCTTGGTTCACCGTGAACTGGCATAACATTTCTGGGTTTCAAAAGATTATAAAAATAAAGTAATTCACCACTTGCGGCATGTCCTGAAACGTGAACCTTGGCGTTACCAGAGTGAACAACGTTTGCACCTTGCTTTGTTAATCCATTAATTACTCTATTAACTGAGTTTTCATTTCCTGGGATTAAAGAAGATGCCAAAATTATGGTGTCTGCTTCACCAATTTTTATTTTATGATCAAGACCTGCCATTCTTGATAAAGCTGCCATTGGTTCACCTTGTGAACCTGTGGTGATTAAAACCACTTCATTATCTGCATAATTATCAATTTCATCAAGGTTAATTGTGGCGTTAGCTGGAATTGTTAAATAACCTAAATCTCTTGCAACGCCCATATTTCTAACCATGGAACGACCCACAAAAGCTACTTTTCTGTTATTTAATTTTGCAGCATCAATAATTTGTTGCACCCGGTGAATATGGGAAGCAAAACTTGCCACAATAACTCTTCGAGGAGCTCTGGACATTATTGATTCAATTACAGGAGCAATATCTTTTTCCTGCGGCACAAATCCTGGTACTTCAGCATTTGTTGAGTCAACTAAAGCTAAATCAACACCTTCATCACCAAGTCTTGCAAAAGTGTTTAAATCTGTGATTCGACCATCAAGGGGTAATTGATCCATTTTGAAATCACCAGTGTGAATCAGTGTTCCAGCACCTGTTTTCATGGCTAGTGCAAGTGCATCTGGAATTGAATGATTTACTGCAATAAATTCAACACTAAATTCTCCAATTTTTACAACATCGCCTTCTTTAACCATTCTTAACTCAGACTTAATTCGATGTTCTTTAAGTTTTTCACCTAATAAAGCAAGTGTTAACTTTGATCCATAAATTGGAATTTGTGGTGCTTCTCTTAGTAAATATGGAACTCCACCTATGTGATCTTCATGTGCGTGAGTCAAAATAATTGCTTTAACTTTTCCCCATTTATCTCGTAAATATTCAAAATCAGGCAAAATTAAATCAACACCAGGTTGATTTTCTTCCGGAAACAAAACTCCCACATCAACAATGACAATGTCTTGGTTGTATTGCATAACGGTCATGTTTCGACCAATTTCGCCAATCCCACCTAAGGGAATGACTCGGAGAGTTTCCGGCGCTAATTTATTTGGCAGCGGAAACTCGTTTGTGTTAATCGTCAAATCTTTATTCCTCCGTCGAGCAAATCTGCTCTTAATTGTGTGATTTGTTTTTCGTCAGCATCGACGAGTGGCAAACGGGCTGCGCCTGCCGGTAATCCTTGTAAACGAAGTGCTGCCTTAATTGACATCACTCCTGGCATTCGACTCATCACACCTGTGTAAACAGGGAGAAGTCCTTGATGAATTTCTAACGCTTTTTTATTATCTCCAGCAAAATATGCTGCAGCCATTGTTTTTAATCTATCAGCAATCAAATGACCACAAACGCTAACAAAACCAATTCCACCAATTGAAAGTAAGGCAAGATTCAATGCATCCTCACCTGAGTACCAAGCTAAATCGGTTTTCTTAATCACATAAGAAGCTAATTCTAAATTGTTCTTCGCATCCTTATTGGCAACAATATTTTTGTGTTCACTAAGTCTTAATAAAGTTTCGGATTCAATTGGCACACCAGCACGACCTGGAATGTCATAGGTCATTAAGGGTAAATCTGTGGCATCAGCAACAGTTTTAAAATGTGCATAAACTCCAGCTTGAGATGGTTTGTTGTAATAAGGAGTTACAACCAAAACTCCGTGGGCACCTAATTTGGCTGCATCTTTTGCTAAACCAACTGTGTGTGCGGTGTCATTTGATCCAACACCTGCCACAACTTTTGCTTTATTTCCCACTGCATCTAAAACAGCTTTTAAAACTTGATTTTTTTCAATTTCAGTTGTGGTGGCAGATTCACCTGTTGTGCCATTTACAACGATGCCATCATTACCAAGGGCTACTAAATGTTCAGCTAATTTTCCGGCACCTTCAACATCAACACTGCCATCTTTGGCAAAAGGTGTAATCATTGCGGTTAATACCGTTCCAAATGGACGGTTATCGTTACTCATGGGATAAAGATTATCGCTTAGGGAGCGACTCGACCATTCTTGATGAAGCAATCGTGAGTAATGGGCATAATTTTTGCGAAATGTTCTTCATACTTCTCAGCCACCATTTCAATTTCGCGTTGAGGATAGGAAGGAAAATGTGAGCCTTCAGCAATTCGTCTCAATGATAAGAAATTCATTAATGCTCGAGCATTCATGGTCACATAAGCACTGGAATAAATAGTCACAGGTAATACTCCTCGAGCAACCTCTCGAGCAACACCGGTTTCTAACATTTTTTCATAACTTGCATAGGCATTTTCGCAAGATTGTTTAAATTCTTTTTCGGTAACTTGATATTGTTCGGTAGTTCCTGGTTCAAAAGTGTATGAACCAGTTTTACCTACTTGTTGTAAATTTCGAGAAGTATTAGGAAAATAAAATTCAGGATCTAATTGTCGATATCTTCCAGATTCTTCATTATATGAAGCAATTCGATGACGCATATGTTCTCGCCAAACAAAAATTGGTGCTTTCACGTAAAATGTAAAAATAGAATGTTCAAAAGGAGTGCCGTGTCTTTCACGCATCAAGAAATTAACTAAACCTGTATGTTCACTGGCATCATTATTTCTAGTTTCTTCAGAATTTGATCTTTCACCAGCGGTAGAAACTCGAGCAGCCCACACAACATCA
>JAQCGN010000030.1 GCA_027730605.1 Actinomycetota bacterium
ATATCGGCACCGCGTTGTTTTGAAATAGAAAAAAAACTGAGAGATTTATTAGATATCCCCGTTTTCCATGACGATCAACACGGCACAGCAATAGTCGTATTGGCCGCACTTACTAATTCATTGCGAGTCGTTGGTAAAAAAATTGAGAACATAAGACTTGTTATGACAGGTGCAGGTGCTGCAGGTACCGCAATTGCAAGATTATTGATCAGAAGCGGGCTTAATGATCTGATTGTTTTTAATCATTCTGGACCAATTGGCAAAAATTCAAAGAATTCCAAAGACTCAGGTTGGTTGATAGAAAACACAAATAAAAATAATTTTGAGGGGACCATAGAAGAGTCTTTGAAAGGTGCGGATGTGTTTATTGGTGTCAGTGCCCCAAATATTTTAAGTGAACAAGCGGTCAAAGGCATGTCAGAAAAGTCAATCGTTTTTGCATTAGCCAATCCAACACCTGAAATAGATCCAAGTATCGCCAGAAAATATGCCAGTGTGGTGGCAACTGGTCGAAGTGATTACCCAAATCAAATAAACAATGTTTTAGCTTTCCCAGGAATATTTAGAGGGCTATTGGATGCGCAAGCAAAAAATATCACCGATGAAGTTTTGGTCGCAGCTGCTAAAGCTATTGCTGATCGAGTAAGCAGTGAGCAATTAAATGCTTCCTTTATTGTGCCCAGTGTTTTTGATCCAGCTGTAACTCCAGCTGTTGCTCAAGCAGTCAGGGCCACATTAGGTAAGTAAAGAGTCTAAACCACTTTTGGTTGAGGGTTTCCTGATTCGGTAATGGCTTGTCTGATGTTGACTCTCAAAAGCAATAATCCACCCACCACAAAGAATGCAATTATTAGTAACACACTTTGTCTATAAGAACCAGTTAACCCAAATGCCACACCAAAAGCAAAGGTTCCTAGCCAACTTGTTCCTCTTTCACTGATTTCATAAAAAGAAAAATACTGTGCTTCACGAGATCGGGGGATAACTTGGGAATATAAAGACCTAGATAAGGCTTGGCTGCCACCTAAGACAAATCCAATTCCTGCTGCAATTGCGAGATAAGGATTTTGTTGGCCAGCAGGTAATGCATAAGTAATTACCACCATCAGAGTCCAAATTAAAAGTGTTAGCAAAATAACTTTTTTAGCACCAATTACATCAGAGAGTTTGGCCAGGAGTAGGGCACCGATTAGTGCTGTTACTTGAACAATAAGAATTGCAATCACCAATGAAATTTCAGTTAGTTTTAATTCAAGAATTGCATAAGTCCCAGAAATAGCGATTACTGTTTGAATTCCATCATTGTAAAATAAATATGCAATCAAAAACTTAAGAGTTTCAGGATATTTTCTCACATCTTTTATGGTGGTTTTCAATTCCTTAAAACCATCAGTGAAAGCTGCTGAGCCCACAGAACCTATTGGTCTATTAAGAGTTCTTAGACCTCTCACAGTGACAATGGTGAAAAGTGCCCACCAAATACCTGCAGACATCATAGATATTCTGACCGCTTCTGCTTGGGTGACACCAAAAGATTCATAACCTGCATACAAAATCAAATTCAAGACAAGTAATAACCCACCACCGGCATAACCAGATGCCCAACCTCTTGATGAAACAGCATCTCTTTTGTCAGGGGATGCTAAATCTGGAATATAAGAGTTAGCTACAACTAGAGCCGCACCAAAAGAAATGTTTGCCACGATTAAAAGAAATGCACCTAATGCAAATCTGCCATCTTTAACAAAATACAAACAAATCGTGGAAATAGAACCGATGTAGGCAAATACTGCTAACAAACCATTTCTGCTTTTTATTCGATCTGCAATACCACCAACTATTGGAAGTAGAAAAACTTGCATGAACACTGAAAAAGAAATCGCATATGGATACAAAGATCCTGGTCTCATTTCAAAACCCCATAGTGAAATCATTCCTGCAGCATCTGCACTATTTTCAGCAATAGAAGTTAAATATGGACCAATAAAAAGACTTATTACAGTTGTTGAAAAGGCAGAGTTAGCCCAGTCATACAAATACCAGCTACGTCGAACACCTTTTTTGGTTAAGAAACCAACTTCGCTCATATTTGGACCCTATCTTGAGTGTTAGTACTGTTATGGACAGTTAGTTTTATGCGTGGGTTAAATCATCGACGACACACCTTGTTCCTTATGACACGCCGTGGTGAACTTCTGGTTAAGTTCTCATTAAGGCTTTGACCTGCGAAAACGTCACTCCTGTAACTTCTGAAACACCAATAACTCAAATTGCGTGCCCCGGTGATTGCAAATGTCAGATCAAAGTACTAATGTATTACTACATCTTGTGGTGGAAATGGCGGAAACGTCCATTAGTTGGGGTTAAACCCAAGTTATCCACAGCAGATGAGCCCCAAAAGACGAAGGCTACAAGCCAGTTATCCACAGGGCGAAAACCACGGTTATCCACACCCTATTTGAATGGAGTAAGGCATTGTTTTGTCCTTTCTGCCGTCACTCTGATTCAAGAGTTGTGGATTCCAGAGCAACAGATGATGGCTCAGCAATTAGACGTCGTCGTCAATGCCCTGAATGTGATCGTCGTTTTACCACCATTGAAGTTGCAACCTTAAGTGTTGTGAAAAGAAGTGGTGTGATTGAACCGTTTTCAAGAGCAAAAGTTGTTAATGGTTTAAGAAAAGCTTGCCAAGGAAGACCTGTCACAGATGATGACTTGGCATTGCTCGCACAAAAAGTAGAAGAAGCAGTACGCGCATCTGGTGCAGCAGCAGTTGATTCACATGAAGTAGGACTTGCAACACTTTCTCCTCTTCGTGAATTAGATGAAGTTGCCTACTTGCGTTTTGCAAGTGTGTATCGCTCTTACGAATCTTTAGAAGATTTCGAAGCAGAGATTTCACTACTTCGCACAGCTCGAGAACTCGGGGACGTTTCCGTCGCTATTGCCACCAACGGTGACAAAAGTGTCGAGGACGGCTCGGAGAAATAAGAGCAGTTAGAAAAATTCAAAACTAAAAGAAAAAGGAAAAATAAAATGACAGATATGATCAGCAGCGGCTTCAAACTAGGTCGCAAGCAAGCACGTGGATTAGCAATGCAACGCGTGTTCACCAAAGAAGGTGTTCATCCATACGACGACGTCAAATGGGAACGTCGCGACGTGGTGCAAAACAACTGGAAAACAGGTGAAGTTGTTTTTGAACAAAAAGGTGCTGAATTTCCTGACTTCTGGTCTGTCAACGCTTCAACCATTGTTACCACTAAATACTTTCGTGGTGCAGTAGGTGCTGATAATCGTGAATGGTCACTAAAACAATTAATAGATCGAGTAGTTCTTACCTACACCAAAGCAGGAAAAGCTGGTGGATACTTTGGATCAGATAGTGATGCAAAAGTTTTTGAAGAAGAATTAACTTACATGTTGCTACACCAGGTGTTTTCTTTCAATTCACCAGTTTGGTTCAACGTAGGTACAAGTGCACCACAACAAGTAAGTGCATGTTTTATTTTGGCTGTGGAAGATTCAATTGATTCCATTCTTAACTGGTACAAAGAAGAAGGCGTAATTTTCAAAGGTGGATCAGGCGCTGGTGTAAATCTTTCCAGAATCCGTGGCTCACTTGAATTACTTTCTTCAGGTGGAACCGCATCTGGCCCAGTTTCATTCATGCGTGGTGCTGATGCATCTGCTGGAACAATCAAATCAGGTGGTGCAACCAGACGTGCCGCAAAAATGGTGGTGCTAGATATTGATCATCCAGATGTCGAAGAATTCATTGACACCAAAGCTCGCGAAGAAGACAAAATCAGAGCGCTACGTGATGCAGGTTTTGATATGGATCTTGGTGGCAAAGACATCATCTCTGTGCAATACCAAAACGCAAATAACTCGGTCCGAGTTTCAGATGATTTCATGAAAGCTTATGAAAACGATCAAGACTTTAATCTGACCGCACGAGCTGATGGTCGCACAGTAAAAACTATTAATGCACGTTCCCTGTTCAGAAAACTTTCCGAAGCAGCTTGGGGTTGTGCTGATCCTGGTATTCAATATGACACCACAATCAATGACTGGCACACCAGTCCTGAAACTGGTCGTATCAACGCATCTAACCCATGTTCTGAATACATGCATCTTGATAACTCAAGTTGCAACCTTGCATCATTGAACTTAATGAAATTTTTGAAAGATGATGACACATTTGATGCTGACAAGTTCAAGAAAACTGTTGAATTTGTTATCACCGCTATGGAAATCTCAATCTCATTCGCAGATTTCCCAACACCAGCAATTGGTCAAACCACTAGAGATTTTCGTCAACTAGGAATTGGTTATGCAAACCTTGGTGCTTTATTAATGGCACTAGGACTTGCATATGACTCAGATGCAGGAAGAGCTTTAGCTGGATCAATTACTTCACTAATGACTGGTACTTCTTACAAGAGAAGTGCTGAATTAGCAGCAGTAGTTGGACCCTACGTTGGTTATGCACGTAACGCTGATGCACACAAACGAGTAATTCGTAAACACGCTGCAGCAAACGAAGCAGTAAAAATTGATAGCGAATTAGATCGCTCAGTTCATCAATTAGCTACACAAGTTTGGCAAGAAGCAATCAAACTTGGTGAAGTTAATGGTTACCGAAACGCACAAGCAAGTGTTCTAGCTCCAACCGGAACCATTGGTTTGATGATGGATTGCGACACCACCGGTGTTGAACCAGATCTTGCTTTGGTGAAATTCAAGAAATTAGTTGGTGGGGGATCAATGCAAATTGTGAACCAAACAATTCCAAGAGCACTTCGTCGTCTTGGTTACACCGAGGAAACTGTTGAAGCAATTGTGGAATACATTGCCGAAAACGGAAACGTAATTGATGCACCTGGTCTAAAACCAGAACATTATTCAGTCTTTGATTGCGCAATGGGTGTTCGTTCCATTAGCCCAATGGGTCACGTTCGAATGATGGCAGCAGCACAACCATTCCTATCAGGTGCAATTTCTAAAACAGTTAACATGCCATCAACTGCCACAGTTGAAGAAGTTGAAGATGTTTACTACCAAGGTTGGAAATATGGTTTGAAAGCTTTAGCAATTTATCGCGACAATTGCAAAGTTGGACAACCTTTGAGTGATGCTAGAAGTAAAGAAGAATCATCTTCTACACCTCAAGGAATTAGTGCTCACCCAATTCGTCAACGCTTACCAAAATCACGCGCTGGAATAACAACATCATTCTCAGTAGCAGGAGCCGAAGGTTACATGACAACTTCTGCTTATGCCGATGGTCGTTTAGGTGAAGTGTTCTTGAAGATGAGTAAGCAAGGTTCAACTCTTGCTGGCATCATGGATGCATTCTCAATTGCTGTGTCAATTGGTTTGCAATACGGTGTACCACTAGAACAATACGTTCAAAAATTCACCAACATGAGATTTGAACCATCAGGAATGACCGATGACGAAGATATTCGTATCGCTCAATCTGTAATGGATTACATCTTCAGAAGATTAGCTCTGGATTACTTGCCAGAAGAACACAGAAGTGCATTGGGAATCTTTACTGCGGAAGAAAGAAAAAATGCAGTAAACGAGTCTTATGGTGTTCCTGCTGAAATCGAAGCTGTGACAACAGATTTCATTCCAACCACAACTTTGCCTGTTGTTGAAAAAACAAACAGTGCAGCACCTGCCAGAAGTTCCATGGAAGTCTTGGAATCTCTAACAGGTTTGAAATCAGATGCACCACTTTGTATGACTTGTGGTGTGAAGATGAGAATGGCTGGATCATGCTTTGTCTGTGAAGGATGCGGCAACACCAGCGGTTGTTCATAAAGAGTTAAAAAATATTAAAGGCTGGGCAAATATGCCCAGCCTTTTTTAATGCTTAAAAACTAGATGGCCACATTTTCTGAGGCTGTGAGAATTGTGGCGGCATCTATTCCTAAAGCGCCCTCTTCTAAAATTAGGTTATAAATTAATTCATAAGTTTGAGAATCAGATTTGATTGTGATATTTTGCAAAATACCCTCCGGGTTTGCTGTGCAATCACCAAAAGTGTAGCCAGAATTATTGATTAAAAAAGAATATTGCCGCAAAATAATTGCTTGAAAAGCATCTTTGTTGATTGATTCTTGAAATGATGCCGAGGCATATCCATAAGCTTTATCCCAATTCTTTTGCTCAAAAGCTGAAATTTGAGAACTTATGTGATCTGTGACAGAAATTTTTTGTTCATCACCACACTTGCCATTAGTAGTATTTTTGTTATCTGTTGCACTACTAGAGCAACCAACTAACAACGCAGTAGCAATTAAAAGACCTGCAGTTAATAAACCCGAAGACGAAACCCGTTTCATGAACTTAAGCCTAGGTGAAAAAACTGGTTTCTGCTCTAGTGAACAAAGAAAGGATGTGTCGACTAAGTTGGGGGCCTATGGGTGCAATCGAAGTTAACGGCATTGCATACCGCCTTCCCACAGGTCGACTGTTATTTGATGATGTTTCTTTTCGAGTAGGTGAAGGCATCACCGCAGCCTTAGTTGGCGACAACGGTGCAGGAAAATCAACTCTTTTCAAAATCATCACCGGTGTTTTAAATGCTGATGAAGGTTCAACTTCGGTTTCTGGTGGTTTAGGTGTGATGCCACAGCTTCTAACAGGGGCTGCTAAAAAAGTTGAAGAAAATGACACAGCACTTGCCTCACTGGGATTAAATGCCACAGTTGCAGATGCCCTAAAAGTTGTTTCCCCTAAAAGAATTCAAGAAGCAATGAAACACGTTGAAGCATGTGAATTAGCAATGATGGAAGATGAAAGTGAAGAAATTCAAATGAAATATGCCCACGCATTAGCTGAATACGCTGACGCAGGTGGTTATGACAACGAAATTTTGTGGGATGTGTGTTGTCAAGCAGCAGTTGGTATGGAATATGAGAAATGTAAATTTCGTGAACTAAAAACACTTTCTGGTGGTCAAGCAAAAAGATTAATCCTAGAAGCACTGCTTCGAGGCCCTGATCAAGTTCTATTACTGGATGAACCAGATAACTACCTTGATGTGCCAGCTAAGAATTGGTTGGAAGATCAATTAAGAGAATCATCAAAAACAATACTGTTAATTAGCCACGATAGAACTTTGTTAACAAGAGCAGCTGATCGAATAATCACCATTGAAGGTGGTACATCTTGGGTGCATGGAAAAGGATTTGGTACTTATTACGAAGCAAGACAAGAACGTCACGAAAGATTAGGTGAATTACTAAAGCGTTGGGAAGATGAGCATCAAAGATTAAAAGATCTTGTTCAAACTTTGCACATGCAAACTAAATCCTCACCAGCAATGGCACCAAAATATCGTGCCATGCAAACAAGGTTAAAAAGATTTGAAGAAGCAGGAGCTCCTCAAGCACCCCCTCCACCACAAAGACTAAAAATGAAACTTAAAGGTGGCAGAACAGCTGTTAGAGCAATTGTTTGTAAAAATTTACAACTTACTGATTTAACTAAACCATTTGATATGGAATTGTTTTACGGTGAAAGAGTTGCCTTTCTGGGTGGAAACGGAACAGGTAAATCACATTTCTTAAGACTTTTAGGTGGAGATGAAACAGTTAGACACATAGGTGATTGGAAACTAGGTTCCAGAGTCGTTCCGGGTTGGTTTGCTCAAACTCATGATCATCCTGAATGGAGTAGAAAAACTTTAACCGAAATTTTGTGGGAAGAAAAATCACTACAAATTGCAGCAGCGGTTGGAACATTGTCCAGATATGGTTTAGGGGCACAATCTGATCAATTGTTTTTAACTTTATCTGGGGGACAGCAAGCAAGATTTCAAATATGTTTACTGGAACTTTCAGGTGCAACTTTGCTACTTTTGGATGAACCAACAGATAACTTGGATATAACAAGTAGTGAAGCCCTGGAAGCTGCTCTAGATGTGTTTGACGGAACTGTGTTGACTGTTACTCATGATAGGTGGTTTGTGCAGAACTTTGACCGTTTTTTCCTACTTGATAAAGAGGGCAATGTTAAGGAAGTTCAAGAGCCTGTTTGGACCTAAGATAGAACTAAGAAAAGAAGGTCAAAATGCATGACAAAGGCGCTAGTGCACTAGAAGAAGTAAACGCTTACGTATTTAGAGCAGGTGAATTACTTAAACTTTCTAAAGATTTTATTAAAGCTTTTTCAACTTCAGAACGTGAATTAATTATTTCCATTCCCCTAAGAAGAGAATCTGGCGGGATTGATGTTTTAACTGGTTATCGAATTCAACATTCTTCAGCCAGAGGTCCAAGAAAAGGTGGCATTAGATATCACCAATCAGTTGATTTAGATGAAGTAAGAGCATTAGCAAGTCTTATGACTTGGAAAACTGCACTTGTTGATGTGCCATTTGGTGGCGGTAAAGGTGGAGTAACAGTTGATCCAACTTCTTTAAGTGTTCGTGAGAAAGAAGAAGTAACCAGAAGATGGACCAGAACAATGGTTAATATTCTTGGTCCACATCGCGATGTGCCAGCACCGGATTTGGGAACAGATGCTCAAACTATGGCTTGGATTATGGATGAGTATCAAAGAATCAATGGATTTTCACCAGCTGTAGTAACTGGTAAACCACTTGGATTATTTGGTGCCCCTGGTCGAGAAGAAGCAACTGGGCGAGGTGTCATTGGTGTGACACTTGGCGCTTTGGAAAAGATAAATAAGAAACCAAGTGAAATCAGAGTTGCCATACAAGGTTTTGGAAACGTGGGCGTTTATGCAGCTTTAGCTGCACAAGAAGCAGGCATGAAAGTTGTTGGTTTAGCCGATGTTAGTGGTGGCAAAATCAATGACAAAGGTTTCAATATCAAAGAAATTATTGGCAAACACAAAAAAGTATCTGAAATTTCTGACGGTAAAGATATCAAGGGTGAGGAGATATTGACTATGGATTGTGATCTATTGATTCCAGCAGCCCTTGGTGGAGTAATAAATGATTCCAATCATGAGAAAGTTCAAGCAAAAATTATTGTTGAAGGAGCAAACCAACCATTAACACTTTCAGCCGATGCTGCATTGCAAAAGCGTGGAGTGGTAGTTGTGCCAGATATTTTGGCTAACGCTGGTGGTGTGATGGGTTCATATTTTGAATGGACTCAAAATATTCAAGAATTTAGGTGGCCAATCGAAAGATTTAGAGATGAACTTGATACTCGAATGAAAATAGCTTTTGATGCCACTTGGGACGCTTCACAAAAATATGGTTGCGATTTAAGAACAGCAGCATTTGTAGTCTCTGTTGAAAGAGTTGCTACAGCATTTAAGCTTCGTGGAGATTTACTTTAAGAAAGTAGCACCAGCGATGAGACAACTTGTTGGAGTTAAAGAAAAGGTTTAACGAACTAGTCTTGCTTTGACTAGTAGCAAATACATTTCGCAACCCAGACAAAAGTTAAATACAGCATTTAAGAATGCTGCAGCTAAAGCAAACGATGTTGCAATCAAAAATACGGTTGGGCTGCCAATTGCTACTCCAACTAGACCTACTGCACCAAATATAAATCCAACTAACATCGAAAATTGTGGTGGTTTAACGTTTTCTAATTCACCAGTCTTTTTAAGTCTGGGCTTAACAAGAGTTTTAAAAATAAAACCATAGGGACTTCTGTGGGGACCAGCTATGGCACCAATTCCCCAAACCAGGGTTTGAAAGGCAAGCAATGGCGCACTATCAAAATAGATCACTAACAACAACACGACTAAAGTTATGGCCGCCCCAAATCTAGGACCTCTGGCATCAATTTGCATTTGTTTTCTCCATCGTTATAGTAGTGATTTTTTCTAGGGTATTTTTAACTTCATTCTTTTTAGGCACACCGATGATTCGACCTTCTTCTAAGCCGTCTTCGGTAAAAAACAAAATAGTGGGTGAGCTTTTGACATGTAGTTTTTTTGCTAGTTCAATTTTCTCAACAGCATCAATCTCATAAAATGCGATATCTGTATCGTGTTTTATGAGTTCATTTATTTGTCTCTTCACACCAGGACAAACTGAGCAAAATTCTGTTTTAAATTGTAAAATAGTCGCTTTTTTACCTAGGGTAAGTACTAAACCTAATTCTTTAAATAACACTTCTTTTGAATATTTACTGGTCATTTTGCCGCGGGTGAAATGTAAAAATAATCCAAAGATCGTTGATACTGAAATCACACCAGTAATTAGTTCCCAATGATTCATAATTACATCCTCCCGTAGTATTGAAAATAGCGCACATTTGGTGGGTAAAAAAGGTTAAGAGTTATCTATTGCAAAGTCTTTGCAAGTAATTTATCCAGGTCGCGAAGGCTTCTATTGGCATCTAAACTAACGATAGTATTTGGCCACCCACTATTTAGGAGCGTTACTAGATGAAGCTTTATGACAACATCACACAAGTTGTAGGAAACACCCCACTTGTAAAAATTAATCGAATCACTGATGGCGCTAAAGCCCAGGTATACGCAAAATTAGAATTTTATAATCCATCATCAACAGTTAAAGATCGCATCGGAATCGCCATGATTGATGATGCTGAAAAAACTGGAAAATTAAAACCTGGTGGATCCATTGTGGAAGCTACTTCTGGAAATACTGGTGTGGCCTTAGCCATGGTTGGGGCAGCAAGAGGTTACAAAGTTATTTTGACAATGCCAGATTCAGTAAGTAAGGAACGCAGAACCTTAATTAAGGCCTATGGTGCACAACTGGTTCTAACCCCTGGCACAGAAGGCATGAAAGGTGCAGTTGCAAAAGCTCAAGAAATAAGTAGCACTCAAGGTGCAATTGCGATTGGTCAATTCGTAAATCCAGCAAACCCAGAAATTCACCGACAAACCACAGCTCAAGAAATCTGGAATGACACAGATGGAAAAGTTGCTGCAGTTGTTGCAGGAATTGGTACCGGTGGAACTATCACAGGTATTGGGCAAGTTTTAAAAGAAAAGAATCCTGACATAAAAATAATTGCAGTAGAACCCGCAGCATCACCAATTCTTAATGGTGGAACACCAGCAGGTCACCCTTTGCAAGGAATTGGTGCAAACTTTATTCCAGATATTTTGGATAGAAATGTTTACGATGAAGTCTTAGATGCACCAAATGAAGAAGCAATTAAATATGCCAGACGAGCAGGAGCCGAAGAAGGAATTCTTGCCGGTATTTCATCAGGTGCAGCACTTTGGGCAGTTTCCCAAGTTGCAAAGAGACCAGAATTTGATGGCAAAATAATTGTGGTAATTATTCCTTCCTTTGGAGAACGTTACTTGTCAACTGTTTTGTATCAGGATTTACAGGATTAATGATTAGATTTAAAGAGGATATAAATTCGGCTCTTAAAAGAGATCCGGCACCACGGTCAAAACTAGAATTAGTTCTAGCATCACCGGGTTTGCATGCGGTGTGGTTACACAGAATCGCACACTGGATTTGGAAAAGAAAACTTTATTTAGTGGCACGACTGATGTCAAACTATAACCGCTCTTTAACGGGTATTGAAATTCATCCCGGTGCACAAATTGGAAGAAGATTCTTCATTGATCACGGCATGGGTGTAGTAATTGGTGAAACAGCCGTCATTGGTGATGATGTGATGTTTTATCACGGAGTAACACTGGGGGGCAGAACCTTTAGTAAAGGTAAAAGACATCCCACCATTGAAGATGGTGTATTAATTGGTGCAGGTGCAAAAATTTTGGGCAACATCACAATAGGTAAAAATGCAATTGTGGGCGCAAATGCAGTAATCACAAAAAATGTGGCCTCCGACACAGTTGCAGTTGGTGCTGATCAGAAATTAATCACAAAAGCCGAATATGACTCGTCTGAAAGCTGGATGATTTAAAAATTAGGAGTAGAGTTAACTTATGAGCACAATGACGATGAATATTTCCTGGAAAGTAACTACTACTTGGAAACAAGCCTCTAAGAATACTCTGTGGTGTTTGTTGGGTTGCTCGATTGGTGATTTTGGAACGATTGCATATTTTCAAATCAATCAAATTGCTTGGCCAGTGTTGGCAATTATGATTCTGGCAATTATAAATGGTTTGATCACATCAATAATGTTAGAAACATTCATCTTGTCTCGTCAAATGGCATTAAATCTTGCTTTTAAAACAGCAATTGGTATGAGTTTAATTTCTATGATCTCAATGGAAGTTGCAATGAATGTGACCGATGTGTTGTTAACTGGGGGAGCAAAACTAACTTGGTGGGTTATTCCAATCATGTTAGTTGTTGGTTTTCTAACCCCACTGCCATATAACTATTGGCGCTTGCAAGCTCTAAACAAGTCCTGTCATTAATACTGCTTGAGCAGCGTTTCTTCCTGGAATTCCACTTACTCCACCACCTCGCTTGGCACCAGCACCACAAATAAAAATGTTGGCAAGATCGGTTTCCACACCCCATCTGCCTATTTCATTCTCATTTTCAGCAAAAGGCCATTGCAGTTCTCTTTGAAAAATATTTCCTCGAGGTAAAAATACAGAATCCTCAATATCTTGTGGTGTCTTAACCTCAATGCAGGGATTTCCATCAGCATCAATTGCAAGGCAGTCTTCTATTTTTTCACTGAAGAATGAATTTAATCCATCAAGGTAAAGCTCTTTTACCTTTTGTCTTTTCTGGTCATGATCTAAATCAAATAGGGAAGCAGGAATATTTAATCCAAACAGAGTAATTGTCTGGTATCCCTTCGCCTTTAATTCTGGGGAAAGAATTGAATCATCAGTCAAGGTGTGACAATAAATTTCTGAAGGTAAAACTGCTGGAATTTTTCCTGCTTTTGCTTCATTAAAGGATTTATCCAATTCAGATAACTTCTCGTTAACATGCAAAGTTCCTCTGAAAGCAAGGCTTGGATCTTCCCCTGATTTAAGTTTGGGCAATCTTGTTAACAACATGTTGATCTTTACTTGACAACCTTCAGTCTTTGATTCACTGGCTCTGCCTAAAACCTTGTTTAAAACATCTGGTGCCATATTGCTCAGGACAAATTTAGTGCTGACTTCTTTTAAGCTTCCATCTTTATCAAGATAGCTAACCAGAGCTGTCTTGCCATCAGAAACAACTTTTGTGACTTTGCTATTGGTTCTTATCACTGCACCAAGTTCTACTGCCCTTTGATTTAAGGCTTTACTTACTTGTCCGATGCCACCTTGGGGAACTCTCCATTCACCGTTGCCATTGCCAATTAGGTGATAGAGAAAGCATCTATTGCCTAGCAATTCTTGATCTCTACCATCTGTAAAAGTCCCAATTAAAGCATCAGTTAAAACTACACCGCGGACAACATCATTTTTAAATAATTCTTCAATTGTTTGGGTAATTGGTACTTTGAATAACCAGTTATAGGTTTCTTCATCCGTTGCCGCAATTACCTTGTTTTTTAATTCTGCTTGGCTAATTAAAGGTTCAAGAAGTGTTGGGGCAATGACTTGGGCTGCTTTTTCAATACGGGTATAAAAATCACTCCAAGTATTGAATTCATCAAGTGAACCGGTGACAGATTCAAAGGATTGTTTTGTTTTCTCACCCCAATTTCTTTCCACTAAAAGACCAGTTTCTTTACCGTTTTGACTAACTGGTGTGTATGAACCAACTGTTCTAGAAATCAAATTAAGTTTTAACCCAAGATCATCAATGATTTGTTGGGGCAGAAGAGAAACTAAATAAGAATAGCGGGAAAGATTGGCATCTAAACCTTTAAATGGTTTGACCGATACTGCAGCACCACCGGTTTCATTCAGGGCTTCCAGGACTAAAACGGATTTGTTGGCTTTAGCAAGATAAGCAGCACTGGTTAAACCGTTGTGCCCACCACCCAGAATTACACAATCAAAAGTTTCAACCATAAAGTCAAACTACTGTATTGATGCTCTGATTAAAGAAGGCTTGGAATTTTTTGTTCTTCTGCCAGATTTGCTTTTCTAAACCAGATTGTCACAGCTGTTGCGATGAGCACAATAAACAATGAGTAAAGAGCTGGCACTATAAGTACCAATCCAATTGTTGGATCTCCGCTGAAGTTCAAGAGCACAATGGCTAGTGCCAATGGACCGTTTTGAATACCTGTTTCTAGTGCAATGGTGCGCGCATTCATTGGATGCATTTTGAATCCACGGGTTAGTAGATAGGCGATTATTATTCCGAATAATCCAAGACCAATTGCCACCACATAGGTTTGCCAAGGAGTAGAGGAAAGTAGTCCCCAGTTTCTTGGTACCCAAGTTGAGAGTAAGAATAAAATAAAGAAAACTCCAACTAAGCCACCCATTAATTCTAAAACTGCTCCAATATTGGCACTGTATTTTCTAATTAACATTCCCAAAACAACTGGAATTAATAAAATTATTAAGGTAACAATAATGTTTCGAGGTGGGATTTGTTGGGAACCGGCACCATCTGGAATCAATAAACCTAAGAAAATAATTAAAGATAGTGGTGTCATCAAAACAGCCCATAAAGTCGAATTTGTAGTCATGATCACACTCAGTGCCAAATTACCTTTGGAAAAATAGGTAAAAATATTGGAAGTAGTTCCTGCGGGAACACTTCCCATAATCATGGCCCCAATTGCTACCGGGATGGCATATTCTTTTGGTAATTGAAATAGAAAAGTAATGATCAAGAAGTAGGCCAAGAGTGGCATGATTCCAAATTGGGTAACCCAACCAATAATCAGACCCCAAGGACGACGTAGTGCTTGGCGAAAATCTCTAGGTGTTAATCCAGCTCCTAAACCAAACATGATCACAAACACCATAATCACGAGCAGTATTTCTTCAAATGGTGTTACAACATCTTGCTCTGAAACTTCAGCTTGTGCTGCAATTAACAGGGATGCAAATTTCATTAGGCACCTTTCTGGTTTTGGCTTGAAGAGGCGTTTAGTTCTACTTTGCGTAACTCTCGTCGAAGAATTTTTCCAATTGGACTTTTTGGCAATTCATTAACAATCACAACTGATTTAGGTAATTTGTATCTGGCTAAAGATTTTTCGCAATGTGCAATAACTTGGGCTTGTGTAATAGTTCCTGAGGTGGAAACAATGTAGGCACAAACTCTTTCCCCAGTGTTTTCATCTGGTAATCCGATAACACCAACTTCTTTAACTCCTGGAATTTTGGCGATTTGTTCTTCAATTTCATTTGGATAAACGTTAAATCCACTTACCAAGATCACATCTTTTTTGCGATCTACTATTTGGAAATAACCGTCTTCATCCATTTGTGCAATGTCTCCGGTGTATAACCAGCCATCTTTAATGGTGGCAGAAGATTCTTTTGCATTATTCCAATAACCAAGCATGATTTGAGGACCTTTAGCAATTAGTTCACCAGATTCACCCACATTAACTT
>JAQCGN010000031.1 GCA_027730605.1 Actinomycetota bacterium
TTTTTATCACAGATTTGCAAGGTAATAAAATAAAATTAGAAATCAATAAGAATGAATTTGAATACGTAACCGATGTCGATTTTAACTCCTCAAATAATGTGAATTTAACACTTTTAACAAGAGATCAAAAAACAATGGTCTTAAAACAATTCGACTTAAACACTAAAAACCAAGTTGATTTATGGGCCCAAAACCACCCAGCATGGGTTGAAGTAATACCGGGTTCGCCTCAAATATTTGAAAATCACCTGATCACATTGGAAGGAAAAGACCACAGATCTTTATTTGTTGATGGGCTTGCTCTAACTGATTCAAGCTATGACGCCCGAGCAATACTCAATGTTGATAAAGAAGGCTTTCTTTTACAAGTAAGTTCACACCAAAACAGTTCTTCGCTAGTGCTCGTTGATTGGAAGGGAAAGTCCACCAGCATTGGTCAAACAGATGGCTATGTAGTTGGTGGGAAGAAAGAACACCTCACACTTGTTATTGAATCAAACCAATCAAGTTGGGCCAGAAAAATCAGTGTTCATAATGGCCAAAATCAATTTGTGATAAAAGATCACCAGGACTTTCCTGAATTTAATCCAAGAATTGAATATTTTGATTCAGGTAAATCAAAGATTTCCACCTCAGTAGTTTTACCAACTTGGTTAAAAGATGAAAAGAATCTTCCCGTCATAATGTCTCCTTACGGAGGACCACATTTTGCAAGTTGTATGAAAAATGCTGCAACATATTTAAGTGAGCAGTGGATCGCAGATCAGGGTTTTGTTGTCATTGTGGCTGATAACCGTGGCACACCTGGGCGAGGAAAAAGTTGGGAATATGAAATATTTGAAAACTGGGCTGAAAAAATAGTTGCAGACCAAATAACTGCTCTTGATCAAACAAATAAAAACTATCCCGGATTATTGGATCTAAACAATGTAGGAATTACTGGTTGGTCTTTCGGAGGATATTTAGCAGCTTTGGCAGTTTTAGATGCACCTGAGAGATTTCATGCAGGTATTGCCGGAGCACCGGTGACAGATTTACGTTGGTATGACACTGCTTATTCCGAACGATATTTGGGCAATCCCAATAGTGATGAATCAAAATACGAGCAGTTCTCTTTGATAAATCGAGCTCAAAAATTAACTAGACCTTTATTACTGATCCATGGTTTAGCAGATGACAATGTTTTAGCGATGCATTCCCTTAACTTGATTGAGAAATTTCCTGCTCACCAAAATCTTCACAAGTTTGTGCCCCTACCGGGGGTAAGTCACATGACTCCACAAGAAGTTACAACAGAAAATCTGTTACGAATGCAACTAGATTTCTTTAAAACAAATTTAAATAACTAGTTTATTTGTTTTTGTTGCGAGCACGATTTCGCTCACCAGCATTCAAGATTACTTTTCGAATTCGAACGGTAGCTGGTGTTACTTCAGCACATTCGTCTTCTCTTAAGAATTCTAAAGCTTGTTCAAGGGACAGATTTCGTGGTGGAACTAAATGAACTGTGTCATCCGAACCAGAAGCTCTCATGTTTGTTAATTTTTTCTCTTTTGTGATATTTACATCCATATCATCAGCACGAGCATTTTCCCCAATGATCATTCCTTCATAAACTTCTACACCTGGTCCAATAAATAGTGATCCACGTTCTTGGATTGAAAAAGCTGCGTAACCGGTAGTAACTCCTGATCTATCGGCCACCAAAGATCCGTTTGCTCTAGTTTTAACTTCACCGTGCCATGGCTCATATCGTTCAAACACATGATGCATTAATCCTGTTCCACGAGTTTCAGTTAAGAATTCTGTTCTAAAACCAATGAGTCCTCGTGCTGGAACTAAATATTCCATTCGAACCCAACCACTGCCGTGGTTTGTCATTTGTTCCATGCGACCTTTTCTTAAACCTAACAATTGTGTTACTACACCTACATAATCTTCTGGAACATCAATTGTTAATCTTTCAACTGGTTCAGAAAGTTTGCCATCAATAGTTCTAGTCACAACTTGTGGTTTTCCCACAGTTAATTCAAAACCTTCACGGCGCATAATTTCAACCAAGATTGCAAGTTGTAATTCGCCTCGTCCTTGAACTTCCCAAGTATCAGGGCGATCTGTGTCAAAAACTCTTAAGGAAACGTTTCCGATTAGTTCGGCATCAAGTCTGTTTTTTAACAAACGAGCTGTCATTTTGGTACCAGATTTTCCAGCTAAAGGTGAAGTGTTTGTGCCAATAAACATAGAAATACTTGGCTCATCAACTGTGATAAGTGGCAAAGCAACAGGATTATCAGGATCTGCCAATGTTTCACCAATGGTGATTTCTTCAATTCCTGCTACTGCAATTAGATCTCCAGGACCTGCTTGATCAACTGGAACTCGTTCTAATGCCTGGGTAATAAGTAATTCACTAATTTTTACTTTCACAACTTCGCCATTGGTTTTCATCCAGGCAGCTGTTTGACCTTTTTTGATGTAACCATTTCTTACTCGACATAGCGCAAGTCGACCAAGATAAGCAGAAGCATCAAGGTTTGTAACGTGAGCTTGTAGTGGTGCACCTTCTGTATAAGTAGGTGCTGGAACAGTTTTAAGAATTGTTTCAAACAAGGGTCTTAAATTTTCTGAATCAGGAACTGTGCCATCTGCTGGTTTAGTCAAACTTGCTTTACCGGCTCTTGCTGATGCATAAATAATTGGAAATTCCAAAACGTTAACCATGGAATCATCAGCTAAATCAATAAATAAATCATAGGTTTCATTAACCACAGCATCAATTCTTGAATCTGAACGATCTGTTTTGTTAATTACTAAAATTACAGGTAATCTTTTTTGGAAAGCTTTTCTTAACACAAATCTTGTTTGTGGCAGTGGGCCTTCACTTGCATCAACTAATAAAACAACACCGTCAACCATTTCAAGTCCGCGTTCAACTTCGCCACCAAAATCAGCGTGGCCTGGTGTGTCAATGATGTTGATGATTACACCATTTGGGGCAAGTTCTGGATCTGTGTAATTAATGGCAGTATTTTTTGCCAAAATGGTAATTCCTTTTTCTCTTTCTAAATCTGTTGAGTCCATGACTCGTTCATTCACATCTTGGTTAGCTCTAAAAGCACCTGACTGCCATAACATCGCATCAACCAATGTTGTTTTGCCATGATCAACGTGGGCAATAATTGCTAAGTTTCTAATGTCATCTCTTGTTTTAATATTTGTCATTTATCCCTTTAAACGTTGAACCTGAATTCAACTACGTCACCATCTTGCATGGCGTAATCTTTTCCTTCTATTCTTACTTTTCCTTTTGATTTTGCTTCCACCATGGAACCTGCTTCAACTAAATCTTTAAAAGAGATAATTTCTGCTTTGATGAAACCTTTTTGGAAATCAGTGTGAATAACACCCGCAGCCATAGGTGCGGTGTCTCCCTTATGAATTGTCCAGGCTCTTGCTTCTTTAGGCCCGGCCGTTAAATAAGTCTGTAATCCAAGTGTGTCAAAGGCAACTCTAGCCAGTCTTGCTAAACCTGATTCACTTTGCCCAACTGATTCCAATAATTCTTTTGCTTCTTCCTCAGACAATTCAGCTAAATCAGTTTCAAGTTTTGCATTCACAAAAATTGCTTCAGCTGGCTCCACCAGTTTTCTTAAAGGAGCTTGTAATTCTTCATTTCCTAACCCTGATTCATCAACATTGAAAACATACAAAAATGGCTTTGCGGTGAGAAGAAATAACTCTTTTAGTAGTTCCATATCTAATTTAGCTGCAAAAACAGTTTTACCTTCATCAAGTGCTTTTCGGGCTTTTTCTGCTTCTTCTAGAATTACAGTTTTTTCTTTATTGCCTCTGGCTTCTTTTTGTAATCTAGGAATCGCTTTATCAATCGATTGAATATCTGCCAAAATTAATTCAGTGTTTATTGTTTCAATGTCATCAAGAGGTGAAATTTTTCCATCAACGTGCACCACATCTGGATCATTAAAAACTCTAATTACTTGACATATGGCATCGGTTTCTCGAATATTTGCTAAAAATTTATTGCCTAACCCTGCACCTTCTGATGCACCTTTAACAATTCCTGCAATATCAACAAAAGAAACAGAAGCGGGAAGTATTTCCTTGGATTCAAATATTGAAGCTAAAGTTTTTAGTCTTTCATCAGGAACCCCCACAATTCCTACGTTGGGCTCAATTGTGGCAAAAGGGTAATTAGCTGCTAAAACATTATTTTTTGTGAGTGCATTGAAAAGGGTTGATTTGCCTACATTTGGCAAGCCAACGATGCCCACTGACAATGCCATATGCACCATCTTACGGGCGTGGCCAAAATGAAAATGTCAGCCCATTAATACAGACTTATATCTATGCAAACCTCATCTTTAATTCTAGGAATTGTGATTGGTGTTGTGATTGCTACGCCTTTTGCTTGGTTTATTGGCCGTCAAAGATCTGTTTTACTTAGTGGCAAAGTTCAGTCTTTAGAGGAAAGAAATAGTGCTTTAGAGAAAGCATCGTTGGCATCTTCCAGTATTGATCAGATGCTAAAACCGGTGCAAGAAGCATTATCTGAATTAAAAACAAAATCAGAGGATGCCGATAGACGACGCAGTATGGCTGAGTCAATGTTAAAAACCGAAATGGAATTAGTAAGGGAAAGAAATGAATCACTTGAAGTTGCCACCCGACAAATTGCTTCTGCAATGGGTAAGGGCCAAACTCGTGGTCAATACGGTGAAATGCAATTAGAGCAACTACTCAAACATGCAGGACTTTTAGAAGGAACACATTTTCAAAGACAAGACTCCAGAGCAGGAGTTGATGGGGTCGCAAGACCGGATATTTCTATTTTGCTAGCAGGAGGTGGTGAAGTATTAATCGATGCCAAGTTTCCTTGGGATGCATTCTTTGAAGCAATGGGTTCAAATGATCAAGCAGAAAAAGCAGTATTACTTGATAAACATGCGAAAGATTTAGGAAAAAGGGTCAACGAATTATCAGCTAAGGAATACCAAACAACTTCAGCAAAATCACCAAACTTTGTTATTTTATTCCTACCTTTTGAATCTCTCTTGACCTCAGCTCTTGATTTTGATGGATTATTGTTAGAAAAAGCTTTTGGTAAAAATGTAATACCTGCCACTCCTACCACCATGCTTGGTTTGTTGAGAACAATTTCATTTGGTTGGAGTGAAAGGGATCTAAATAATAATGCTGAAGAGATCAGAAATATGGGTGCTGAAATGTTAAAGCGCTTGGTAAAACTTGTGGAACATATTGACACTATGAGATCTGGTTTAAGTAAAGCAGTTGATGGTTACAACTCATTTGTTTCATCATTTGATCGTCAAGCAGTTTCACAAGCCAAAAAGTTGGCACAAAAAGGTGTGCCCACCACTAAACAAATAGAAGCTCCCGATGAAGTTTCCACAGGGTTATCAAAATCACGCTTTAGTGGCGAAAATGCTCGCCTAGAAATTGAAGGCTTAGAGGATTAGTCCTGATAAGTTCGCTAGGGTCTTATTTGTGAGTGAAGAAAATCGTCGAGAACTAGAACCACGCTATTACCGCGCGGTTGGTGCAACTGGTCCCCAAAGTGAAAAAGCATTTCCTGCTTTGGCGAGAAGACGAGAAAAAACTTCTGAAGATAAATTTGCTGATTCACAAGAAATTGCTAAAAAAGTTGAAGATTTCTACAAAGGAACTTCCCCAAATCAAGTAATTACAGAACAGCTTTCTCAAAAGACTAAAGATAAAGTTGCTTTTTCAGACAGAGTTTCTTGGCTACAACCACCACTACCAGCTAAAACTGCTGCCCTATTAATAATTGTGGTGCCATTAATTCTTGGTCTAATTGATGTTTTGTTAACTGGACGAGTAGGAATTATTACAAGTTTTGCTTATTCAATTACCTTGCTTTATTTAGCTGCCACAATTGATATGAGAAATGCTTGGGATCCAGTTATTGCAGGCCCTATTGCATATTTTTTTGTAGCGCTGATTTTGGGTCAACTAACACTTAGTCCCACGGGTTCTTTTCTTTTAAAACAAAGTGCCATGATTTTGACAACTTTAGCCTTTAATGCACCTTGGATGATTGGCTCAACAGCACTGGCATTTGCCATTGTGTTTTTAAGAGTTAGAAGAAGTGCTTAAGCCTTACCGGCTGCTTTTAAATCTTTTCTAATTTCTACAGGTAAAGAAAAAGTAATGTGTTCTTCAATGGTTTCTACTTCTTCTACATCGCCATAACCGTTCTCACTTAACCAAGCAAGTACTCCATCAACGAGTTCTTCAGGAACTGAAGCCCCACTTGTTAAACCAACAGATTTTACTCCTGCAAACCATTCTTTCTTTAATTCATCTCTTGAATCCACGCGGAATGATTTTTTAACACCAGCTTCTAATGCCACGTCAACAAGCCTTACCGAATTTGAAGAATTACTTGATCCCACAACGATTAAAACATCAACTTGTGGAGCAATATTTTTCACAGCTGCTTGACGATTTTGTGTTGCATAACAAATGTCATCAGATGGTGGATCCATTAATAGGGGAAGTTTTTTCTTTAATGCATGAACTGTTTCTAAAGTTTCATCAACAGAAAGGGTGGTTTGTGATAACCAGGCAATCTTTTCGCCTTCTTTAACTTCTAATTTTTCAACTTGATCTAGTCCATCTACTAACACCATATTGTTGGGTGCTTCGCCCATAGTCCCTTCAACTTCTTCATGACCTTCGTGTCCAATTAAAATAATTTTGTATCCGTCTTTAGCAAATCTTTTTGCTTCATTATGAACTTTTGTCACTAATGGACAAGTAGCATCAATCGTTTTTAAATTTCTTTCTTTGGCTTCAGCATGAACTGCGGGGGAAACTCCGTGGGCACTAAAAACTACAAGAGATCCCTCTGGAACTTCACTTAATTCATCAACAAAAATAACTCCACGTTTTTCTAAAGCTTCAACCACATGTTTGTTATGCACAATTTGTTTTCTCACATATACCGGGCCACCATGAACATCAAGTGCTTTTTCAACTGTGACAACAGCGCGATCAACACCAGCGCAATATCCTCTAGGGGCTGCTAAAAGCACTTTTCCAGTTGTGGTCACATAATTATCGTAGGCGTTCGCGTTGTCTTAAGCATCTTGAGCACCTACGCTGTTTCCTATGGCAACAGGTCAATCACCAGAAGATGCAATCCAAGTTAAGGATGCTGCTAGAGCACTATCCGAAATAATTACGCAAATGCCTTCAGTATGGATTGAAGGACAAATAACTTCGGTGAAAATCAGACCTGGTTCTGATTGGGTATTTATGGATTTAAGAGATATCTCAGCTGATGCCACCTTAAATGTTGTTTTCAATAGATCTGTTATTGAAAATTCACCTACAGAAATAACAAGTGGTTTAAGAGTTCTAGTGCACGGTAAACCAGAATTTTGGATGAATCGTGGTTCCTTAATTATCAGAGGAAAAGCTATTTCACCTGTTGGTTTAGGTGAACTAATGATTCAATTAGAAAAATTAAAACAAAAACTTGCAGCTGAAGGTTTATTTGCTCCAGAAAGAAAAAAAGCACTTCCATTTTTACCTAAGAAAATTGGTCTAATTTGTGGTCGGGCTAGTGCGGCGATGAAAGATGTTATGGAAAACGCCAAACTTCGTTGGCCAGGAATAGAATTTGATGTTCATGAAGTCGCGGTTCAAGGTGTTAAATCCTCTGCTGAAGTAAGAGCAAGTTTGTCTCAACTAAATGCTGAAAATAAAGTTGATGTAATTGTCATTACTCGTGGTGGTGGATCTTTTGAAGACCTCTTACCTTTTTCAGATGAACTATTAATTCGTGCAGTTGCAGCTTCTGTTATCCCTGTCGTAAGTGCAATTGGACATGAACAAGATACCCCTCTGCTTGATTACGTGGCAGATTTAAGAGCATCAACCCCAACAGATGCGGCAACAAGAATTGTTCCTGATCTAGAAGATGAAATTGATTTAATTGATCGCTTTATTGATGTAATGCGGGAAAGAATCAGTAATCGAATTGAAAGAGAACAAGTTGGGCTAGAAAGGTTATTGGAAACTTCAGCTCTTAATTCCCCAAGTGATTTTATTCAAGGACACAGAGATGAATTACTTGATCTTAAAAGTGGTCTTCGAGATCTAGTCACAACAAAAATTAACACCGAACAAACTTGGTTTAAGCCACGATTAGCACAACTGCGAACACTATCTCCTATTGGAACTCTTGCTCGAGGTTTTGCAATTGTGCAAGGAAAAGATGGAAAATTGGTGAGAAAATCTGCCGATGTCAAAATTGGTGAATTACTCGACATTCGTGTTGAAAAAGATTCCCTCAAAGCACAAGTAACAAAGTAGAAGAAATAGAGTAAGCACATGGCAAAAGATGCAAATATGTCTTATGAGCAGGCAAGAACAGCTTTAGAGGAAATTGTTACCCAACTTGAGTCAGGAAATCTGGCACTTGAAGAAACCTTAAAACTTTGGGAAAAAGGTGAACAATTAGCAGCACTTTGTCAAACTATTTTAGATAACGCCCAAGAGCGTTTAGAAGAACTAACCCAAGATGACGAATATGAAGATGTAGAAGAAGATTAAGGAATTTTTAACTTTTCGACAAAAACTGTTGTTTCTTCCCAATTTGCAGTTGAATAAATAATTGTATTTATTCCATTTTCATTAATATAAAGAACTTTATTTATGTTATCTTCTAAAAGTTTATAAGTTTTATTACCGATAGATTTAGTTGTTTCTTCTTCACTTTCAATGTTTACATAAGCCTTAAGTAATGTTTCGATTTCACTTTTAGAAACAATCACACTTACATATTCTGTGCTGGGTGAGACTACTCCAACTCGCCAAACTTGTAATTGGCCAATTGTTTCTACTCGAGCACTAGTGGCAATCCATTTATTATCTAATCCAACTGGACCAAGTGTTGGAAGTTCTGTTCTTGATTGCGCACCTTTAGCAATAGCTTGCCAATCAACTTCTCTTATTGTTTGTTCTGACTCGATTCTGGTCAGCCACACAAACGTTGCAAGCACTCCTACTAAAATTCCAACAGCTCCAAGTGATCTGATCATGTCAGAAACAGACTGTAGAGATCTTGGTTTTTTCTCGCTCATAAACACTATTGTTACCGATATCTCACGTTTTCACATCTTGCCAATAGGCTAAGAGGTGAAAAGATTAACTGGGAAAGGATTTTTCACCATGGTTGAGTTCAAATACACAGAACTTCTACCCCTAGGTGAAGACCAAACCCAGTATAGAAAAATCTCTGAATCCGGTTTCAAAATACAAAAACTTGGAGATAAAGAATTCCTAGTAATTGAACCAGAAACCATAAAGAAATTAACTTTTGAAGCCATGCATGATACTCAACATCTATTGAGAACCAATCACTTAAAACAATTAAGAAAAATACTTGACGACCCAGAAGCAAGCAATAATGATCGCTTTGTCGCACTTGATTTACTTAAGAATGCCAATATTTCAGCCGGTGGAGTTTTGCCAATGTGTCAAGACACTGGAACAGTAATAATCACCGGTAAGCGTGGAGCAAATGTTATAACTAATTCACATGATGAAAAAGTAATTTCTGAGGGCATTTTCGATGCATATCAAAAAATGAACTTGCGTTACTCCCAACTAGCTCCACTTTCAATGTGGGAAGAAAAAAACACTGGTACTAACCTTCCAGCTCAAATTGAGATTTACTCTGACACCAAACCAGGACATGAATTGGAATATTCTTTTATGTTCATGGCAAAGGGTGGAGGTTCTGCAAATAAATCATTAATGTTTCAAGAAACCAAAGCATTATTAAATCCTGCGAAATTAGATGAATTTTTGGATGAAAAATTAAGATTATTAGGCACAGCAGCTTGTCCTCCGTATCATTTAGCAATTGTTATCGGTGGACCAAGTGCAGAGTATTCATTAAAAGTTGCCAAACTTGCCACAACTAGATCATTGGACTCATTACCCGTAAAAGGAACAATTGATGGTCATGGTTTCAGAGATTTAGCAATGGAAGACCATGTTTTAAAAATGTCCCAAAAATTTGGTATTGGGGCACAATTTGGGGGCAAGTATTTTTGTCATGATGTTCGCGTAATTAGACTTCCTCGCCATGGTGCATCCCTTCCAGTTTCAATTGCTGTTTCATGTGCTGCTGATAGACAAATTCTTGCCAAGATAAACAAAAACGGAGTATTTCTAGAACAACTTGAAACAGAGCCTGCACAATTTTTACCAGATGTGATTGATACTCATCTAAATGATGACATGACTAAAATTGATTTAAATAAGCCAATGTCAGAGGTGTTAGCTCAACTTTCTAAACTTCCAGTTAAATCAAGAGTTTCTTTAACCGGTTGCATGATTGTTGCTCGAGATTTAGCTCACGCCAAAATTAATCAAATGCTTGATGATGGTAAACCAATGCCGCAATATATGAAAGATCACGCTGTTTATTACGCAGGACCTGCTAAAACACCAACTGGTATGGCTTCTGGTTCTTTCGGTCCAACAACAGCAGGTCGCATGGATTCTTATGTTGATCGTTTTCAAAAAGCTGGTGGTTCAATGATCATGCTTGCTAAAGGAAATAGAAGTTCAGTTGTGACAAATGCTTGTAAAACAAATGGTGGTTTTTATCTAGGTTCTATTGGCGGTCCAGCAGCTTTGCTTGCTCAAGAGTGTATTAAAAAAGTAGAGATACTTGATTTTGAAGAATTAGGTATGGAAGCTATTTGGAAAATAGAAATCGAGAATTTTCCAGCATTTGTGGTGGTTGATGATAAAGGTAATAATTTCTTTGATGCAACTACTAAATCTTTAGGCATGACAATTCCTGTTGGTCCTGACTCAGGATGACTTTTACCAGATTTTTTGGCTTAAAAATATTGTCACAAAAATCTAGCTAAGTTAAAGAAAAATTAAACGGCGTGATCTTCCAATAAATCTGTAACTAAAGCAGCAATTGGGGATCTTTCAGATCTAGTCAATGTTATGTGAGCAAATAATGGATGTCCTTTGAGTTTTTCAACTACTGCTGCTACACCATCATGTCGACCAACTCTTAAGTTATCTCTTTGCGCAATGTCGTGAGTTAAAACTACTCTTGAACCTTTACCAATTCTTGAAAGAACTGTGAGTAAAACATTTCTTTCCAAACTTTGGGCTTCATCAACAATTACATAAGCATCATGCAAGGATCTTCCCCGAATGTGAGTTAGGGGCAAAACTTCAATTAAATCTCTGGCAATGATTTCTGAAATTACTTCAGGACTTGCCACTGCACCTAGTGTGTCAAAAACAGCTTGAGCCCACGGACTCATTTTTTCACCTTCAGTGCCAGGTAAATAACCTAAATCTTGTCCACCAACTGCATAAAGTGGTCTAAAAACCATTACTTTTCGATGATTATTTCTTTCCAAAACATGTTCTAATCCTGCACACAACGCTAAAGCACTTTTTCCAGTTCCAGCTCTTCCTCCTAAGGAAACTATTCCAATATCTTCATCTAGTAGTAATTCCAAAGCAAGTCTTTGTTCAGCACTTCGACCATGAATTCCAAAAGCATCAATGTCTCCTCTGACAAGTTTCATTCTTTTATCAGTGGTAACACGTCCCAGTGCACTTCCTTTAGCAGAAGTAAGAATAAGACCTGTGTGACAAGGAAGTTGTCTTGCTAAATCGTGATCAATAAATCCCTGTGAATATAAATCATTAACTTCATCTTCGGCTAAATCAACTTCTGATATTCCAGTCCAACCAGAAGATGCCACAAATTCTGCTCTGTATTCTTGAGCAGATAATCCAAGTGCTGAAGCTTTAACTCGCATTGGTAAGTCTTTACTTACCACATAAACATCAGCACCTTGAGTTGAAAGTAATTTGGCGCAAGCAAGAATTTTTCCATCATTATCAAGTGGTAAAAATGCAGTTGGGAGAAGTGATGAATCTGCATGTGACATATCAACACTTAATTCACCACCATCACTGTTAACTTTCATAGGTTGATCTAGGCGACCGTGCTCTACTCTCATTTCGTCTAATTGACGAAGAGCTTCGCGGGCAAAATATCCAAGTTCAGGATGAGTTCTTTTAACTTCTAATTCAGTGACAACAATTAGGGGAATAACTACTTCATGTTCAGCAAAGCGATACATCGCTTTTGGATCTGAGAGCAAAACAGAAGTGTCAAGCACAAAGGTCCGAATATTTGGTTCGGCTCTGCGAGCAGCTGACACTAAAGCACTCCTCACACGTTATTTCAGTTGTATAGAAGGTATGAAATAACGCTAGAGGAAATTTAATGTCGTATGAGGCGCGACTCGCCCAACTTAAAGTTAACGGTTAAAGGCAGAAACTATGACGCTTACGCCCAGCGCAATGATTATGAAGCCTCCAGCTCCACTAATTTTTTCAATACGTGTTGGTGTTCCTGCCAGCCAATTCCTGGCTGTACCGGCAACTATTCCCCAAGTACCATCACTCAATACTGCAATCACAAAAAATATAACCGCTAGAAAAATCATCTGCAAAACTATCTGACCCCTTTTAGGATCAACAAATTGTGGTAAAACTGCGGCAAAGAAAACTAAAGACTTGGGGTTTAAAAACCCCACCACAAAACCTTGTTTGAAAAGTTGACCCATTGGTTTTGGATCAGCTTTGCTAACAAGTGCTTGGGCAACATCTTTTCTAGTTCTATAGGTGTCATAACCTAAATAAACTAAGTATCCACCACCCAGTACTCCTACTAATGCATAAGCAATATCAGAGCTTTGCACAAAAGTACCAATACCTATTGCCACACCAAGAGATCCAATAAACATTCCCACTGAATTTCCGGCAACGTTTACTAAAGCTGCTTTCTTCCCGTAAGAAATCCCTCTTCCAATAGTAAATAAAACACTTGGTCCAGGAATAATTATTATCAAAAATGAGGCAATAGCAAAAGCAATCACGTCACTGCTCGGTGGCATTTTAAGTTTTAGTTCTCTTCTTCAAATCTTTTCTTAGTTTTCTTTAAACTTTTGTTTAAAAAATATGAAATTATGGCAACAGCTGTTCCTAATAAAAAGAAAAACAAAAGGCCTAATAAACCTGGTCTTACACGATCAGGATCAATTTCTGGTGCAGGAGTTTCGGCTAGGAAAAGAAGGATTGTAGTTAACATATATGCAATCTATCTTAATCCTGCAAATAAATCGGTTTCTGGAGTATTAACAGTAACCCTAGAAATTGCTAATTGGTAATCTTCTGTGGGCCAAATTCTTTTAGCAACTTCTGTTGGTAGAGCAAACCAATCACCATCAGGATCAACCTGGGTGGCATGAGCAAGCAGTGCTAAATCTCTTTTATCAAAATACTTAGCACATTCAATTTGTGTCGTGGTTCTGTCAGAATCATCTTTTGATTCATCCATCCATTCTGCGTATGGATTTGGTTTACCTAAATCTTTGAAAGCATTATCTATTGCTTTTAGTTGACTTAAGCTAAAACTTCTATGGTAATAAACTTTTAAAGGCTGCCAAGCAAAACCAAGTTCTTCATATTTATTTACTCTGCCAGATTGCTCATAGGCAAACATTGTTATTTCATGGCAGCGAATGTGGTCTGGATGTGGATATCCACCATTTTCGTCATAAGTAACAAGAACTTGTGGTCGAAATTCTCTAATTACTTTTATTAAAGGTTTTGCTGCTTCTTCCACCGAAATATCGGCAAAACAACCTTTCGGTAATGGTGGTTTAGGTTCTCCATCAGGCCACCCAGAATCAACAAATCCTAACCAAGTGTGTTTGGCCCCCAGAATTTTTATTGACTCTTGCATTTCTTTTCTTCTAATTTCGAAGAGATTTTCTTTTATTTCTGGTTTGTCCAACTTGGGATTCAAAACATCCCCACGCTCACCACCAGTGCAGGTGGCAATCATTACTTCAACACCGTCTTCAACGTATTTAGCTACAGTTGCTGCTCCTTTGCTTGCCTCATCATCTGGATGGGCATGCACCATTAGCAGGCGGAGTTGATTCAATTTTTGTCCTTTTAATCTAGGCACTAAAGTCTTAATGACAAATCAAATTCTATGGGGAAATGAAATTGCCAACCAATCGAGATCTATGGCCACCACACATTCAAGAAAGATATCCAAAGCCAGGTAAGCCTTGGTTCTTAATTGTTGTGGGATCAATTTTTATTCTAGTTATTGGAGCTTTTGTTACAACTGGAATATTAAGAGTGATCACTCCTCCCTTAAATGAAAAATTACTAACTTGGGATATAAAAGATGAAAATAATGTTGAAGTCATTTTTGAAATAAATCGCCCCATAGATATGGATGTGTGGTGTCTTCTTAGATCACAAGATTTTTATATGACTGATATCGGTTATGCCATATTAGAAATTCCTCAAGATGGAAAAGATTATAAACAGATAAATTATGTTTTAAAAACTGCAAAAGAAGCCTTCACAGTTGAGGTAATCAATTGTGATGATGATCCAAAATCAACTTTATTTCCTCAACCACAGGTCGCTCCAGGAATTGATATCCCTCAGCAAGATCCCCCAGCAATTTATTCAGGCAAGTAAGTATTATTAGAGACTATGAATACAGCATCTACTTGGTTAACCCAAGAATCCTTTGATCGTCTTTCTAGCGAATTAGCTGAAAGATCTGGTGTGATGCGCAGTGAAATTACTAAAAAAATTGAACTTGCTCGAGAAGAAGGCGACTTAAAAGAAAACGGTGGCTACCACGCAGCCAGAGAAGAACAAGGAAAAAACGAAGCCCGCATCAGACAACTAAAACAAATGTTGGAAAGTGTTCAAATAGGAACTCCTCCAAGTGACACTGGCACAATTGCAATTGGTCATGTGGTGACAGTTGAATTTGCTGATGGAGATTCGGAAAGATTTTGGTTAGTTTCCAGAGAAGAAGCTGTTCATGCAACTATGGATGTTTATTCACCTGATTCACCTTTAGGAAATGCGGTGATTGGTAAAAAAGAAGGCGATAAGTCATCTTTTGTATTACCTAATGGTAAAGAAATTTCAATTTCAATTAAAAAAGTTGAAATTTACCAAGCTTAACGACTTGTTACCTTCCTAAATTTCTTTCCTGCAATTGGCATAAATATCGCAGTAATAACCACTAACCAAATAAGTGTGGTGATAATGGGGTGTTG